>JBMYRC010000129.1:0-11275 GCA_049601975.1 Alphaproteobacteria bacterium | reverse complement strand
TAACGGCTTGCGAAGGTGTATGTTCCATCATCATATATGCCCTATCAGGCAACATACGTAACGAATGGCGCAGGATTTCCACTCCAATGGAAATCGGAGAACAGGGTTTGCTGGAACAAAGACAAGACGACCCACTGAACAGAACCGCATTGATCGATCCTTATGATCGGACAATTGACTATTTACGTGTCTCAGTCACCGATCGATGCGATTTTCGCTGTGTCTATTGCATGTCGGAGGACATGACATTTCTGCCAAAAGCCGATCTGTTAACACTAGAAGAACTGGACCGGTTGTGTTCGATCTTTGTGGCACGCGGCGTCCGGAAATTGCGGATGACCGGCGGCGAACCCCTGGTCCGCCGCAATATCATGTGGCTGTTTGAACGCCTGGGACGGCACCTTCAGTCCGGTGCACTCGATGAATTGACACTCACCACCAATGGCAGCCAATTATCCAAATACGCTCAAGCACTCGCGGATTGCGGGGTCCGGCGTATCAACGTTTCCATCGATACCCTCAATCCAGATAAATTCCAGGCGATTACGCGTTGGGGCAAATTCGACAAGGTCATCGAAGGTATCGCTGCTGCTAAAGTGGCCGGATTATCCATAAAAATCAACTGTGTCGCCCTTAAGGGCGTGAACGATGACGAAATCCACGACATGGTCCGTTGGTGCGGCGACGAAGGCCACGACCTGACATTCATCGAAGTTATGCCGATGGGGGATATCGGCGGTGAAATTCGGCTCGATCAATATTGGCCGCTATCGATGGTCCGGGGAAAATTGCAAAAGCAGTGGACTCTAAACGAGAGCGATCACGCCAGCGGCGGTCCCGCACGCTACGTCGATTGCGTCGAGACCGGTCGTAGGATCGGATTTATTACTCCGATGACCCACAATTTCTGTGAATCCTGCAATCGGGTTCGTTTGACGTGTACCGGGATGCTTTATATGTGCCTGGGTCAGGAAGATGCGGCGGACTTACGGACCTCCCTGCGGGCGAGCCCGGACGATGCCGCTGTCTCCGCCGCCATCGATGAGGCCATTGGGCGCAAACCCAAGGGCCATGACTTTATCATCGACCGCCGCCACCAACGCCCCGGCGTCGGCCGCCATATGAGCGTAACCGGCGGCTAACACAGCCGATCAGTTAATCGATCTATTTTCGTTGGCGGGCTGTTGCGTTGACGGCTGCCCACGTGTTGGTCCAGCCTGATGGTGAACCATTTTCCACGCCTCCCCTTCGCGCACGAAGAGATTGGTCGCGATCAAAAACCCACCCTCGACCTCCTCAAAGCAGATGACGCACGCGGTATCACCATAGAGGGAAACTACTGGCTCACGGCATCGAATTTGTGGCACCCCCGTGGTGATAATACTACGCCAGCTGTCGACAACCGCCGTCCGACCGACCAGAGATTCCCATCCCGGGTGAATACAACTGACGGAGGCGGATTTAGCCCACAAATCATCCATGCCATCCGCATCGCCGGCCGCAAAACACATATAAAACGCGTCATTGACGAACATCACCGCATCTCGATCCGACATCGCTCCCTCCTCTATCACCTAATTGTAATCTGATGCGAGAAGCTCTTGCCGTCGCTTATCGTCATCTGCTCGAAACCCATTAGGTTCAATAGGTCCAAGAACGTCAGGTCACCTGGCTTCATTTGTTCTTGAATGATCCGTGTCGTCCGCGCGACCGCCGTCAATTGCGCCAGTAAGGCCCGCGCTCTGAAGATGGTGTTATAGGCGTCATCACGAATTCCCACGATAACCAATTTCTCCTGACGCGCACCCTTCGAGAAAATAGCATATTGCGGAGGATAGGCAGCCTTATTCAGCATGCCGTTGGTAATATTGGTCACGAATGCAATGCGAGCTTGTTTATTGGCCCCCATCATCTTTCGGGCACGTGGGCGATAGACTTCACTCGTAACGGGTTTAGGGTAGTAATACCCCGCATGCCGGTCATTAGCCTTGCCCGGTATCGCCGCGAACATAATTGTAAGGAGTACGAGACTCCGAAGTATCCACATATTCCGCCTCCAGTTTCGTCCGCGTCGCTGGCACTACCGGTACCCTCGACTATACTGACGCGGCAATTGTCACCCATTCTCATGGGGTTACCACATGAATAACAACAAAATAGCGTTCGTTGCGTCGAACTCCTCCGACGCTCAGGAAGCTTTAAGCGACCTGTCGACACGCTACCCCCATGTCGCTCCGGAAGACGCCGATATCATCGTTGCGCTCGGGGGCGATGGCTTTATGCTGAGTATTCTGCATGACTACAAGGAGCAGTTGAAACCCATTTATGGCATGAATCGCGGCAGTATTGGCTTTCTCATGAACAAGTATACGCCGGACGACTTACCAGACAGATTGAACCGCGCCGAACCAGTTTCCATCCGTCCCTTGCAAATGCGAGCCACGACGATTTTGGGCAAGGTGTTGGATGCCATCGCAATCAACGACATCTCGTTGTTTCGGGAAACTCAGCAAACAGCTAAAATCAAAATTACGGTCGATGAAATCGTCCGGCTACAGGAACTTATTTGCGACGGTGTCCTGTTATGCACTCCTGCGGGCAGCACCGCCTACAATCTATCTGCCTATGGCCCTATTGTGCCGATCGGTTCGGACGTCTTGTGCCTCACCCCGATCAGCGCGTTTCGACCGAGGCGCTGGCGCGGCGCCATCTTGCCCAACGGCGCCACGGTGAAGTTCGAGGTCTTGGAATCTGGCAAACGCCCGGTGAGCGCATGTGCTGACGCGTTCGAGGTTCGCGATGTCGTGAGTGTCGAAGTTTCACTGAGTGAGACTTTGCGCCTGACCATGCTGTTCGATCCCGAACATGATTTGGAAGAAAGAATTTTGTCGGAACAGTTTGCGCCATAGCACCGACCGAATTCCTAAGCGAATATCGAAAAACGATCCGAAAGACGCAATATCCAGGATTTCACGCACTGAATCCACCGCACCCGCAATTGCGATGCGCTTGCCACGCCCCATGGCTCCCTCGCGCTATGACAAAAGAATACCCAACCCCACCGAGTCAATATAACCCAGCTTGCTGAGGTCAATTACCACTTGGGAATGACCGCTCTCAGTAATGTCGTAGGAAATGCGATCGACGCTTTTCTGTCGCAAATTGTCAAACGACCGGCACATTCCAGCACCATCGCCTCATCGCGATTGAAAACCTTAGACCTCAAGAACTTCCCTCATTTATCCTAATAATTAGGAATCTTGGCATTAAACCATATTGCACACTAGAGAATTTTCGAACCCAAAAACAAAAAGACGTTATTCGGCCGCCTTCGCGCCGGCACGTCCCAACGCATAATCACCAACAACCTCAATCAGTTCGGACAAATGCGTTTTCAAAGTGGCGTAGTACGGCGTCCGCTCGAAGGTCTCCTCGTTCATGTAAAGCGCGCGGTTGATCTCAATTTGCAAACTGTGTCGCCCAATATCCGGACGCCCGTGACGACGGACAATTTCAACTCCTTTATAAGGATCGTTGATCCGTACTCGATAACCGAAACCCTTTAGCGTGGCCCCTACAACATTAAGGAATTCCCGATCGCACGTCGTGCCGTCTCGATCTCCGAGAACAAAATCAGCGCGACGGTAGCTGTTGAACTGCGATTCTCTGAGTAAACTCGACGACGGCATTGAATGACAATTGAAATGCCATGCCATACCAAACAGCGCTTGGGTCTCGTCCATGCACTGTTGAAGGGTTTGATGATACGGCGTCCAATACTGATCGATCCGCTCCCGGACCTCCGCAACCGAAAGTCGCCGTGCATACATCGGAAAATCCGGAGGACATACCCTCCAAATCAGGCCGTGCCCAAACCGCGCTTTCTCCGTCGGATGAACCGGCTCCGGCCAGGGTTCCTCCAAAATATCGCGGTCGAGGTCCCGGACCGCACGATTTGGATCGATGAAACTGCGCGGATATAATGCGGATACGAGAGGGGCCCCCAATGTAGGACCGTCCGCGAACAGATCGTCGACATACATGTCTTCAGCACGCCGCAGGACATTTATCGGTACGGTAGTGTCGAATGTTCCCGGATAGTTCGAGCCACTATGAGGAGAGTCTAAAACTAAGGGAATGTCGGCGCCCTTTGGCGTATCCAGCCTGTATACGCCGGGGATGGTTTCGCTCATATAAGACGCCTCAATCTGGATCCGGTCGACAGATCGTTTCTCTGTGCCTACAATTCCGCGCCGCCGCCGACCAAACCCGGTGAGACGAAACCGAATAATTTAAAGAGATGAGGCAACCGGGGCAGCATTTCAACTGCGCGTTAGCTTTCGGACATCCGGGCAATCTTATCGACTGCCTTTAAGCCATGCCCGGTCAACACAAGAACCGTTGCCTCCTCTCGCGCGACAATCCCTGTCGCAATCAAGCGGCTCAACACTGCCCCCGCAGTTGCGCTCGTCGGCTCGACGAAGAGTCCCCCACCCGCTAGTTGCTGGAAGGACGCCGCGATTTCATCCTCATCCGCCGCAACGATGGCGCCTCCGGTTCGGCGCGTCGCCGTCATGACTTCCGCGACACGGACCGGCTTCTCGCTGGCGATACCGTCCGCTAGTGTCGCCGAGATAGGAAAATCCACCGCCGTGCCACCTGCTTGCCAGGCTGCGTACAACGCCGCGCAATTCGCTGCTTGCGCCCCGAATATGCGCGGCAACCTGTCAATCTCGCCCGCAACCTGCAACTCCAAGAAACCCAGATAGAGGCCGATCACGTTGCTGCCATAACCGAGCGGGACAACAATGTTATCCGGAACTGAAAAGTCCAATTGCTCCCAAATCTCGAACGCCAACGTCTTTGTTCCTTCGATAAAGAAGGGCTGCCAATTGTGGCTGGCGTAGAACGTCACTTCCGCGGCCTTCAATGCCGCTGCCGCGACATCCTCGCGCGATCCTTCAATCGCCTCGACCCGCGCGCCCATAGCGGCAATTTGCGTCTTTTTCCCGGCAGGGGCAGACGCGGGAACCATAATCCGGCAATCTAATTCCAACGCCGCCGCATACGTCGCGTAGGACGCGCCCGCGTTGCCGGAACTGTCTTCAAGTATCTCGGTGGTTCCGCATTGCTTCAGATAGTTGAACAAAACAGCCGTACCTCGATCCTTAAAGGAACCCGAGGGCATCATGTGCTCGCATTTCATTAGAACGCTGGCACCGTCCCAATCCGACGGCACCAAGGGCGTCCAACCTTCGCCGAGCGTCGAGGTATCAGCGCGCGGTAATCGAATGGCGTTCCGGTATCGCCAAAGCCCAATCTCCCCGGGGGCTATGGACTGCTGCGTCAATCCTGTACCCGGTGTCAAATTGACATAACCGCCATCATCCGGCGCACACCAGATCGGCACGTCGCTCGACCAAAGCGCACCACTGCGCGGATTGATATATTCAACAATCGTCATCATGAGACCTCGACCGGAGTTCACTCGGCTCTTTCTAACCTGTGCTGGGGAGGAGGCCTAGACCTCTTCACTGAAGCGATGATATAAGCAAGACAGATATCAATCATTCACATTATTTATTGCATAAATGCAAAGATTCGCGATTGGGACGACATTCAGTATTTCCTCACGTTAGAACGGACGAGCGCTCTCTCCGGCGCGGCATCGGACCTTGGCGTCAACCACTCGACCGTGTTCCGGCGGGTCAATCAATTGGAAGAACGCGTCGGCGCGCGATTTTTCGAGCGCCACTTAAAGGCTTCTGTGGTTGCCGCCCGTGATGCAAGAAGTTTCTGACCCTTGTTTGAGTGTGATCGAGGACGGTCTTCTGTCAGGCCTTAAACACGGCTCTTTAGAAGCTGCTGGCCGGTATGGTGATCTGCCGATCAGGACTAAATCTATTCACCGAGCTGAGATGCTGTTAGCCCCTAACTGGTTTTCCTGATCCAGATCTGTTCGATCCGAGGAATATTGTCGCGGGACGAGGCCCAACCAGGCAGCGAAGTCTCGCCCACAACGGAAACTCTCCATCGGCGGCGCAAAGGCCTCGACGGCCAAGGCGCTAATCGGCCCAATACCAGGCATCGTTTGCTGACGTAGTGTCGTTTCACTGTGTGTCGATAACGTGCCCATCTGTTTCGCCTTTGCCTCTATCCACCGTGACTTCTCGGCAATATGCTTGAGAAGGTCGCGGCATTCCTCACGAACCAGAGCAGGTGGGTCACAGGTCGCGCCGTCGATAATCGCCTCGATGTGCCTAAATTTGCCGATCCCCTGAGGGGTTGTGTGACCAAATTCATAGAGGTGAGACCGAAGTGCGTTAACCAACTCTGTACGCTGATTAACCAGTCGGTCTCTGCTCCGGAAGAGCAGAGCGCGGGCTTGCTGAGCCTCTGTTTTTGGGGCAATAAAACGCATCTCGGGTCGCTGCGCCGCAATGACTATCGCCTCCGCGTCAGCCACATCATTCTTCTGACGTCTCACGAACGGGCATACATACTGCGGCGCGATCAGCTTCACCTCGTGGCCGCATTTTCCCATCTCTTGCGCCGACTAATGCGCGCTGCCACAGGCTTCCATTACGACGACCGCTCCAGGGTGTTCCGCCATGAACTTGCGAAAGCGCTGCCTCGACAGCTTCTTACGAAACATAATTTGCCCTGTCATCGATGTTCCGTGGACTTGGAAAACATTCTTTGCCAGATCGATTCCGATCATTATGTCCGTCGTCATGATTGCCGTCCTTCCTACTCTGTGACCTAAAACATCGACATTTGAATGTCGTCTGAGTAGGGCGGCAACCACTCCATCTATTCACTCACCGTCGCCGACGAGACGATGCGCGGTTCCGCCTAGCGGGTCGAGGCGGAAATGGCGACCCTCGAGCTTCAAGTCGTTGGCGAGGATGTGCGCCTAACGGGCACGGTCCGCCTGACCGCGCCCGACGACATCTCGGAACGCTTGCTGCCCGAGCGCTTGGCCGCCTCTCGCGAGACTTATCCCGGCATACTCCTAGAAATGATCGTCGTTAATCGTTTTCTGAACCTGTCACGTCGCGATGCGGGTGTCGCCTTCCGACCGAGCCGCGATCCCGGCGACACCCTTGTCAGCTGACGACACTGTGCTGTAGCGGTCGCCATCTATCGCCGCCGCGACGCCTTTACCAGCGCCACCGCACTAATAGACGCTCCCGTTGTCTCGGGTGACGGCTCTCTCGCCCATACCGACTCCGTCAAGTAGATGGAATCGCAAGCTGGTGATCGGATCGTGCTCCGCGCCAATACCATGGCCGGAGGTCTCTTGCGGCCCGCGCGGGGATTGGTATCGCCACCCTCCCCTGTTTTTCCGCCGATCCTGATCCGATGATAGTGCGCGTCACGGACTCCATACCCGAGATGAAGAACGAGCTCTCGCTACTCACCCATCCGGACCTCCGCAATACCGCCCGTATCAAAACTTTCACGGATTTCATGTCCACGTCCTTGTCGAGCGATAGGATTTACTGGAAGGCCGCCGCGCGCTCACATAACTGCACGCTTCATGGCTGGTCATCATTGCCGCCCTCGCCTATTCTCACCCGCTTGCGAGACACCTGAAGGGGAACAATCTTGGGCACCGCAGAGAACGCCAGCGTCGAGTTTATCCGAAAGCTCATCAGCTTCGACACCACGAGCCGTAACTCGAATATGGAGCTGATCCATTACATCCGGGATTACCTAAAATCTCTCGGCGTCGATTCCTTGTTGGTCGAAGACGAGACCGGCACAAAGGCCAATCTCTATGCGACGCTCGGGCCTAAGGGCAAACCAGGGATTATGCTGTCGGGCCACACCGACACAGTGCCCGTCGACGGCCAGGAATGGGACAGCGACCCTTTCACCCTGACCGAAAGAGACGACAAGCTTTTCGCGCGCGGCACCTGCGACATGAAAAGCTTTATCGGCATCTGCCTCGCCTATGCGCCGAAGTTTCTCGAGCGCGGCCTCGACATCCCCATCCATTTCGCCTTCAGCCACGACGAGGAAGTCGGCTGTCTTGGCGTTCGCAGCCTGATCGAGAAGTTCGCGGATATCAAACCAACTCCCATGATGGGCATCGTCGGTGAGCCAACGAGCATGCAAGTCATCATCGGCCACAAGGGTAAGCTCAGCTACAAGTGCCGGGTACGGGGCTTCGAGGCTCATTCCAGCCTCGCACCCACGGGCGTCAACGCGGTTGAGTACGCGGCGGAAATGATCGCCTATCTCAAGGGCATGGCGCGGCGCGTCCAGAAGGAAGGTCCTTTCGACGACCTATACGACGTCCAACATTCGACCGTGCATACGGGCACAGTGCATGGGGGTACCGCCCTCAACATTGTGCCGAAGGATTGTACCTTCGAGTTCGAATTCCGCTGCATCGGCTCAGACGACCCAAAAGTGTATTTCGCCGAGATCGAACGCTATGCGCGCGAGACCTTAGAGCCCGAAATGCAGGCCATCGACCCGGCCAGCGGTATCGAGTTCGAGGAGTTGAGCGCAATCGATGGATTGGACATGGACCCCGGCGAGGAAGTGGTCACGCTGGCCAAGACCCTGGCCGGTCGCAACGACCACGCCAAAGTCGCGTTCGGCACCGAAGCGGGTCTGTTCCAGCAACAAGTCGGCATCCCAACTGTGGTCTGTGGCCCCGGCAGTATCAACCAGGCGCACAAGCCGAACGAATACCTCGCCTTAGAGCAACTCGACCGCGCCCACGTGTTCTTCGACAAACTGATGGACCACGTCTGCAAGTAATGTCGGCCGCGTTCTCTTCTCTCCCGGCCACGGCGGCCGAGCGTTTTGATGTTCCCGTCGAGGACGGTGTCACCCTCGCCGCCTATGAGCTGCGTGACGGATCGGCAAACGCCCCGGTCCTGATCTGGGGCCACGCCAACGGCTTTGGCGCCGGTAGTTATCTGCCCTTCCTGCAACGGCTTGCGACCCGCTTCCAGGTCTTTGCCTACGATGCGCGTGGCCAGGGCGGTTCGAGCGCCCCGCCGGAGCCCTATCCAAGCACGATCTGCTTCGACCGTTTCGCCCGCGATCTGGAGACACTTGTCTACCGGGTGCAAGCGCGCGCACCGGAAGCACCGCTCTATTACGGCGGCCACTCGTTCTCCGCCGCCGTCATGTTTCATCTTGGCGGTAACTTCGGCTTCGCACCGTGGCACGCGGTGACCACTTTCGACGCAACGCTGCGCCCCTCCGACCGTGACGACCTAAGGCAGATATCCAAGGCCCGCAGCACCCCCCTGGCGGAGATGACCTTGCGACGGCGCCAGTATTTCGAGACCCCGGCCGATTACGCCGCCGCCATGGCGCGCCCGAAGGCATTCGGTTATTTCGCGCCGGAGATGCTGGACGCGCTCTGCCAAGCCACGCTTCGGCCGCGGCGTGATGGCGTGGAGGGCTACGAGCTTTCCTGCCCGCCGGTCATCGAGGCCGCCACGTATAACTCGGTCGCCGCGACCACCGCTCCCTATGAGGGCTTGAAAGATTTCCCAGCCCCGGCCCACCTGATCGCCGCCGACCCGGCGGTGCCCAACAGCAATTGGATCGCTGAGGTTCAATCCGATGTCGCCCGACATCTGCCGGATGCGCGGGTCACGACGATGACGGGTGCGGGCCACCTCATGCCGTTCGAGCGCCCCGATGAATGTGCCGAGATCGTGCTGGCGATGCTATCCGATACCGCCTACGCCGCCGCTGAATAAGCCTCAATCGGGCAGCTGCCGACGGTGCAGCGGATCATGATGCGGCGCTCGTCGAGCGGATAATCCATCCGCCCCGAATGGAAGACGCCGCCCCTATTCTCCCACATGATCGTGTCGCCGACCCGCCATTCGTGCTCCCAATACCCGCCGGTGGTCCCGGCCTGATGGATCGCCTCGAACAGGGTCTCCAGAATGTCCTCGCTCTCGGCCTCAGACACATCCATGACCCGCACGGTCTGCAGCGGATTGGCGTAGATTGCCGGGCGACGGCTCACCGGATGGCGGCAGATGATGGGGTGGAAGACGGTCTCGCGGTCGCGCGCCTCCGGTGGCAGTTTGCCGGTCAGGGTCTGGGTCTGCGAATTCCTACTGTTACGCCCGAGCGCGTATTCGCCCATCAACCCCTCAAGCCGCCCCTTAAACCCGTCTGGCAGGCTCTCATAAGCCCGGTAGCCGCTGGCGAAACACGTATTACCGCCCGAAGAGGGCACTTCCAGCGCATGAACCGTGGTCGCAACGGCGGGCACGATCTCGTAGGAGGTGTCCGAATGCCAACCATATTTAAGGTCGCGGGTAACACCCCGGCTCGCCCCCACCTCATCGAACTTACCGTCGGCATCGACATTGCGGTTGTAGACGATTTCGGGAATCTCGGGATGCTGAAAGGCCTTTTGAATATGCACCCGCAGCGGCCCGAACTGTGCCGAGAAATCCGCGAATTGCCGATCGGTCAACTTCTGTCCCCGAAACACCAGAACGGTGCGATCGACAAACGCCGCCTCGACGGCGGCGATCTCCGGTGCCGAGAGTGGTTTTGAGATATCAATCCCGGTGATTTCCGCCCCGATATCGCCGCCCGATGAATGCACTTCGACGCTCATGTCTTCCTCCTCCACGATTCCGTCCCTCTCCAACGACGTAACGGGAGTGACGCCAGGGTCAATCCGCGCCGAGCGCCGCGGCCATACACAAAAAAGCGCGAAACAACCCCATACACAGTATTACAATACCGCTGATTTACCCGTACAGAGCTGCTCCGTAAGAATGTGGTGCCTGTTTACAAGTCAAAGAACGGGCCGGACCGTATCACATATTAGACAATTTGTCACCAACCTCTTCCCCGTCATTCCCGCGAAGGCGGGAATCCATACTGTATCGCAGCGAACTGGATTCTCGCCTTCGCGGGAATGACGGAAGTAAGGGTGCAAGCCGACCAACGCCCCTTAAAACGCGTCTCCATACCCGAATAGCGCCGGTTGGCCGCCCGTGTGCCAAAACACGATGCGGTGGCCGGCCAGCTCACCCATTTCGGCCAGCTCGATCAGGCCGGCCATCGCCTTGCCCGTGTAGACCGGATCGAGGAACAGGCCTTCGCTATGCGCGGTCCAGCGGATGGTGTTGGACACCACCTCGCTCATCCGACCGTAGCCGGGGGCCAACGTGCCGTCATAGAGGCGAATATCCTGAGGGTCGATCAGGACGGGGAGGTCCATCATCTCCGCCAGATCTTCGAGGCGTTGGCGTACACGTCTGCGCTG
>JBMYRC010000128.1:0-11450 GCA_049601975.1 Alphaproteobacteria bacterium | reverse complement strand
GCACCCGCCTCCGCGAAAGCGAGTGCCATTTCCCGGCCTAACCCCCGGCTACCGCCCGTGATGAGCGCGATCTTGCCCGAAAGATCGAAGCGATTCTTGCTCATGCGAATGCCCTAAAGAGCGTTTTCAGCGAGCACGCGTAGTGCGTCAACGCTGGCGCCACGGGTCACAATAGTATGGACCTGCCCTTTATTGGCCGCCTTCTTCCAATCTTGTAAGCGTTCGATAATGCGATCCTTCGGACCGACCAGCGCGGTCCGGTCGACCAACTCGTCGGGAACCGCGTCAGCAGCCTCTTTGCGGCGACCTGCGAGGAAATGGTCCTGAATTTCGACCGCGGCATCGACATAACCGATACGTTTGGCAAAATCGTTGTAGAAGTTCTTATCACGCGCGCCCATGCCGCCGATATAAAATGCGAGATTCTCACGTACCGGCTGCCGTGCAGCTTCCAAATCGTCGTTCATCCGCACTTGGCAGAAGGCCAGCACCATGAAATCGGCCAGCGATTTGCCATCACCAGCCTTCGCCAATCCCGCATTAATGTCTGGCTCGAAGACTTCGTAGCGGTCGGGATCCATGTAGATCGGAATGAAACCGTCCACAATTTCAGCGGCCGCCTTAACCCCGGCAGGCGAAATCGCGGCGGAGACGATTTTCATATCCGGATTACCGTGCAAGACACTCTTCAAGGGTTTGCCGAGGCCCGTCGTCCCTTCGCCGGTCATCGGTATTTGATAGTGAAAACCTTCGTGGCGAAGCGGTTCCTTGCGCGCCAAAATTTTGCGGATAATTTCGACATATTCACGCAAACGCGTCAGTGGGCGGCCATAAGGCACGCCGTACCAACCTTCTATGACTTGCGGGCCGGACGGCCCGAGGCCGAGAATAAAACGACCGCCTGACAAATGATCGAGAGACATTGCCGCCATCGCTACACTGGAAGGTGTACGGGCCGACATTTGCACGATTCCGGTTCCGACTTTGATTTTACTCGTCTGGGCCAGGACCCAGGCCGCCGGTGTCAGCGCGTCAGAGCCCCAGGCTTCCGCTGTCCAAACCGTATCGTATCCAAGGTTCTCGGCTTCGCGTACATAGTCCATATCGACTGTCGCTTTGTTGCCGCCCGTTCCGAGAGTCAGACCGAGTTTCACTGCCATTTTTCGTTCCTTCCGATGTTCAATATCCGCCTTTCGTGCGGACAGCCCTTGAGAGCCTTATCGAATTTAGCCTAGATAAGCGGGAAAGCCAGATTACGTAGGTCTTGCGGCACCGGGAAAAGGACCAATACTGGCCGCCACCTAGCCATGAAACGACCAACAGGAAAACGAACGAATGACCGACACCTATAAGATCGCCATTGTCGGCGGAACCGGAGATTTGGGCTCGGGCCTGGCCAAGCGCTGGGCGCGCGCCGGACATGAGATCGTCATCGGCTCGCGAGATGCTGGACGGGCCGCCAATACGGCCGTGAAATTCAACGCCGATGCAGGGACCACTTCAATCTCCGGCATGGAGAACGGGGATGCGGCGGCGGCAGGTGACATCGTCGTCTTGACGGTCCCTTACGAGAATCACGCACCGACACTCGACGCCATCCGGGACAAGGTGCAGGGCAAAATCGTCATAGACGTGACAGTTCCACTGATGCCGCCGAAGGTGCGAACCGTGCAACTTCCAGAAGGCGGTAGCTGCGCCAAGGCCGCGCAAGCACAGTTGGGCGAAGACGTGCGCGTGGTATCCGCATTCCAAAACGTGGCGGCGGCGCATCTTGCCGATCTGGAACACGATATCGATTGCGACGTGTTGGTCTGCGGCAACAATAAAGACGCGCGCGAGGTCGTCGTGAAACTCGCGGAGAATGCCAGCATGAAAGCTTGGCATGCGGGTGTAATCGCGAATTCCGCGATCGCGGAAGCGCTGACTTCGGCCCTCATCTTCATGAACGGCCGCTATAAAATCGACGGTGCCGGTATCCGCATCACCGGGACGCCAGGCTCCGCCGCTCAGGAATAAAACTTGTCCGACCGACTGACCCTTATTGCCCTCGACGGTATTCCCTTAGTCCAACCGGGGGACGATCTGTCGTCGCTGATTGCCGACGCACTCACCCGCCTTGACGAGACGCTGGTCGACGGAGATATCTTGGTGGTCGCGCAGAAAATTGTCTCGAAGTCGGAAAACCGCCTCGTTGAAATCGCGACCATCACGCCGAGCGCACGGGCCGAAACATTGGCTAAATCGGTTGATAAGGATCCCCGAGTTGTCGAGGTGATCTTGCGGGAGAGCCGGACGGTTATTCGCAAAAAGCCAGGTGTGCTGATCGTTGAGAACAATCTGGGCCTGATCATGGCCAATGCAGGTATCGATCATTCGAATGTGGAAAGCGACGGGCCGGACGAAATGTTGCTGCTGTTGCCGCTCGACCCGGACGCTAGTGCGGAGGCATTGCGTCGCGACCTAAGAACGCGGTTCGGAGCCGAAGTCGGCGTCGTCGTGAACGATAGTGTCGGGCGGGCATGGCGGATCGGCACCATGGGCCTCGCCATCGGTGTCGCGGGTCTTCCGGCGGTCGTCGACCTGCGGGGTGATAAAGATCTGTTCGGGCGGGAGTTACGGGTCAGTGAGGAAGCCGTCGCCGACGAATTGGCCGCCGCCGCATCTCTGTTGCAAGGTCAGGGTGCGGAGGGGAAACCTGTCGTTCTGATACGCGGTTACTCGAGCTCCGCCGCCCCTCAACCGGCGACCGCCGCCTTACGACCCGCCGATATGGACATGTTCCGATGAACGTCTTGGCTCTATCAGGCGGTGTCGGTGGCGCCAAGCTAGCACTTGGTCTCGCCCAAACACTGCCAGCCAAGAATTTGACAATTGTTGCCAATACTGGTGACGACTTCACCCACCTCGGCCTGCGGATCTGTCCCGATATCGATACCGTGGTCTACACGCTCTCCGACCTCGCAGATAAAGAGCGGGGCTGGGGCCGACAGGACGAGAGCTGGAATTTCATGGCGGCGTTCGGCCACCTCGGCGGTGAGGATTGGTTCAATCTCGGCGATGGCGACCTCGCCATGCATGTCCGCCGATCCCTGGAAATGGCCGACGGTAAGAGCCTGACCGAAGTCACCGCCGACATTGCATCGACGCTCGGTATCGATCCCACCATCCTGCCGATCAGCGACGCCCCCATCGCGACCATTGTCGAGACGCCGGACGGCCCCCTTCCCTTCCAGCACTATTTCGTCCGCGACCGGTGCGAACCCGCCGTCACAGGATTTCGCTTCGATGGAATCGATACGGCCAAACCGAACCCCAAACTGATGAACCTTTTAGCCAGTGGAACGCTCGACGCCGTCATCATCACCCCATCCAATCCGTTTGTGAGCATCGATCCAATCCTCTCCGTACCGGGAGTGCGGGACGCCTTACAGGCGCTCACCGCCCCCATCGTCGCGGTCTCCCCTATTGTCGGCGGCCAGGCCATCAAAGGACCAGCGGCAAAAATGATGACGGAACTCGGCCTGCCATCGAGTGCCACAGAAGTCGCAAAGCATTACCGAGGATTGATCGACGGGTTCGTGATCGACGAGACCGATGCCGCGCAAGCGGTGGATATTTCCGCTCTCGGCATGAAAGTGAAGGTCGCCCAAACCGTCATGCGTGATCTGGATGATCGCAAGCTGCTGGCAACGGCATGCTGCGACTTCGCGGCGGCTCTCCCGTCATGACTGTCGCCCTCATCCCCATGAAGGATTTGGCCGACGCCAAGCAAAGACTCTCCACAATGCTGTCCGATGAAGAGCGAATGGGTCTGGTTAATGCAATGCTCCGGGATGTATTGGCGGCACTGAATGCGACCGCGCATATCGAGCACGTTAGCATCATAGCGCAGGATCAGAGCTATCTTGATTTCGGCGTCGATGTCATCGAGGAAGCCAACAACACGGGCTACAACGAAGCCGTCACCTTCGCGCTCTCGCGGCCAGCGCTCGCCGATTTCGACTCTCTGCTTATTTTACCGGGCGACGTTCCGCTGACCTCGCCCGGTGAGATCGACGCGCTTGCCGCGCCTACCACGGAGCCCACGGTACGCCTTGCGGCGGCGCGCGACGGCGGCGGCACCAACGGCCTGATGATCGCCCCGCCACGACTTTTGGATACCGCCTTCGGTATCGGCAGTTTCGAGCGGCATACATCCATCGCCAAGGCATCAGGAGCTAAGGTGGATATCGTGACTGGTTCCGGCATCTCATTCGACATTGATACCCCGGACGATCTCATCGCGTTTTGCGCCGTTGACGGGACGAGTGAAACCCACACATTCCTTGACTTGAGTGGAATCCGCGGGCGACTGTTGGCGGAGAATGTATAAGCGAGCCACAGGCAGCGAAGAGTAGCGTGACCATATCCACATTTCAGAACACTGATCGTCTCGATGCAGATACCGCCCGGTCTCTGGCCGAGCGAACCGACCTCTTCGATATGATGTCGCAAGCGACAGCATTGCGCGACCAGCATTTCGGTCGAACGATCACTTATTCCCGCAAAGTATTCATTCCACTTACGAAACTGTGCCGGGATGTCTGCCATTATTGCACCTTCGCACAGCCGCCGCGCAATCTGGAAGAGGCGTTTCTCTCGCCAGAGCAAGTATTGGCCATCGCACGCGAAGGGGCCGCCTCCGGATGCAAGGAAGCGCTATTTACCCTCGGTGATAAGCCGGAATTGCGCTATCAGGCTGCCCGCGACGACTTGGCCAAACTCGGCCACGAGACGACGATCTCCTACCTCCGCGAAATGGCTCTGCTGGTCTTTGAGGAGACCGGCCTACTGCCCCATCTTAATCCAGGTGTATTGAACGCCGAGGATTTCGCCGCCCTGCGGGAAGTTTCCGCCAGCATGGGCATGATGCTGGAGAGTGCCTCGGCGCGCCTTCTGGAAAAGGGGCACTGCCATCACGGGTCACCCGACAAAGCGCCGGAAGTCCGGATCGCCTCGATGGCGGAGGCAGGTCGCCAGAGAGTCCCCTTCACCAGCGGCATCCTGATCGGCATTGGCGAGACGCGGTTGGAGCGTATCGAAGCCTTGTTGGCGCTCCGTGACCTGAACGATGAGTTCGGCCATATTCAGGAAATCATTATCCAGAATTTCCGGGCGAAACCAGACACTTTAATGTTCGATGCGCCGGAACCTTCGCTCGAAGATTTACAGTGGACCATTGCGGCGGCGCGGCTTTTATTCGGCCCCGCGATGTCAATCCAAGCACCTCCGAATTTGAGCGGTGAAAACGCCGCTGATCTCATCCCAGCCGGTATCAACGACTGGGGCGGCGTCTCGCCGGTGACACCAGATCACGTCAATCCGGAAGCTCCGTGGCCCCATCTCGCAACGCTGGCTCAAGCGACCGCACGGCAAGACAAAATCTTAACCGAGCGTTTGGCGGTCTATCCTGAGTACATCTTCGACGGGGAAACATGGCTGGATCCGGCTTTCCAGACGAATGTTTTGCGCCGCGTCGATGCCGATGGCTTGGCGCGCACGGACGGTTGGTCGCCCGGGATGGGAGACGGCAACCCGTTACCGGTCGCGATGCTCCTGCCGGAATTGGCGAAAAGCCGCGAACTCGAAGCCATTCTAAAACGGGCCTCCGACGGCGACGACCTTTCCGAAGGTGAGATCGTCCGCTTGTTCGCCGCACGCGCAGGCGAGGTTGACGCCGTCACCGAGACCGCAGACACCCTGCGTCGTCAGATCAACGGCGATACCGTCAGCTATGTGGTCAACCGCAACATCAATTACACGAATGTCTGCTATTTCGGCTGTAAATTCTGCGCTTTCTCCAAGGGTAAGACGCACGAAGCCTTGCGCGGAAAACCTTACGATCTGGCCATGGATGAGATCATCCGTCGCGCCAGGGAAGCATGGGACCGAGGTGCCACCGAAGTGTGCCTGCAAGGCGGTATTCACCCCGACTACACGGGCCAGACTTATATTGAAATACTACGCGCGCTAAAGACCGCGCTGCCCGATCTTCACGTCCACGCCTTCACGCCATTGGAAGTCTTCCAGGGGGCAAAGACGCTTGGCCTGCCACTCGATACGTATCTCGGCATGCTGCTTGATGAAGGGCTCGGCACCCTGCCCGGCACGGCGGCGGAGATCCTCGATGACGAGGTCCGGGCAACGCTGTGTCCCGACAAGATCAATACCGACCAATGGCTGGAAGTGATGGAGACCGCTCACGGCCTCGGACTTCGCAGTACCGCGACCATCATGTTCGGCCATATCGAACGGCCGGTGAATTGGGCGCGCCATCTCTTGCGCTTGCGGGATTTGCAAAAACGAACCGGTGGGTTCACTGAACTGGTCCCCCTGCCTTTCGTTCATATGGAAGCACCGATCTATCTAAAAGGCATGGCGCGGCGCGGCCCAACCTGGCGGGAGTCGTTTTTGATGCATGCCGTTTCACGCATCGCGCTTCATCCGCATTTCACGAATATTCAAGCCTCCTGGGTTAAGCTTGGTGCCGAAGGTATAGCCGCATCGCTTTCCGCCGGATGTAACGATGTCGGCGGCACCTTGATGAACGAAACCATCACCCGATCGGCAGGTGCCGCACACGGCCAGGAGATGCCACCCGAGGAACTGGAAGCGGTGATTAGGGCCGCAGATCGGACACCACGCCAGCGGACGACGCTGTACGGCGACGCGCCGGAAGAACGCCGCATCCAGTCCTTCGATGCACCAGCCGTGGAACCGATCATAGAGACGCCGCTTCGTCGGAACGGCCGGAACGAAGGCCGCGATACGCTGGTGCGACCCGGTCTCGACGTGCCGAGCGCCGCCGAATAAGATTCACATCCGTCGGAACGCACGCCGACGCCCGACATTGGAGACTGTCATGACAGTAGGTATAGGATTCGGACTCTCTAATTACACTTTCTCATCCGCTGAAGGCTATTGGGACTGGGTGCATATGTGCGACGACGAGGGTGTCGATTCAATTTGGCAAACGGATCGATTAGTGTCGCGCGAGCCTTTCCTCGAATGCATGACCTCGATGGCCGCCTTGGCGGGAGCGACCAAGAAGATAAAGTTCGGCATGAACGTCGCGTCGCTGGGAATTCGCGATCCGCTGATTACCGCAAAGGAATGCGCCACAATCGATTATCTCTCCAACGGTCGTCTGTTGCCTGCCTTTGGCCTGGGCAGTAATCGGTCGCGCGACTGGATCGCCAGTGGCCGCGACACCAAGGCCAGAGGCCAACGCATGAACGAAGCCCTGGAGATCATGACGAGGTTGTGGTCGGAAGAGAGTGTCACGTTCGAGGGTAAGCATTTCCAATACACAGAGGCAACAATTTCACCGCGCCCCAAGCAGACTCCTCTACCTTGCTGGATCGGCGGCAGTGCGCGCGCCGCCGTCGAACGAACCGTCGACTACGGCACCGGTTGGCAGGCCTCCTTCCAGACTCCTGAGGAAGCCGGCAAAGTTGTCACTGACATTCTGCAATATGCCAAAGAGCAGGGAAAACATATGGACCGAGATCACATGGGTATGGGGTTCGGTGTTCATTTCGGTACTTGGGACGATCCCATCGTGCAGGAGACCGCCGCCGCTTTCGAGAAGCGAACGGGCCGCGACCCGAAGACCGGTATGGCCGTCGGCAACGCGGAAGATATTTTAGAAATGATCTGGAGTTACGTGCCACACGGCATCTCAAAATTTATTCTACGCCCGATGGGCAAGGGTGACGAAGAGATGATGGCCCAATCGCGCCGCCTCATCGACGAGGTCTTGCCACACGCAAAGATTTTCACCGAACGGCGGAAGATGGCGAGCTAACCTAACTAAATTGATGTCACCGTACGCCTCTATCCTAGCCCTCATTCCCACGCAGGTGGGAACCCAGAACGGTATTGCAAAGACGCTGGATTCCCGTCTGCGCGGCAATGACACCCGTGTTCGTATATGACGGTAGCGAATGCCCGATAAACACAGACAAATCCCGCAATCGGCGGTTATTCCGTATCGGCGACGGTGGAAGAGTACAGAGGTATTAATGGTCACCTCTTTGGGCTCAGGGCGATGGGTCTTTCCGAAAGGCCATATTGAAGGGGACCTATCTGCCCGACAATCCGCGGAAAAGGAAGCTTTCGAGGAAGCCGGCGTAGGCGGCCGGCTCTCGCCGAACCGAATTGGCTATTATCGCTATCGCAAGGAACACGACAAAAACACCCGGACCTACCAGGTGGAAGTCTTCGCAATGAATGTGACTGATGTTCTCGAGTCCTGGCCGGAAGAACAAATCCGGCAGCGCGAATGGATGTCGCCCGAAAATGCCGCCGACGCCGTGGCGGAATATGATCTAAGAATCCTCATCAGGCACTTCTTCGACGGGCTTAATAAATGATCTTACGGGCTTAGCTCTCGTCCTCTTTCGAAAGAACACCGAGCTCCTCGAACTCCTCTTGGGTGCGCTCGGGCAGGCTCTTATATATCGGCAGTGACCAGCCGAACTGCAGTGCAAACCCGCGCACTGCAAAGCAACAGATGAATTCGCTCGCCCCGGCAATCCGAATATCCAGGCCAAATCCCGCCGCCATGGCGACGAAGACGACGGAGCCCGCCAGTGCTGCCGTCACGTAGATCTACCGCCGCAAGAGTAACGGGGCTTCGCCACTGACCACATAGCGGATAATCCCGGCGAAGGTCGAAGACATGCCCCCTATGACCACCGCTACGATCGGCACTGCCTCAACTGTCAGAGCATTCTGTGCACCAAGGACAGCAAACAACGCCAAGCCAACCGCATCGAGCCATAGAATGACCCGGTAGTAGGATTGTGCCAAATGGGCGAGAAAGTATGTGAGCACTGCCGCCATAACGCAGTTGACCACATAACTCGGTGCCGACACCCAGAAGACTGATATGCCCAACAACAGGCTCCGCAATGACCCGCCGCCGACCCCGGTGACTGTGCCCATCATGACGAAGCCGAAAATATCCATCTGTTTTCGGCTGGCCATCAACGCGCCGGTGATAGCGAAGACCGCGACGGCCATGTGATCGTCTATGGTGAGGATATCTTGCAAAGGAGCGCGCGGCCTCAAGCATATGAATAAATCGATGACA
Source organism: Alphaproteobacteria bacterium (assembly GCA_049601975.1). GTDB lineage: Bacteria > Pseudomonadota > Alphaproteobacteria > UBA8366 > UBA8366 > UBA6544. The sequence goes on along the minus strand of JBMYRC010000128.1, from coordinate 2,314 downwards.
GCCGCCTGTTTCTCCAATTAAGTGCCTGTCATAGATTTATTACATTCCGCGACGGGAGCACCCAATCCATGGCAAAGCACGGCTGCGAATCAGGGCGTCATAACCTGTCGTTCGTCGGTCACTGTACCTTCGCCAAGGCACCGATTGGCCCCAACCTCGCCGATTTCGAGGCAGATTTCGCCGTGCTGGGCGTATCGAACGACATGGGCACGCAATATCGCCCCGGCGCTCGGTTCGGGCCGCGTGGCATTCGAGAAGCCTCGACGCTGGTCTTCTTCGGCCACAGCGGCGCCTGTGATTTCGAGCACGACATCAATTATTTACCATCCTTGGAAGTGACGATCGTCGATATAGGGCATGTGAATATCGTGCACACCGACATGGAACAAAGCCACGCCAACACGGAACAAGCGGTGCGGCAAATTCTCACGACCGGTGCCACGTCGATCCTACTTGGCGGGGATCACTCCATCCACGATCCGTCAATGGCCGCTATTACGTCACGATCAATATCGATGGGTTCGACCCCTCCATCGCAACCGGCACTGGCACGCCAAGCCACGGCGGGTTTTTGTATTACGGCGTTCTCGAAATCTTGCAACAGCTCGTCAAAAAGGGCGAGATTGTCGGCATTGGTCTGGTCCAGATAGCGCCCGACTACGACCCGAGCGGCATCACCTCCATGCTCGCCGCACAATTGCTGATGATTTTCATAGGCTTTATCTTTGAGGAACGTCGAGCTTAGTTGCGCAGTTTCGCATCCACCTCCGGATCAAGCAGCTCGCTGACAAATCTGTCCCCAAAACCGGCGTCGTTGATTCGTTTGAGCGATTGCTCCACGCCGTCGACCAGCACGGAGACCCGACCGAGACTCTGCGCGAACGCGGCGAAGTAGCGAATATCCTTCCAGGAATTGGTGAGTGAGAATTCATGCCCCCTGAAATCCCCTTCAATGGCCGGAGTGACCATCTTCTCGAACGTCCCCGACTTCGCCGCACCACCCGACATGGCTTGGTGTAGCTTCTTCCAATCGACCCCGGCTTGGCGCGCCACGCTATAAGACAACGCCAGTAATTGGCCGGTGGATTGGGTGACGAAGTTATTCATCAGTTTCGCCGTATGCCCCATGCCGGTCGGTCCGAAATGGATCACCGTCGTGCTATAAGACGCGATCAACGGCTCTACCTCGCGAAACACTTCATCCGAAGCACCAACAAGGCTCGTCAATTTGCCGAGTTCCGCCGCCGCTGGATTGGCCGTAATGGGCGCATCGACCAAGGCGACACCCAATTCGAACAGCTCCTCGCAAAGGCGCTGGGTTGAGACCGGATTGGACGTCGTCGCGTCGACAATGCATTGCCCGGCGCGCAAATGAGGCTTCAGGTCGCCGATCACGCTCTCCACCACATCGGAATCGCTGAGGCACAAAAATATAAAATCGCCCGCATGCGCCAGTGCTTCGTAGTTTTCTACTTCGCTGGCGCCTTTGGTGACCAAATCCTCAACTGGTGCGTGGTTGCGATGACCAATAACCGTAAGGTCATGCCCCTTCGCCATTAAATTGGCGGCCATGCCGTGCCCCATGAGACCGACCCCAACAAATCCAACATTCGTCATGCAAGAATCCTTTCTTCAATTCGATATTGATCGCGCTTTCATGCAAGGATTACATGAATACGGCGCTCAAATCGTGCCGAATCGAGCATTTCTGCCCCAAAACGCGAGATATAACGAAAAAATATCGTTCTGACTCAAACATCGAGATTACGTCAAACAAGCCGGAAATGAAGTACTCATTGCTGATTCTCAGCCATCCGTTGCAATAAAAACTTTTGGACTTTCAGTTGAACCGCTTCGTTGTTTAGAAGCGGTATTAGCTGTTATTTTAGATCATTGTTATTTAATCGATTACATTCCAACGTGGAAGTTATTGACCTGACAGGCGCGCGTATATGCGGCTAGTGATGATAGCTTAATCTTCCTGGCATTACTTGCCGCCGGCGGCACCGCATTTATGGTCAAGAATCATCTGGCGTCTCAAAAAGAGGTGATGTGTCAATATTGGTCTAAAACCCGGCCAATATGTTGGCATAAAACGCCACCAGTTGCGTAGTGATATGACAAGGGCCCCGATCGGGGCCCTTGTCATATCTTGGCGTGGTTGTTGAGGTCAGCGTTTGCGTTTGGAGCGGCTCTGGGCCAAGCGGTAAGACTGGTCGTTCATCTCGAGGATATGGACGTTATGGGTGAGCCGGTCCAAGAGCGCGCCGGTCAGGCGTTCCTCGCCGAAAGTCCCGGTCCATTCGTCGAACGG
>JBMYRC010000127.1:0-11479 GCA_049601975.1 Alphaproteobacteria bacterium | reverse complement strand
TGACTGAATTCAACGGCCCCACCATGTTCGTCCCCGGCACCCACTAGCTCGACATGATCCCATCTGACAAAAATTTCGACCGCATCCCCGAATATGGCCGCCTCGCGGAGGACGCTGTCGGCAGCCCTTACAGCAACGAGACCATCGACCGGCTCATTGGTGAGCACGGCCTCGTCGCCCCCAAAGGCCGGCCGGCTCCGTCGACTTCTTCCACGGCTGCACCCTGCACGGTTCCGCCCCCAACATGCCGCCCTGGAACCGCACATTGGTGTTCTGGAGCCCGAATTCGGACAGATAACACAATTACGGCGCCGACACGCCCAAATTTTCTGGCCTTGCAGGATTTCGGAGCGGTGGAGCCGTTGGCGGATAATTGTTTGGCGGGATAAAGTGCACCCAACAGCCTGACTTCACCCAATATTGGAGAGATGCGATGTGGTCCCAAAATTCGTTTACCGAACGGCTAGGATTGCAATGGCCAATCCTACAGGCTCCGATGGGCGACAAAACAACCCCGATGCTCGCCGCCGCTGTCAGCAATGCGGGGGCGCTCGGCGGTCTTGGCATGTCGGGCCTGCATCCGGATAACGTCCGGCGACGGATAGAAGGATTCCGACAACAGAGCGGCGGCAGTCTGAATATTAATTACCTGCTCTGGGAAACGCCGAGCAATCTGTCCGACGCCGGAATGCCCATGCGCGAGACCTTACAGACGCTCTACGACAAAGACGGTTTGGGCCCGGTTCCCGAACCAACCCCATCCCGTAGTGCCATGGACCGGGATCATCTGGATGTTCTGACGGAGCTGAAGCCGGAAGTGGCCAGCTTCCATTTCGGCCTGCCAGGGCTGGAGGCGGTACAAGAACTCAAAGCGGTCGGCACACTGATCATCTGCAGCGCCACCACCGTCGCCGAAGCCGTGGCACTGGAAGCAGATGGCGCCGACGCGATCATCGCCCAAGGCATCGAGGCCGGTGGCCATCGCGGCACATTCACCGATGTCGATATTTCCATGCAACCCGGTCTGTTCGCGCTACTCCCGCAGGTCGTGGCTGCCGTCTCGGTGCCTGTCATCGCCGCCGGGGGCATCGTCAATGGTCGGACCATCGCGGCTGCAATGTTGCTTGGCGCCAGTGCGGTTCAGCTCGGCACGGCGTTCCTGAGATGCGGTGAAGCCCATGTCGCGGACGCCCATCGGCACGCCCTCAGCACCGCTAGAGATAGCGGCACCATGGTCACCGATGTCATCAGCGGAAAACCGGCGCGCTTTCTTTGCAATGCGCTATCCGACACCCTCGCCGGCGACGAACCCTTGCCGTTTCCCTCACAACTCAGGCTGACGGCACCTTTGGCCGAAGCAGGCGACCCGCAATACATGGCCCTCTACGCCGGCCAATCCGCTGCTCTCACGATCGAAATGCCTGCCGGCGAGCTCGTGCAAATGCTAGTTGACGATACAAATATGCGTTTTAAGGAGTTTACGTAATCACAAAATCAAAGTGATTTTTAATAATTTAAATTTGGGGCTGACCCAGATAACTCAGTTTTGAAGTTATTATGGGCTTTATGCGCAAGAGCCGTTTCAGTCATTACAAGCAGGATCGTTTGATCGGGCATTTCGTATCGGGCTCGACGTCATTGACGGCTGCCCGTCTGTGCGGAATGAACCGAAGGCTCAATTCGGGCTGTATTTTAAAGTATGCAAGTGGCGATTTATCAACCGTGATCCACTGGATTAATTATCCCAAATCAAACAATGGATTCACCGTTATCTCAGACAGTTATCTGGGCTAGCCCCGAAGTTAATTTTATGTTTTTTTTGCTTAGACATTAAATAAATACATCTATTTCGAAAACTCTCAGTTTTTAATGATCATAAAATTAGCTTAACTAATAATGCTATATTTAGGTTTTAAAAAAATCATACTTAAATCTAAAATAACTGGATGGAAAGATTAGCGCTGAATTTGGTTATGTTACTAGATCGCCCGCACCCAAACTGCCGTATCATGAAAAACGCCACCGCCGCGAGGTGGGCCGGGATCGGCACTAATCAGGACATTCACGCCTTGACCCTTTCGGTGGGCCTTGTTCGGCCAGATGCTCTCAACCACTACCACACCGCGCTGTAGGCCGTTGAAAACAGCTGCGTGGAGTTCAATTTCTCCCAGATCATTGCCGACTTGAACCACTTCCCCATCCTTAATACCGAGGCTCCTCAGATCATCAGGATGTAGCTTGATGGTCGGCCGACCTTCACGCTTCTTACTAGTCGGGGTCTCGTTAAAGCTGCTGTTAAGATAGTTGCGCGCCGGGGCCGCCACCATGCGGAAGGGGTGTTTGTCGTTGGCTAGATCGATATTAGTGCAATAGCCCGGTAGCTCCGGCAACCCTTCGAAATCGCCGCCGATATCTTTCCAATCCGGCTTGAAACGGAACTTGCCGTCCGGATGGCCGAAGCCGTTCTTGAAGTGCATCTCATCCTCGCCGAGAGAGCAATCGTGCCAGTGGTTCTCCCACAGCGTCTCCGCATCCGGCAGACCGGATTTGCGGCACGTCTCGTCGATGATCTCCCAGGCCGACATCTTGAAGCCCGGATGATCGATGCCGAGACGTTCGGCCAGTGCGCAGAGCACCTCGTGATTGGTGCGGCATTCACCGGGAGCTTCGATGACCGGCTTGGTCACACTGAAATAGACGTGGCCGCCGCCCGTATACATATCGTGATGTTCGAGGAACATGGTCGCGGGGAGCACGATATCGGCGTATTCCGCCGTCTCCGTCATGAATTGTTCGTGGACCACGAGAAACAGATCGTCGCGGCTGAATCCGGCCAGCACCTTGTTCTGATCAGGGCACACACTCGCCGGATTGGTGTTTTGCACCAGCATCGCCTTGACCGGCGGCCCGCCCTGCAATTCGCCTTCCTCTCCGAGCAGGATCGCCCCTAAACGGCACATATCGAGCGAGCGGATCTTCGTGTCACGCTTGTCGAGCCCCATCACCAGGGTCCAATCGATCGGATACACCCCGGCATTGCCGTAGAGAGCGCCCGCACCTTTGTGCAACCACTTGCCGGTGACGACCGGTAAGCAGGTGACCGCGTGCATGTTCACCGCCCCGTTGCGCGAGCGCGCGAAGCCGTAGCCGACGCGAAGGAAGGCGCGGTCGGTCTTACCGTAGAGCTCCGCCAATTCCTCAATCTCCGCGGCCGAGAGGCCGGTGATCTGGGCAGCCCATTGCGGTGTCTTATCGCGCACGTGGGCCTCGAGCTCTTCCGGCACATCGGCGTATTTCGCCATGTAGTCACGGTCGGCGTAGCCGTCTCGGAACATGATATGCATCAGCGCCGTCGCGAGGGCGCCGTCCGTTCCCGGTCGGATAATGTAGCCGTAATCGGCGGCTTGGACGCTCGGTGTTTTATAGACGTCGATGACTACCAGCTTGGCGCCGCGGTCCTTCCGGGCCTTTGCGATATGGGTCATGACATTGACCTGGGTCGAGACCGGATTGCCGCCCCAAACCACGATCAGATCCGACTCGGCAATCTCGCGCGGGTCGTTACCGTGCTTGATGCCGTGGCCCGCATGCCAGCCGGAATCCGGCAGCGCTGTGCAGATCGTCGAGTATTGCCGCGTCGTCCTGTAGGCATGACGGAACCGGTCCAGCCCGTCCCGCATCACCAGACCCATTGTACCCGCAAAATGATAGGGCCAAATCGCTTCGGAGCCGAATTCCTCTTTAATCCCTTCGAAACGGGTGGCGATCTCGTCGAGCGCCTCGTCCCAGGTGATCTCCTCGAAAGCCTCGATCCCGACGCCTTTCTCGCCGACACGGCGCAATGGTTTCATCAGCCGTTCCGGATGATGGATGCGCTCCGCATAGCGCGCGACCTTGGCGCAGACCACACCCGAGGTGTAGTCGTTTTCCTTGGCTCCGTGAACCCGGCCAATCTCCGTATCGGAGAGTTTTTCAACCTCCAACAGGCAGGTGCTCGGGCAATCGTGAGGACAGGTAGAATGGTGAATTTCGACCATGATTTGATACCGTGCGGGTCATCCATCGATAGGCTCTGGATGACGAAATACCTAACAAGACAACGGGCATCATCCCGAGCCTATCGACGAATGATCCGTTTCCCGGATATTAACGCCGCCGCAGGGCCCCAACAAGCGGCGCTATCCCGTTGCCGCCGCGCGGCGGTTCGCGCATAGTCGCCACATGTCCAAGACGAGAAACCTTGGCCGCCGCGAGTTCGCGGTCGCCGTCGCCGCTTCCGCCGCAATGCTGCCCATCGCTGGATTGCCGGTATCGGCGAGCCCGGCTGCCATATCGAAGCGACCCATACCCTCCAGTGGAGAACTCATCCCCATCCTCGGCATGGGAACGTGGATCACTTTCAATGTCGGTCCGTCCGAGCGACTACGTGAAGCGCGCGCGCACGTCCTTCAGAGCTTCTTCGACCACGGCGGCGTGATGGTGGATTCCTCGCCCATGTACGGCTCATCTGAGGAGGTGATCGGCTATTGCCTGAAACGGGTGAGCGGACCAGACCGGCTTTTCTCCGCAACGAAGGTCTGGACGCCGGTCGACGACCACGGCGTAGAGCAAATGGAAACCTCGGAACGGCTGTGGGGCGAGACGCCGTTCGATTTGCTGCAGGTCCACAACCTGCTCAATTGGGAGACCCATCTAGAAACTCTCAAGTCGTGGAAAGCGGAAAAGCGCGTGCGCTATATCGGGATCACCACATCGCACGGCAGACGGCATGGTGACTTCGCAGATTTGATACGCACTCAACCACTCGACTTTGCGCAATTCACATATAACATCCTCGACCGTGAAGCGGAGGACCGTCTCTTGCCCTTAGCGGCGGACCAGGGCATTGCCGTCATCGTCAACCGGCCCTTCCGGCGGGGCGGCGCGTTCGAGCATGTCGCGGGTCATCCAGTACCGGACTGGGCCGCAGAGTTCGGTGCTGATACTTGGGCGCAGTTTTTCCTGAAGTTTGTCCTCTCGCATCCGGCGGTTACCTGCGCCATTCCAGCCACGTCGAAGGTCGACCATATGGTGGAAAATATGGCTGCGGGCCGGGGACCGATGCCGGACGCGGCGATGCGCCAGCGCATGATCAATCACATCGGGCGACTTTAAATCTATGGTTCCTTATTCAGCAGAAACCTTTTTCGATCTCCTCGCCACTTACAACTCGGCGATCTGGCCTGGACAATTAACGGCACTTTTCTTGAGTGTCTTGTTGCTCAGCATGCTGCTGTTTCCACGCCCGGGCAGCGACCGAATTATCGCCGGTTTCATCGCCTGCGGCTGGGCATGGACCGGGTTCGTGTTCCTAATGAATCATCTCGTCACCCTAAACTGGGCCGGAACCTACTTTGGAATGGTCTTCGTCGTGCAGGCAGGGTTGTTTCTGTGGTCCGGCACCCTCCAGGACCGTCTACGGTTCCGTGGCGACAAGAGTGCGGCTTCCTGGCTTGGGCTCGTGCTCATCGTACTCGCGCTCATTGTATATCCGCTGATCCCGATTTGGGCGGGAGCTGACTGGACGATCGTGCAGGTCGCCGGTCTTGCGCCGACACCGACGGTGATCCTCACCTTCGGCATCTTGCTGTTATGCGCGGATCGGCTGCCAATCCATCTTTTCGTGATCCCCGTCGTGTGGTCCAGCGCGGACGGTGCCACGGCCTGGACGCTCGGCATTTGGTGGGACCTGTTCCTTCCCGTAGCCGGCCTCACCACGGTGTTCTTTTCCATTACCCGGCCCCGGCATGATTCGAAACCCAGCGCTTAGGGACCGCGACTATCGTCGCCTTTTAGGCGGTGCCGCATTCCATCAACAAGGGATGAGCGGCGAGCAGGTGGTGATCGGCTTGCTGGTCTACGAGGCGACCGGGAGCACGGCTTGGGTCGGCATCATACTGGCGATCTATTTCCTGCCGTTCTTCGTTTTTGGCTTGTTGTCCGGCACGGTTGCCGATTGGATCGACCGTAGAACACTGTTGCGTCGTCTTGAATTGGCGACGGCGGCCGTCCTCTTTGTCTTTGCTGCGTCGACCGCACAAGAAGAGACACCGATTTGGATCACCGCCGCCTTTACATTGCTCGTGGGCAGTCTGCGGGCACTGCATCAACCGGTACGCTCGAGCTACGCCTACGATCTGATGGGCCAGGAAAACCTCGTCTCGGCGATGGGTTTACTCAATATCGGATCGCGGAGCGGGCAGTTATTGGGCGCGCTCGTCGCCGGGTTCGTGATGGAGAGTTTCGGCGGGTCAGCGGCCTTGGCGTGTCTGGGCGGAGGTCATTTGATCGCCTTCCTGTTCTTTCGGAGTCTGCGTGCTGCCGGTGTGGCCGCAGTGGCGGAGCGCGCACCCATTCGCCAAAACATCCGGGAATATCTAGTTGAGCTTGGCACAAACCGTCTGTTGCTCACACTCCTAGCTGTCACGGCCTCGGTCGAGATTTTTGGATTTTCTTTTGCAACGGCACTGCCCGAAATCGCAGCCAACCGCTTGGAGATCGGTGCGGAAGGTCTTGGATGGTTGCAAGGGGCCCGTGCCTTCGCTGGTATCATTGCGGGTGTCATTTTCGCGACTTTCGGCGTTCGCAGCCGGACCGGCGCGATGTATCTCAGTATCATATTCATGTTCGGCGTCTTCATGACGCTCTTATCCCAACCCTTACCGCTCGCGCTGACACTCGGTGCGGTCTTTTTGCTCTCATTTTTCGCCGCATCCTGCGATATTATGGCGCAAAGCATGATGCAGCTCAGCGTCGCCAACGATCTAAGAGGCCGCGCAATGGGGATTTGGGTCCTCGCCCTAGGGTTCGGCCCATTGGGTCATTTGGAATTAGGCGCTGTCGCCGGCGCTTTCGGTTTACAAATCGGTTTGCTATTGAACGGGGGTATTTTGATTTTGATCGCAGTAATGACGGCGGTCCTGGTGCCCCGATTGCGGCAACGCTGAAGGTCGGACATCGGAGCCGTAGCAGAGAACCGGTAACGCGAATGCAAATGCGTCGATACATCGCCCCTATGATCTTGATCGTGGCTTTGGCCGCGTGCGAAAGCATGGACGATTACGTCGGCCAGACGCTCGGCGACTTCTCCGGTGAGCCCAAAAGCCGTCTCGCCGCCAAGCCACCCACTCCGCAATCGAGAAAGGCCCAGCAACCGCCCAGCGGCGGGGCCGCCAAATCCGCGCGGAAACCGGTCCTGCCTGGCGAGATCCCTTCGGGCCGGGTCGTCGCTATTAAGTCTGCACAAGCGCGCTTGCTCCTGCCCCTGAGCGTCCTGAACGGCGGTACCGTGGCGCGACGACGGTTCACCAGCGCCGATGGCCGCTACATTGAGGAAGACGCACTTTGGACCGGCCCCGGTGCGAGCCCGGTCACCGCGGGCATGCTGCTCAGCGAATCACGCGCCGGGCCGCCGGTAACAGACGCGGCAGACCCGGCAGAAACCGCAGATCACTGGGCGGTATTTCGCGGCAAACGCAAGACCTTCGGCGATCTGGTCGGCTCGAACAACGTTCTGGGTCAAGTGCTATGGCGGCGCAGCCGAGCCGGTGCGACCACTTGCGTGGTGTTTCTGCAACGCTGGTTTCAAAGCCCGCCAACCGGACCCACCAGCCTGCTCAGCGGATTTTTCTGTAACACCCCTGGGGAAACCCTCACCCCCGGCGAGGCCGAGACAGTAGTCCAATCCTTAGGTATTTCCGCGCCAAGTAGGTAACGCCGAAGGCGCATAAACCGACACAACAATCGCTAACGTTCGCATAGGATATTTCTACATGACACTTTTCGATCTTACCGGCAAAACCGCCGTCATCACCGGCTCGACCAAAGGCATCGGCAAGGCCATCGCCGAACGCATGGCGGAGCACGGCGCCAATATCGTCGTCTCCTCGCGCAAACAAGATGCCTGCGAGTCAGTCGCCGCCGACATCAATGAGAATTGGGCAACGAGTGGCAACCGGGCCGTCTCCATTCCGTGCCACATCTACCACAAAGAACAACTCCAATCGCTTGTCGACCAGTCCAAGGCGGAATTCGGCAAGGTCGATATCTTGGTCTGTAATGCGGCCGTGAACCCTTTTCATGGGGGTGCCCTCGACATCCCGGACACCGCTTTCGACCGCATCATGGAATGCAACATCCGCAGCAATTCATGGCTCTGCAATATGGTGATCCCGCAAATGATCGAGCAAAAGGACGGTGTCTTGATCATCGTCTCCTCGATCGGCGGCATTCGCGGTTCAAAGGAGCTCGGTGCCTATTCAATCTCCAAGGCCGCGGATATGCAGATCGTCCGCAACTACGCGGTCGAATTCGGGCCGGACAACATTCGCGCCAATTGCATCGCGCCGGGTCTGATCATCACCGATTTCGCTCGCGCGCTCTATGAAGATCCGGAACGGCGCGACAATCGCGAGAGTGCCACCCCCCTGCGCCGCCTTGGCGATCCGGACGAGATTGCCGGCGCAGCTGTAATGATGGCCTCACCCGCCGGGTCGTACCTGACTGGCCAAACCTTGGTGATCGACGGTGGAACGACAATCCAGCCCTGACGTTAGGCCAGTCCTGATGTTAGGCCAGCCCTGATATTAGGTAAGTCGAAATTGGCCCCTAGACCCCGACGATCTTGCGCGCGCCAGAAAGTCCAAAGACCACATGCAGGATAGTCTAAGCATGATTAATACGCTACCGAAACTAGTCCGCAGATTCTTAACCGCCGCACTGGCCCTAATGAAGACACTTTCGGTCACCGGCGTCGAAATTCGAGCGAAAATAGTTATAGTGGCAGCGGATGCCGCGCGGCGCGGAGCGCCGGTTGCAGGGAATAAAAGTCTATCGCACTGGCGCGGCGGAGGTCATCGGTCAGTTGAAAAAAGCTGGCTATAAGGTCATCCAACCAAAGGCCATCCCCAGTCAGTATCTTTCCAGACGCCGCCGCCCGAGCGCCAAGGATTGGGTGTATGTACTCCAGCCAAATAAACTGAAGAAGATGGACGCGCTGGTCGCGATCGAGTCGTCCGCTCTAAGGCCGGGAACGTCTCCAGTATCAATCTGAAGACGAAAATTTACCGGCACGACAAGAAAAAGCCAGTTGCGGTTGTTGATATTACCTCGGTTAAGGACTCCCTGTGAAGTCCGGCTGCCTCGGCCCTTGCATGATGCGCATCTTGTCTGAGAACGTCGCAAAGCCCGGCGAATTCGGCTCAGTCTCAAAGGCAAGAAAATCAAGAAAAGCGCTAGGAGAAGTATCTTCATGGCGGAGACGCCTCTACAGATCATATACGCCAGCACTTCCGCACAATAAATGTCCTCGGAGGAACTCACGTAAATTCTTTGAAGCGCTCGTGAAAATAATGTCGCGCACGACATTCACGGATACTAATCTATCATGGTGGGTCGTTCCTAAAGGTGTTGTAAGGCGCGGTAAATTCTCTCTTCGTGAAGATCGATAAAGACCCGAGACACGGTGGGATCAATAGATTGTTTCGCGATATCGTCGCCGAAAAGGAGTTCGAAGAGTGCTCAAAGCTCTATATCGGTGTTACGCAATCATAAGGGAATATCGACTAAATGCGCAACCTTGAACGCATAACCATCGACGGCACGCAAGGCCGCCGCATCCTCAAGATGTTTCAGGCTGGAGACTGGCGGCAAAGTATCGAATGCTAGACGACTTGCGCATCCTCGCTCACCACGCGAAAGTCGAGATACAATTGGCAGGGAGGGTACTATGTTCGAATTGATCATTCGCGGCGACCAGGTGGTCACGCCGCAAGGCACCGGCGCTTGGGACATCTGCATCGAGGGCGAGACCATCGCCGCCATGGCCCGACCCGGCCAATTCGCCGACGATCAGGCGGGCCGCGTGATCGACGCCACCGGCAAAATCGTCATCCCGGGCGGCATCGACCCTCATATCCACTCGCTATGGCATATCCCGGCAATTGGCGACGGTGAGCCCGGCCTGACCGACGGGCCGGACGTCGTCAGCCGCGCCGCGATCCACGGCGGGACCACCAGCCTGCTGGACTTCGCCAATGTGCTGCCAGGCCAGACTGTCGAAGAAGCGGTAAACATCCGCAAGCAGGATTGGACGGGCAAATGTTACAGCGATTACGGCTATCACATCATGCTGCAAGGTGCCATTGAGCCGGAACTGCTACCGCAACTCGCAGAAGTCATCCAGGAAGGTCACCCCTCCATCAAGATCTTCACCACCGACATCACACCGTCCCGTAAGGGTCGCAAGATCACCCACGGGCATATCTGGGAAATCTTCAAGGTGCTGAAGAAAGAAGGTGGCATCGCAGCGATCCACGCCGAGGATGACGAGATCGTCATGCACATGCACGACGTGCTGGAGCGCGAAGGCCGCACCGGGTTCGAGAACATGGCAGAAGTCCACAACTCGATGTCGGAAGACCTCTCATTCCGCCGTATCATCCGCCTCGCGGAACATGTGGAGGGTACACCGCTCTACATGATGCACGTCTCGGCAGCGACCGGCGTCGCCGCCATCGAGGCGAGCCGCGCTAAAGGCTTCCCGATCTACGGCGAGACCCTACACCAATACCTCATGTTCACCCACGAGCATTACAAACTGCCGAACGGCCAGATCTACCACACCTATCCAAGCTTGAAGGAAACCTCGGACCAAGACGCGCTCTGGGAAGGCCAGTTGCGGGGCTCGATCAGCACAATCGCGACGGATGAGATCTGCTGCGGCCTTTCGACCAAGGTGCAGGGCGACCGCATCGACGACGTGACCGGCGGCAACGCAGGTGCGGAGCCACGTGTCTCGGTGATGTATACGGAGATGGTACAAAAGCGCGGCTACACGCTGGCTAAATTCGCCGACCTCGTCTCCACCAATGCCGCCAAGATCATGGGCATCTATCCCAGGAAGGGCGCGCTCGCAGCAGGCAGCGACGCAGACATCTGCGTCCTCGACCCAGAGCAAAGCCGCACCGTCACCGCCGCCCGCCTGCACGAGACCGACTACACCCCATGGGAAGGTTACGAAGCCGCCGCCTGGCCGTCACTGACGGTACTACGCGGGAAGGTGTTGATGGAAAACGGGGAGTTTAAGGGCAACGTAAAGGACGGAAAACTGCTGAAGCGCAAGATCGCAGAGGAGATCAGGCAACGTCCGGTGGTGTGACAGTTCTGGATTGTCAATGTCGGTTCAAAAACCGGCCATTATGTTGGCGTAAAACGCCACCATTTGCGTAGTGATATGACAAGGGCCCAAATCGAGGCCCTTGTCATATCTTGCGGTGGTTGTTGAGGTTAGCGTTAGCGTTTGGAGCGGCTCTGGGCCAAGCGGTAAGACTGGTTGTTCATCTCGAGGATGTGGACGTTATGGGTGAGCCGGTCCAAGAGCGCGCCGGTCAGGCGGTCCTCGCCAAAGGCCCCGGTCCATTCGTCGAACGCTAGGTTCGAG
>JBMYRC010000126.1:0-11504 GCA_049601975.1 Alphaproteobacteria bacterium | reverse complement strand
TCGATAGACGCGAGTTGCTGCGTCGCATAATTCAGCAAATCGTTTTCATGCGCCGCAATCCCGGGAAGTCCGACACCGCTCACATAATCGAGCGCAGCACCCAATCCGATAGCTTGCGCGATCGGCGGGGTTCCAGCTTCGAACTTAGCGGGCAAGCCCGCCCAGGTGCTCTTCTCCATTGTCACCGTGCTGATCATATCGCCACCGCCCAGGAACGGCGGCATGGCATCCAATAATTCAGCCTTACCGTATAATACACCAATGCCGGACGGGCCGTAGATCTTGTGGCCGGTAAAGGCATAGAAATCGCAGTCCAAATCCTGCACATCGACCGGCATATGCATAATTGCCTGCGCGCCGTCGACCATCAGCTTAGCGCCGTTATCATGCGCCAGTTTGGCCACTTCCTTGATCGGCACCACGGTTCCCATGACGTTGGAGACATGGGTCAGCGAGATGAGCTTCGTCTTCGGCGTGATCAGTTTCGCCAAATCCTCGATCCGAAATTCGCCATCGTCCGTACAGGAGACATATTTGAGGATCAACCCGCGCTCGTCGCGCATCAATTGCCACGGCACGATATTGGAGTGATGCTCCATGTCGGTGATGATGATCTCATCGCCCGGCTGCAAGACACGGCGCGCATAGGTGTAGGCCACCAAATTGATCGCTTCGGTCACGTTCTTTGTGAAGACGATCTCCTGCCGGCTTGCCGCGTTCAGGAACCGCTGCGTGATATCGCGCGATCCTTCGTAGCGTTCCGTCGCTTTCTCGCTCAGGTAATAAGCACCGCGATGGACGTTGGCGTATTCACGCTCGTATACGCTACTGACCGCGTCAATGACTTGCCGCGGCTTCTGCGCCGAAGCGCCATTGTCGAGAAAGGTCAGCCGTTCGCCATGCATCGTCTCGGAGAGGATCGGAAAATCCGCCCGGATGCGCTCGACATCATATGCCGCGCCGGGGTCTCTCAGAATTTGCGCCTCTGACATTTCACCCCTCCTGTCGCTGGCTGCGACCGGCGAGCCAGTTCGATATGATACTTCTGAAAGCTTCCCGCCGGTCTTCGTCGCCAATGACATCCAAACTATCTTCGAGAAAGGCCGCTACCAATAAATCGCGTGCTTCCGCTTCGTCGATACCGCGTGCGCGCAAATAGAAAAGCTGTTCTTCGTCCAGCTCACCTGAGGTCGCCCCATGGCTGCATTTCACGTCATCGGCGTAAATTTCCAGCTCAGGCTTCGAATCTATTTCCGCTCCTTCGGACAGCAACAGCGCTTTATTGAGTTGATGGCCGTCGGTCTTCTGCGCGCCTTTGCGCACCAAAATCTTGCCTTGGAAAACGCCGCGCGCATTGTCGTCCAACGCACCCTTGTAGACTTCGCAGGACGTACATTCCGGCGCCGCATGATCAACGAAGGTCGTGGTATCGATATGCTGATTACCGCGCCCCGCATAAGCGCCATAAAGATTACAATCAGCGCCGTTGCCGTTCAGAACCGCATGAATTTCATTCCGTACCAGGCGACCACCTACATGCAGGGTATAATTCTCATATCGCGCACGCGCTTCGAGCACGACCGACGCGGTCGCCACGTGATAGCCGTTCTCCACTTCGTTCTGCAGTTTGCGATGGCGCAACAAGGCGTCTTCGTCGATATGGATATCCATGGCGCCATTGCTCAAATAAGAGCCGCCCAAGCCGATATGACTTTCGTAGACGGTTACTGCCGCACCAGTACCAACCCGCAAAACATTTCGCGGATGAAATGCGATTGGCTCCTCGTCCGACACCCCGATGGAGATCAAGTGGATCGGCGTATCGATTTTGCGCCCCTTTTCGACATCGATCACAACGCCATCGCTCAAATACGCTGCATTCAAGGCGAGCATTGGCATGTCATGGCCGGAAACGGCAGAGCGGAGCATCCCCTCCAGATCAGGTGATTTTCCCGCGACAGCTTCGGCAAAACTCACCGCAGTCACGCCGTCGGGCAGCTGAGCGAGATCGGAGAATTCCGGGCGCAGGCGTCCATTCACCAAAACCAATTTCACTGCATCAATGTCCAACGCGCCGGCCGGAATTTGATCCAAAGACGGTTGGGTCGCAGTGACGGCAGAGACGAACTTCGTCCGCCCCATACGGGTCAAGTTGGTGTATTTCCAGGCTTCGACCCTGGGGTTCGGTAGCCCCAGCGCGCCGTAACGCGCCAATCCGTCACGCCGTACCGCGTCGAGCCAACCCACGCCTGCGCTCGCCAATACAGGCGCGACGTTCTCGTAATTCTCCGCTAGTGGCATATTCATTTTCATTCCGTCAGGCATCGTTCGTCCAATCTCCGTCACGCCGCCGTCTCGAAGAACTGGCAGTAGCCTTCCTTCTCGAGCTCAAGCGCCAATTCCTTAGGCCCGGACTTCACGATCTCCCCTTCGAATAGAACGTGCACCATATCCGGCACCACATAATCCAAAAGCCGTTGGTAGTGCGTGATCATCAGCATCGCGCGCTCCGGTCCCCGCATCGCGTTGACCCCTTCGGCGACGAGCTTCAAAGCATCGATATCGAGGCCAGAATCCGTCTCGTCGAGGATCGCCAGACGCGGCTCCAGAACCGCCATCTGCAGGATCTCGTTGCGCTTCTTTTCACCGCCCGAAAAACCCGAATTGACCGCGCGCTTCAACATATCGTCCGAGACGTTGAATTCTTTCGCCTTGGCACGGACGAATTTAATGAACTGCATGGCGTCGAATTCGCTCTCGCCGCGATAGCGCCGCACCGCATTGACCGCCGTCTTGAGAAAGGTTGTGCCGGGCACCCCCGGAATTTCCACCGGATACTGGAAACCGAGGAACACACCTTCGCAAGCGCGCTCTTCCGGGTTCATTTCCAGCAAGTTTTTGCCGTCGAGCAAAACCTCACCACCGGTCACCTCATAGCCGGCGCGTCCGGACAATACATAGGACAAAGTGCTCTTGCCGGAGCCGTTCGGCCCCATGATGGCGTGCACTTGGCCGGAGTCGAGGGACAGGTTTATTCCCTTGAGAATTTCCTTGCCGTCCACCGTCGCGCGCAGATCGTTAATTTCCAAAAGTGCCATGTCTCTAATTCCTTTTCGCGTCTTAACCGACGCTACCTTCGAGGCTTATCCCAATCAGTTTTTGCGCTTCGACCGCGAATTCCATCGGCAGTTGCTGCATCACTTCCCGGCAGAAGCCGTTCACGATCAGCGCCACCGCTTCTTCTTCGCTGATGCCGCGTTGCAGACAGTAAAACATTTGATCTTCACTGATTTTTGCGGTGGTAGCTTCATGCTCGACCTTGGCCGATGCATTTCTCGCTTCGATATACGGCACCGTATGAGCCCCGCATTCGTCACCGATCAGCAAGCTGTCGCATTGCGTATAGTTTCTGGCACCCGCCGCCTTCGGCATGATCTTGACCAGGCCGCGATAGGTCTGGTCCGCGCGCCCTGCAGAAATTCCCTTGGAGATGATCGTTGAGCTGGTGTTACGCCCGATATGGATCATCTTCGTGCCGGTATCCGCCTGCTGCATGTTGTTGGTAATGGCGACGGAGTAGAACTCACCGACCGAATTATCACCCTCCAGGATACAGCTCGGATATTTCCAGGTAATCGCCGAGCCGGTCTCTATCTGAGTCCAAGAAATTTTTGAGTTCCGGCCCCGGCAAATGCCGCGCTTGGTGACGAAGTTATAGATGCCGCCCTTGCCGTTCTCGTCGCCCGGGTACCAATTCTGCACTGTCGAATATTTGATCTCCGCATCGTCGAGCGCAATAAGCTCGACGACCGCGGCGTGCAGCTGATTTTCGTCGCGCATCGGCGCGGTACAGCCTTCGAGATAGCTCACATATGAGCCTGCGTCGGCGATGATCAGGGTGCGCTCGAACTGGCCCGTATTTTCCGCGTTGATGCGGAAATATGTAGAGAGTTCCATCGGACAACGCACCCCTTTCGGGATGTAGACGAAGGACCCATCGGTATAGACGGCGCTGTTCAGGCAGGAATGCTTGTTGTCCGCATAGGGGACGACCGATCCTAAGTACTTTTGGACCAGTTCCGGGCAGCGATGGACGGCCTCTGAGATGGCACAGAAAATAATGCCCTTCTCCTCGAGCTTCTTCTTATAAGTCGTCGCGACCGAAACGCTATCGAACACCGCGTCCACGGCGACTCCGGCGAGCATCTCCTGCTCCTTCAATGGAATGCCGAGCTTTTCGTATGTCTCTAGAAGCTTCGGGTCGACTTCATCAAGTGATTGCGGCCCATCGCCCGGCATTTTCGGCGCCGCGTAATAATACGAATCCTGATAGTCGATCGGCGGGTGACTGATCTTGGCCCATTCGGGGTCCGGCATGGTCAACCAATGCCGATAGGCCTTGAGCCGCCATTCCAACAGCCATTCTGGCTCGTCTTTTTTGGCGGAGATAAAACGAACGATATCCTCGCTCAGCCCTTTGGGGGCGTGATCCATCTCGATATCCGTGACGAAGCCGTACTTGTACTTCTCCGTTACAGATTGAACTTGTTCGATCGTCTCAGCGTTCGCGACCATTCTTTAGTCCCTTCTCGCACTTTCGTGCACATTCGCATCCGCCGTCGTTGGCGGTAACAAAAAATCAACAGGCTGGCTCAACTCGGCCAGCGTTACTTCTTCCAGTGCCGCGCGAATGGCGCGGTTTACTTTCTCCCAGCCACCACGCATCGGGCAGAGTGACTCTACGCCGCAATCCGCATCCGAGCCGTCAACGCAAGCTGTCAGCGCGACCGGCCCTTCAAGCGCTTCAATGATGTCAGCAGCGGTAATTTCGTCGATTTTGCGGGTCAGCGCATAACCGCCATTAACACCGCGCCAAGATTCGACGAGGCCGCCCTTCACCAATAGCTTCAAAAGTTTTGCGACTGTCGGCGCTGGAACACCGGTGGCCGCCGCCAACTCGGGCGTGGTCCGCGTTACCGTCATATCCTGTGCCATTTGCGACATGACCACGACGCCGTAATCCGTCAATCGGCTAAGCTTAATCATCGGGAAACCCCAAAAGCCCCAAGAAAACCGTCACTTAAAACAGAACCGTTTTAGTACTGCTTTAATGTGGACCGTTTAGGTACTTATTTCAAGAGCTCAGTACAAGGGAATTTCTATGGATGGCGGCATTATGCCGCGTTCTCGACAATCTTGGGTGCGAGAAAAGGACAGATCGCAATAATCAACAACGCCATGGCAGCCACCAAACCAAGGGAGAACGTGACGCTCACGGCATCGCCAATCGCGCCAAAGACGATGGGAGCGATAGCCCCAGAACCCAGGCCGATCGTGTAAAAGAGGCTGAAGGCCCGAGCTTGACGGTTCTCGTCGACGAACTCCGACACCGTTCCGTAAAGGACCGAAGACGTGCCATTCAACGCAACGCCGATCAGCGGCAATATCAAAAGCGCCACAAGCAGCGGCGCGAATAGCAGGGCAACGATACCAAGCGCCGTGCATATTTCCGTCAGAACAACCGTCCGGATTATACCGAAACACTCAGCCAGCAATCCGCAAGCGAACTTTCCAACGGCACCGCCTGCAAATACCAAAGTCATCGCAAAGCCGACGCTTTCGATCTCGGCGCCCTTCTCCATCAGAAGAAACGGCAGAAAAGGCAGAAACGCGTAGCGAGTGGCCGTATCGAGCAATCCGACAGCCGACAAAAGCGAAAATCCAAGCGGGTCGCGAATCCCCCATCCTTTAACAGGACCGGACGGACCGGACGCCTTCCCTGCTTCGATCGCCACAGCCTCAATCCGGCGTAGCGCTATCCAAATCACGAACCCGCCGGCGATACCCAACGCACCGACGCCAATCGAACTCATTCGCCAGCCAACAAACCCAATGCCAAGTGCCACACTGGTCGGCAGGATCATCTTCCCAAGATCGCCGGTAAAATTATAGATGCCGAGCGCCGCCCGCCGGCCGCCGCCTCGATACGCATCCGCCACCAACGCGGAAGACAGGGGATGTTGGACCGCGGCCCCCGCCCCCACAACCGCCAGCGCCAAGGCCAATCCGATAAAGCCGCCCGCGAAACCCGCCAAGATATATCCAAGACCGGCGACAATTGTCCCCACCGCGAGAATAGACTTCGCCCCGAACCGCTCCGCCAAAAAGCCGGCGGGCATTTGAAATCCAGCCAGGGCAGCGCTGGTGATCGATTTCAGCAGCCCGACTTGGACCAAGGACAGGCCCAGCGCCTCATGCCATATGGGTAGCAAAACATAAATTGCGTCGGTAAATCCGTCGTGCAGACAATGCGCGCCGCCGCAAACCCCAAGGGTTCGCCGCGCATGTCGCGCGTCCGATTTAGATGCCGTTTCAGATTCCATGATTGCAACATTTAGAGAGTTTCTTATTATCGATCAAATCGTATATTTCAATATAATGATCGATTAATTCGATGTATCATACATGGCTCCGATCCTTCCATGCCGTGGCGCGGGAAGGCGGTTTTACGAAAGGCGCCAACGCCATCGGCGTTGGACAGCCAACAGTAACAGCCCAGGTGAAATCCTTGGAAGGCGCGTTCGACGTGGAGCTGTTCCATCGAGCCGGAAAATCTGCTCAGCTGACAGATACGGGCGAGACACTCTACGGCATCACCCGAACCCTGTTCGGATACCAACAGGAGGCTATTGATTTCCTGCGGAATACGGGACAATCCGGGCGCCGGAAACTACGCATCGGCGCCGCCAACCCGAACGGCATCATGCCGTTGATCAAGGCGTTAAGAGATCAACTCCCGAGTTTCGAACTATCCGTCACAATCGAACAACGCGAAGAGATTCTCAGGCGGCTGCTTGATTTCGAAATCGATGTCGCTGCAATCGGCCGACCGCCCGACGATCCTAAATTCGCGACGGTCTTTTACCGCAGGCTTCGCGTCGACGTGGTGGTGGCCGAAGATCATCCCTGGGCCGAACGCCAGGATATCCGAATTGCCGAGCTCGACGGTCAGCCCATGATTTTACGGGAAACCGAATCAACAACCCGGCAAACCTTCGAAGCCGCCGCACGAAAAGCAGGCATCAATATCCGTACCGAAATGGAGATCAACAATAGAGAAGCGATTCGCGAAGCCGTCGTCCTTGGTCTCGGCCTCAGCGTCGGTGCAGAGATTGAATTCGGATCTCACCGCAGCCTCCGCTGGTTGCCCGTCCGTGACGCGGAAATGTTTATCGAACTAAATCTCACCTGCCTCTCGCAACGTAGAGATCGACCGACGATCAAGCGGTTTTTTGAAATCGCCACGGAAACCCAGAACGTTAAAGATTAAATTACGCGACCGTTGTAGGGTTGCGATGACCGCACGGGATCTTCGGCGCAGTGGGGGAGAAACCGGGCTGAATTAGCGGGCATTGCAATGCTGAAAATTCAAAATCTTCGGCGACACAAATTGGAACCTGTCGACTTGACGGTAGAAACAGGTCATTGCGTCGCGGTAACGGGACCCTCCGGCAGTGGTAAAACGCTTTTTTTTAAGAGCTGTCGCCGACCTCAATCCGAACGAGGGTTCGGTTCAGCTCAACGGTACAGATCGGGACGACATACTAGCGCCCCAGTGGCGTCAAAACGCCACTTATGTGCCGGCCAATCCCCCCTGGTGGATGGATACAGTCGAACCGCATTTTGCCGATATCGTGGCGGCTAAGCCATACTTGGAATCGATGGGGCTTGGTGCGGACGCCTTCGATTGGCCGATCGATCGGCTCTCAACCGGAGAGCGGCAGCGCCTTGGTCTCGCCCGTGCCATGGCCTTGTCTCCCGATTGTCTTTTACTGGATGAGCCGACCTCGGGACTGGACGAGACCAATCGCACACAGGTCGAAGCCCTTATTTGCAATCATCTGACGAGGGGCGGCATCGCGCTGATGGTCACCCACAATCTCGCCCAGGCACGCCGCCTCGTGACGCTCTCATTGCGTTTCGAAAACGCGCGCCACCAACAGGCGCTCCTATGACGACGGTCGTCAGCCTGGATGTCGTCGACCTCGGCATTGCCGCAACCCTCCTCATTGTCGATGCGGGCCTCTCGATCTGGTTGGGCTTAAAACTCCAGCGCCGCCTGTTGATTTCGGCAGTCCGGATGGCATTGCAATTATTGATGATCGCCCTCGTCCTCAAAGGACTATTCGCTTTGGCCTCCCCCGCTTGGACTGGTCTCGCCGCATTGATCATGATCTTATTCACCGGGCGCGAGGCAATGGCGCGGCAAAATCGCCGGTTTCACGGCCTTTGGGGTTATGGCCTCGGGACAACGGCAATGTTGACATCCTCTGTGCTGGTCACCGTCTTCGCTCTGACTACACAAATACGCCCGGACCCTTGGTTCGATTCCCGCTATGCGATCTCGATACTCGGCATGATCCACGGAAATACCATGACCGGCGTCAGTATAGGGCTGCAAGGTTTGTCGTCCGGTGCTTGGACGGAACGCCGAGGCATTGAGGCGCAACTGGCACTCGGCGCCAACCGATGGGAGGCCATGCGCGGCGGCGGTCGCAAAGCCATGACGGCAGCATTGACATCGATCGTTAACTCCATGTCAGCGTCGGGCATCGTTTTCCTGCCAGGCATGATGACAGGCCAAATTCTGGCCAGCGCCAATCCGGTGGAAGCGGTAAAGTATCAAACTTTGATTATGTTCCTAATCACCGGAGGTACCGGCTTTGGGAGCATCGTCGCCGTCTATAGCGGCATCGCGCGATTAACCGATGCCCGACATCGCTTGCGTCTGGATCGATTGGCGCCCGCGAAGAACTAAAACCGCAAAGCCTACCAGCTCATCAACTCGCGGTGCGATAACGGGTCGAAATCTTTCAGATCGGCGGATGGTTTTCCAAACAATAAACCCTGCACGATATTGACATTGCAATCGCGCACGAAGGCCAAGGTCTGCGGCGTATCGATCATTTCACCCACCGTCTCAACGCCCAAACGGCGACATAATTCAGTGAGCGTCGATAGGAAAGCCCGACCCTTCTTACTCTTCTCGGCATTCTTGACGGCGCTGCCGTCCAGTTTGACGATATCAACGTCAAGCGTACTCAAATACTCGAAGCTCGCGGAGCCAGCACCGAAATCGTCGAGACACACCTGATAAACGGCCTTGCGGAGACGTTGGATAAAGTTGTTCGCCGAATCCATATCAAACATCCGTCCGGATTCCGTGATCTCGAAGCACAGTTTCCCTTGCGTCCAGTCGTTCGCTTTCAACAACTTATCCAGCTGATCCAAATACTGATCATTATCTATCGAATTTTCGGAAACATTAACCGAAACATTATAGGCATTCCTGTTCCGTGGTTTCTTCGACAACCATGTCACAACCTTCTTCGCCATCATAATATCGAACTCATCGATGAGATCGTCTTCCTCGGCGAACGCAATCTCGCGAAATGGCGAAGCGTCCTTTGGATTCCCGCAGAACCGCACCAATGCTTCGTAGTGGTGAATTTTGCCTGACTTTAGGTGGATGATCGAATGAAACGCCGGATCAAAGGCACCCGCGGCGACGATCTTGCGGAATTTTTGCACCCGTTCCGCGCCCTCACGCGCAAGCGAGCCAAAAATTTCCTTCAAACCCTTTAGGCTAAGTCCTTGGCCGGTCGCTTCCTTGAACGGTTCAAGGTATACATCAGCCCTTTCTCCATTTCCTCTTCGCTGATGGTATCGTCGGATGCGTCAACCGTCGCAGTCTCAACCTCAACCCCTTTACCATCGGGATCCGCGCCCTTCGTCAGCTCGGCGATTTCCTTCTCGAGAATTTCGATATCCGCCGCAGCCTCATGAATCAGGCTAAAGCTTTGATCATCAACTCGCGCCGCAGTATCACCATCGGCCGAGTTCGCCTTCAGAAATGCGCCGACCGAATGCATCAGCGATTCGTTTTGCTCATCCCCGAGACGGTCCTGTAATTTCTTTTAGCTGAGGCATCGACATGGCTGTCATCTTCACGTCGGTCCCGGGTTTCTTGAAAGCCTCGAACTTGCGCGCGGTTACCTGCGCGAAAGATTCTGAATCGTAAAGTCTGCTGGATTCGTCACGCTCCAAACCCAGTTTTGAACCTTGCTCCATCTCGGTCGGGCGCAGACGAAAAGCAATCGAAAACCGTCCGGCACGGCTATACAGACTATGTGCTGCCATCGCCATGGGCGGCGTGGTGCCCCGCGGTCCTTGCAGACGAATACTGGAATCTTCTACTCTGCCCAGGGATTGCGCGATTTTGAGCAGTTGGTTCACCCGCGCGCGGTCTTGCTTGGCAACAAGACCGTCAACTTTCTCGCCAATCAATTCCTCCGTAGTACGTCCCACGAGCGGACCAAGGGCCCCGCGCAAAAGCAATTTTCTGGGCGGACCCCGGCTCTACCGTGGCGTCCGCCCAACAAAACGCAAACGCGACATAATGGTCGCGTTCGGCTTGAAGATTTGCATTTTCCCACGCGGGCATAGGACTTGGCTCGTCCCGGATTTCAGTCGGCCGAGGGTTGGTCGCTACGTTTGTCATCGCACTCTTCACATTTCGCTTTGCTTGACCCCGAGAATATCAGCGTTCCGGCCTCAGCCTAGGAAAAATGTGTTAAGCATTGATTACCATTGCTACTAAACACTAATATTAATGAACTTCTGCTTTTGCGCCATAGCCATGATGACCGGAACGGCATTTCTCAAACACCGGACACCACATGTGTGATAGAACAACTTCTGGCGAAGCGCATCCATCCGCTGTATCTCATATCGACGCGATGCCGCAAGCTGTCATCGCCTATGCACGCGATTTAGAGGCTGGCGATTCCATCCTTCCACACAGCCATGCGAAAGCGCAGTTTATCTATGCCAGCCAAGGTGTCATGACTGTAACAACGGATAGCGGCGCCTTCTTCGTGCCACCTCAATTCGCGGTTTGGATGCCGGCGGGCGTTGTTCATCGTATTCACGCACGTGGGGCGGTGGCCATGCGGACGCTCTATGTGCGGCGGGATGCGATTGTTGGCCTGCCGGATGACGTTTGCGTGCTCGAGGTCTCCCGCCTACTTCACGAGCTCGTGTTAACTGCTGTGTCGTATACGGAATCTTACGCGCCGGATGGCCCCGAAGACCGCCTCATGCAGGTCGTGTTGGATCAACTGCGCCAGCAAAGGACAGCCCCGTTGGCGCTGGCGATGCCACAAGACAAACGAATTCGAAAGGTCGCGGAAGCAATGCTCTCCGATCCGGCGGACAATCGCGGGTTGGAAGATTGGTCACGCTTCGCCGGCGCCAGTCCAAGAACACTTGCCCGCTTGTTTCAATCCGAGACCGGAATGACGTTTCGCGCCTGGCGGCAACAATTGCGCCTACAAAGAGCCCTCGAAATGCTCACCGAAGGACAGGCCGTCACCTCAGTGGCGCTTGATCTCGGTTACGATAGCCCGAGCGCCTTCATCGCCATGTTCCGCCGCGCGCTCGGC
>JBMYRC010000125.1:0-11939 GCA_049601975.1 Alphaproteobacteria bacterium | reverse complement strand
ACCGATCTCGGCCATCGACAGGTGAGCGAAGCGGTCGGATATCTAAAAGACCGGACCATCAAACGTATTCTAACAAGCCCGTACACGCGCGCGATCCAGACCGCTTCTATTGTCGCGGAAGCAATCGGAGTGGCGATCGAAGTCGACGCTCGGATCGGGGAGCGATCCGCCTTCGTTTGTGATTTGGGCACGCCCGGCCCGGACCTGCGCCTCGCCTGGCCAGGACTGGATTTGGAGCACCTCGAGGAAATGTGGTGGCCAACACCGGTTGAAAGCGAAGCCGCCTTGGATGAACGGTGTTTGAATTTCAGAGAGGAACACTCCAACGCCGGGAACTGGCAACAGACCCTTGTCGTGAGCCATTGGGGTTTTATTCGCGGCTTAACCGGCCATAAGGTCGGAAATGCGCATCTTGTAGAGTTCGATCCACGCGACCCGCACCCGGGAGGCGGCAAGGTTGTACCGATGGATATTCCATGTTAGCAGGCACCCGCAACATGACGCAATGGAATGGATATGTCGGAAGATCAGCAACCAAGCGGCGATGAGGCCGGCCAAGGCGGCGAGGGCGGCATTCCGCTCAATATTACGCATCAATACACGAAGGACCTCTCGTTCGAGAATCCGGGAGCACCCGGCCTTTTCATCAATGCGCAGACCGAACCACCGAACATCGATATCGACGTCCGTGTCGAGGCGCAGACGCTAGGGCCCAACACTTACGAAGTCGCGTTGCATGTGCGGGTCAATGCAACCGCGGGCAGCACGACACTATTCATCGCGGAAATCGCCTATGCCGCCATCGCGGAAATTGGTGAAATTCCCGAGGAACACCTCCATGCCTTTATTGTAATTGAAGTGCCGCGGATGATATTCCCCTTCGCCCGATCGATCCTATCCAGCATGATCAACGAAGGCGGATTTCCGCCATTACTTATTGCTCCGGTTGATTTCGTCGAAATGTACCGACAGACCGCTGAGAAAGCATCCGAGACAACTTAAGCTTTTCGATTAATCACGCCATATCGGATCGGTGATTTGCTGCATGAATTCACCATGCGCGGCGCGTTCGCTCTCGGTTGCGGCATGCGGACGAGGCGGGCGGGCCGGCACATTTCTGGTTTCGATCTTATTCGCCGCCGCGGCTTTACGCTCAGCCGCAAGCTCAAATCCGGGCTGACGACCGCCGACAAGCTCTAGATAGACATCCGCCAACAATTCCGCATCCAGCAACGCGCCGTGTTTGGTGCGAGCGGAAAGATCAATTTCAAAGCGGCGACACAGCGCATCTAGGCTTGCTTGCGCGCCCGGATATTTACTGCGGGCAATCTGAACCGTATCGATGGCACGACCGAAATCAACCGCCGGGCGCCCTATCCGATCCAATTCATCATTGATGAAGCCCATATCGAAGCTGGCATTGTGGATGACGAGATCGGAATCCCCGATGAATTCCAGGAAACTGTCCGCAACTTCCGAAAAGATCGGATGTTTTGCAAGAAATGCTTCCGACAATCCGTGGACCGCAAATGCTTCATCCGGCATGTCCCGCTCGGGATTTACGTATTGATGATATGTGTTTCCAGTCGGAACGTGGTTATCCAACTCAACACACCCAATTTCCACCAATCGGTCTCCCGTTTGTGGGTTGAGTCCGGTTGTTTCCGTGTCGAGGACAATTTCGCGAATGGCTGCTAGCTCCCACTGCGCGGAAGCTGACCGCGCCGGGAAAGTCTGACAATCCGTTCCAAGGCTTGCAAGGTCAAACGGCGTCCATTGCCCGTTGGAATAACGAAAGTCGCGCGGCGACGTTTTTCAAGATCACTCATTTGGTGCCGTCGAATACCCGCGAGTTTCTCCATCGTCATGCCGGGCCGCGAGAGAACGCGCATCGCCTGAATGAAGGGCGGCGCCGAGACAACAATGGTTGCGTGGCATTGCTTATCCGCTTTGACTTCGAAGAGGAGAGGAATGTCCAGCGCAACGACGGATCGCCGCCCACGCTGAGATTGTTTCAAGAACTGATCTCGAGCCTGTTCCACCAACGGATGGAGAATTTGTTCCAAGGTTTTCAAAGCTTCCGCGTTTCCAAAAACTTTGGTGCCAAGCATCGCCCGATTTACAGCGCCGTTTTCCACTGACCCGGGAAAAGCGGACTCGACGGCCGCCACCGCAGCACCGCCAGGCCCAATCAAATCATGTACGATGGCATCTGCATCGCTAACCGGCACCCCAAGCCGGCGCAACATTTCTGCTGCTGTACTTTTCCCCATACCGATGGAGCCCGTTAGCCCTAGTACAATCATGACTTTAAATCAGCCAAGATGAAATCGCGCAACCCTGTGGACACTCGCGGCTGTTTTCCGAACCAGGCAGCAAATCCAGGACGAGCTTGATGCAACAACATACCGAGCCCGTCGACAATGGTGTTGCCGCGTGTTGCTGCATTTTGCAAAAGTGGCGTTTGAAGCGGGACATAAACAATATCATTCACTATCGCCGACGCCGGCAATTTCTTTAATGAGATTTCGAGTTCGGCCTGTCCGGTCATTCCAAGTGTTGTCGTATTGACCAGAAGCGCGGCGTCTTCTAAAGAATCATCCCTACGATCCCACGGTATTACTGTGCAACCCCCCGCGAATTCGGAGGCGAGTTGTTCAGCTCTCTTGCAAGTACGATTAACAATGCGGATATCCTGGACGCCGTCTTCGAGTAGTGCGGCGACGACAGCGCGGGCGGCTCCGCCAGCACCAAGTATGACAGCAGAGCCATCAGCTGACTGCCAATCGCTTTCAGATTTTATATTTTCGAGAAACCCAAAGGCATCTGTATTACTACCCAACAACGTCCCATCACTTTCCACGACCACGGTATTTACAGCCCCAATCCGTCGAGCAACATCATCGACGCGATCGCAAATATGGAGAGCAGCTTCTTTGTGCGGAACTGTTAAATTGGTTCCGCCAATACCTAATTTCGGTAATGCGCGAAGCGCCGCTTCAATATTTTCCGGTGCGACCGGAAACGGAAGGTAAGCTCCGTCAATTCCATATTCTTCTAGCCAGTAACCATGCAACATCGGCGATCTTGAATGGGATATCGGCCAGCCCATGACACCCGCTATTTTTGCTTTTCCACTTAGAGTCATTGGCCGATTACATTTCGATCCCGCAAAAATCCCAACAGCGGAAGCAAAGGAAGACCAAGAATGGTGAAATAGTCACCATCAATCCGCTCAAACAGCTGAGCACCAAGGCCTTCTAATTGATAAGCACCGACAGAGAGCATCACATCGTCTCCGACATTGCTTATATATGTATCGAGAAAATCATCGGAGAAGGTGCGCATCAAGAGTTGTGCCCGGTCGGTTAGGGCCCAAATTTCCGTACCTTTATGCGCAAGACTAACGCTTGTGACTAAATCGTGCGATTTGCCTCGCAAGAGGCGTAATGTGTTACCTGCGGCGATGAGAGAATCAGGTTTGTCGAGCCATCTCCCGCCGCAATCCAGCATTTGATCTGCACCAATCACGAGTGCATTTGGATGGATCTCAGAAATTTTTTGAGCTTTTTGTCGCGCTAGTAAAGCGGCAACTGTGTCAACCGAGGCCTGCGTTCGCAGGCCTTCATATTTCACTGACGGCTCGTCGATATCCGCAGGTTTGATCACAAAATCTATGCCGGCTCCAGCCAAAATCGCAGCGCGGGATTGGCTTGCAGACGCCAGGATAATTTCCACTGGATGA
This sequence comes from Alphaproteobacteria bacterium, assembly GCA_049601975.1. Classification (GTDB taxonomy): domain Bacteria; phylum Pseudomonadota; class Alphaproteobacteria; order UBA8366; family UBA8366; genus UBA6544. The sequence goes on along the minus strand of JBMYRC010000125.1, from coordinate 8,194 downwards.
TCACTGGTCATTCGCATCTCGTTCGCGCTCAAGAAATTGTAGAATTGTTGCCGCCGTCTCTTCAATAGAACGGCGCGTCACATCGATAACCGGCCAATTTCGATCGCTGAAGAGACGACGCGCGATAGCAACCTCCGCGCGAACAATTTCAGGATCCACATAATCGGTATCTGCATCGTGATCCAACAGACGCAATCTATTTCGCCGAACTTGAACCAAACGCTTTGGATCTGTCGTCAAACCAACGATTAAGGGCGGATCGTTGCCTGTTAAGGTATCGAAAACAGGGGGTAATTGCATATCCGGCACAATCGGGACGTTTGCCGCTTTTAACCCTCTATTCGCAAGATAAATGCAGGTTGGTGTTTTAGATGTTCGCGAGACACCAACCAACACGATATCAGCATTCCCGAGATCGTGAGTAGATTGGCCATCATCATGATTAAGCGTGTATGTCATGGCATCCATACGGTCGAAATAATCCGCGTCCAACGTATGTTGTCGACCCGACTTACCACTACTCTCCAACCCAAGAAACGCCGTCAACGCATGGATGACCGGATCGAGCACGGAGATACAAGGCACATGCAATCGAGAACATCCGATTTCCAATGCGGTTCGCAGTTCTTCCTTAACGATCGTAAATAAAACGATGCCTGGATGTTCTTCAATATTTCGAACGATCTTCTCGATTTGACCTTTGGTCCGGACGAGAGGCCAATGGTGTTCGACAGGTTCAATACCGTCAAACTGAACAAAGCACGCACGTGCGACACTATGAAGAGTTTCGCCAGTAGCATCCGATACGAGATGAAGATGGAATTCTTTCACGAATGGAGCCAATAACTTCTGAACAACTTTATTTTATCCACACAACATTCTCATAGCAGTAAATCAATCCCCTGTGTCCATATGTTTGTAGATGTTTTTCAACAGGTGGATAACTCGTTAATGATGAAAGGTGATTTAGACCAAATAGCCAAGCCTAATCTGATAGGTATCCTCTCTTGTTTATAATTTAAATAGAGTCGTTATTTCATATGTTTATCGAACGTTATCTATCCCTTAATCACAAAGTTCAGATTTAACCCCCATAGTTTTATCTTTTCTCTATTATAGCGGGGATTCCCATTATCCGCCGCACAACAACAACAACCATCTTTTATTGACCCTATTTAGTTTGTATTGAGAGCATACATTTCTCGAATTTTCTTCATAGGACTGATCTTTCATGGCCAAACCGTTTCTCGATGTTTTAAAAGGCGATCGACGCGATCCACCGCCGATTTGGCTGATGCGGCAGGCCGGGCGGTATCTACCTGAATACCGAGAATTGCGTGCGAAATCTGGGGGTTTCATGGATCTTTGCTATACGCCTGAGTTGGCGGTTGAGGTTACGCTGCAGCCAATTGAGCGGTATGGTTTTGACGCAGCGATTCTGTTTTCCGATATTCTCGTAATACCGGATGGCCTGGGTCAGGATGTCTCTTTTGTCGAAGGAACTGGTCCTGTCTTGAAACCTATCCGATCGGCCACTGAGGCTGATTTGCTGTCGATGGACGGGCTGCAAATGACACTAGCACCGGTTTATGAAGCCGTGTCCCGGTTGACTGAACGGTTAGGGGCAGAAACGGCGTTGGTCGGTTTTGCTGGTGCGCCGTGGACGGTTGCTTGCTATATGGTCGAAGGACGGACGAGCCGCGATTTTCATGCGGTGAAATCTTTCTGTTACAGCGATCCGGAAGGATTTGGGCGTTTAATGGATTTGCTGGTCGAGGCTACGGTTGTTCACCTTTCGGCACAGGTTGAGGCGGGTGTGGACGCGGTCCAAATATTCGAGAGTCACGCGGGCGTGCTACCTGAGCCAGAGTTCATGACTTGGGTAGTTGAGCCGATTCGGCAAATTGTGGCCGCGTTGCGAGAAAAATGGCCGAATCTGCCAATCATTGGATTCCCGAGAGGCGCGGGTCCAATGTATGTTCCTTTTGCTGAGAATACAGGCGTGACAGCCGTATCATTGGATACATCAGTGTCCCTGGATTGGGCAATGGATGCGCTCCCAGTGGGAATGCCGGTTCAAGGGAATATCGATCCGGTCTTTCTGTTAACCGGCGGAAATGAGATGGATCGGGCGGTCGAGCGCATTATCGATGCTTGTCGGTCCCGGCCGCATATTTTCAATTTAGGACATGGTGTGGATAAACAGACCGATCCAAAGACGGTTCAGCGTTTGGTGTCTAAAGTACGTGAGTTTTCCTCTTAGTTAGGGATTATACCTAAATCAATGAGTAAAATTGCGATTATCCTCTTTAATTTAGGAGGTCCTGACGGTCCGTCCGCCGTACAACCCTTCCTATTTAATCTGTTTAACGATAAAGCTATTATTGGGGTGCCGCAGCCCATTCGGTGGTTTATCGCTAAGCTTATTTCTACTCGTCGCGCTCCGATCGCGCAGAAAATTTACGAACAATTGGGTGGGGGGTCACCGCTCGTACCGAATACCAAGAAGCAAGCGAACGCTCTACAGATGGTTCTGCAAGAACGGTATGTAGACGACGATGTAAAATGTTTCATGGCAATGCGGTATTGGCATCCGATGGCTGATGAAGTTGCTGCCGACGTTAAGGCTTGGGGTGCCGATGAAGTGATTTTGTTACCGCTGTATCCTCAGTATTCAACGACGACAAGTGGCTCGTCGATCAAGGACTGGGAGCGGGCGTCGAAAAATGCACATCTTAATGCGATAACGAAGGGTATATGCTGTTATCCGATTGATTTTGGATTTATTTCGGCTGTGGTGGAGCGGCTGAAACTCGCATTAGTGGAGGCCGAGAATAATTCGAATATTCGTATATTATTTTCCGCCCATGGCCTGCCGAAGAAAATCGTTGATAAAGGCGATCCCTATAAGGAAGCGGTGGAACAGACCGCCGCGGCAGTGATGGATCGATTGGATGCGCCGGAATTGGACTGGCGGGTGAGTTATCAAAGTCGCGTCGGCCCACTTGAATGGATTAAGCCGTATACGGAAGATGAAATTCGATTGGCGGGAGTTGAAGGAATGGGGCTTATCGTAGTGCCAATCGCGTTTGTCTCAGAGCATTCTGAAACATTGGTCGAACTTGACATTGAATATCGTGAACTAGCGGAAGATGCTGGCGTCGTGTCTTATGCGAGAGTAGGGACGGTTGCAGATGATAATTTGTTTATCAATGGATTGGCGGATCTTGTAAGTGGCGCGCGATCACGAAACATTGGCCTTTCCGGACCTGAAGGTCGTCGTATTTGTTCGTCCGATTGTCTACAATGTCCGATCTCGAAATAGGGTAGATCATGTTCGAGTGGATTTTGGTACTTCATATCATTTCGGTTATATCGTGGATGGCCGGTCTGCTGTATTTGCCAAGGCTGTTTATCTATCACGTGGAGGCCAAACGAGGCTCTGAGTTATCGGAGACATTCAAAACTATGGAACGGCGGCTGTTACGGGCAATTATGACGCCGGCGATGATCGCGTCTTGGATTTTTGGTTTATGGTTGGCCTATATAACCGAAGCGTTTTCAGAAATTTGGTTTCACGGTAAGTTACTGCTGGTGATATTGTTGTCAGTGGCGCATATGGCGATGGCGCGCTGGCGGAAGGGTTTTGAGCAGGACAATAACGCGCGTAGTGCGAAGTATTTTCGTATTACGAATGAGGTTCCGACACTGTTGATGATCGCAATTGTTGTGTTGGTTGTCGTCAAGCCGTTTTGATGTTCCGTTTAATTTCGGGAATTAGACTTTTTATAAGCCTAAATTTTACTTGACCTGAGCGCGACTTTGTGGCCGTTGGAGCGTGCAGCGGATGTCAGTCTTGGCGGCCGAAGCGTTCCCTTTCCTTTTCGGATGTCCCGCCCGGTCCGCTGGCGGTTCGCGAAAGCCCTAGGCGCTACGCGGCATCCCAATTTTTCCAAGCGATGGTAAAATGACTGTAAAACCAATTCACCTTCAAGATCTGAAAAAGAAAACTCCGGCTGAGCTCCTTGCCTTCGCTGAGGAGCTCGAGGTCGAGAATGCGAGCACGTTACGCAAGCAGGACATGATGTTTTCGATCTTGCGACAACTAGCCGAGGATGAAGTGCCAATCGTCGGCAATGGTGTTTTGGAGGTATTGCAGGATGGGTTCGGTTTTTTACGTTCTCCCGAAGCGAATTATCTGCCAGGTCCAGACGACATTTATGTGAGTCCGGGCCAGCTACGCCGGTTCGGCCTGCGCACTGGAGACACCGTGGAAGGGGAGATTCGGGCGCCGAAGGATGGCGAACGATATTTCGCCTTGTTGAAGGTAGATAAGATTAATTTTGATGAGCCGGACAGTGTTCGCCATCGCATCAATTTTGATAATTTGACACCGCTTTATCCCGAAGAACATCTCAACCTGGAAGTTGATGACGATGTTGCCGACGGTAAGAAACGCGATAACACCTGCCGCGTAATTGAATTGGTGGCGCCACTCGGCAAAGGGCAGCGTGGCTTGATTGTGGCGCAGCCGCGGACTGGTAAGACGGTGATCATGCAGAATATTGCGCATGCGATTACCAGTAACCATCCGGAAGTTTATCTAATAGTCCTGTTGATCGATGAACGGCCGGAAGAAGTGACCGATATGGCAAGGTCCGTGAACGGCGAAGTCGTAAGCTCGACTTTTGACGAGCCTGCAGTGCGTCACGTCCAGGTGGCGGAAATGGTGATTGAAAAGGCGAAACGCTTAGTTGAGCACAAACACGACGTGGTCATTCTGCTGGATTCGATCACCCGGTTGGCACGTGCGTATAATACCGTCGTGCCGAGTTCCGGCAAGGTTCTCACCGGCGGTGTAGATGCTAATGCGTTGCAGCGTCCCAAACGTTTCTTTGGCGCCGCGCGAAATATCGAGGAGGGTGGTTCGTTAACGATCATCGCGACCGCCTTGATTGATACCGGCAGTCGAATGGACGAGGTTATTTTCGAGGAGTTCAAAGGTACCGGCAACTCGGAGATCGTTTTGGATCGTAAGCTGTCAGACAAACGGACTTTCCCGGCGATCGATATCCAAAAATCCGGGACGCGGAAAGAAGAGCTCTTGGTGCCTGCGGGAACTTTGGCGAAGATGTGGGTCTTGCGCCGAATTCTCACGCCGATGGGTACAACGGACGCGATGGAGTTCTTGATTGAGAAATTGAAAGATAGCAAGAATAACAATGACTTCTTCGACGCGATGAACCAGTAAAGTCGCGTTTATCGGAGATATCGTTCGGGTTGGCGAGGAGATAGACAACATTTGTAGCCCAATGGAATCGATTCGATGCGGAGATGGAATCAAATATCGCCGGATTAATTTGAGAGTGGAACGACCCCTATTCCCGCGAGTAAAAGAAAAGGCCCCGCTCGGAGGAGGGGGCCTTAACTTTTTAGCTGTTTTATCGCGTGTAGATCAAACTTCGAGGATGGTCGAGCCGGTGGTTTTCCGGGCTTCTAAATCAATATGCGCCTGTTTTGCATCTTTTAGTGCATAGCGCTGATTGATCTCAATTTTGACGCCTTTTTTGACGGCCCCGAACAGCGCCCGCGCGGAGGCGGCGAGGTCAGAACTTTTTGCGGTGTAGGTCATCAACGTTGGTCGCGTAAAGAAGAGCGAGCCCTTTTGCGAGAGCATGCCGGCATCAACCGCCGGAATCGGACCCGAAGCATTGCCGAAGGAAACAAATGTCCCCAACGGGCTGAGACAATCGAGCGAGCCCTCATATGTGGACTTGCCAACAGAGTCATAAACCACCGGCACGCCTTCACCTTTGGTGATGCTTTGTACCCGCTTCACGAAATCTTGTTTGTTGTAATTGATGACATGATCGCAGCCATGGGCCTTCGCGAGTTTGGCTTTGGCTGGGCTGCCGACGGTGCCGATCACGGTGGCGCCGAGTTGCTTCATCCATTGGCAGGCGATCAGCCCGACGCCGCCAGCGGCGGCGTGGAATAGAATTGTCTGACCAGCTTTTACCTTGAAGGTTCGACGAATCAAATATTCCGTGGTCATGCCTTGCAGCATCATAGCGGCGGCTTGCTCGTTTGAAATCCAATCAGGTAGCTTTACGACTCTCTCGGCTGGCATGACCCGAGCTTCAGTATAAGAACCTGGGGGGCCGGATGCGTAGGCGACGCGGTCGCCAACCTTAAGGCCTTTGACGTTTCTGCCGATCGCTTCGATGGTTCCGGCGGCTTCCATGCCGATTCCATGGGGCATCGGCAAGGGGTAGAGCCCGCTACGGTGATAGACGTCGATATAATTGAGGCCGACATGGCTTTGATTGATTAGAATTTCGTCACTTTTGGGTTTCGCGAGCGGGACGTCGACCCACTTCATGACACTTGGCTTCCCTTGTTTTTGAATTTGTATAGATCGGGGCATACAGCGCTCCCTAAAATGATGTTGAATATGAGCCGAGGATTTCGGCGGCGAGATTGGATGATGCCAGAATATCCCAGTGTTTAGCGAATTGTCACGGGGCGGAAACCGTTTCGTGGTTGAGAAGTTTCTTTTTTGTCGGGGCGCCGTCGGCACCGGAAAACCCACCGAGCTTTCCGCCCGAGGCGACGACACGGTGACAAGGGACGATAATCGGTATCGGGTTGGCGCCGCAATCTTGGCCGACGGCCTGGGACGCGCTACCGAGTTCTTTTGCCAATTCGCCATAAGTTTGCATTTCACCGCAAGGAATGGCGATCATGAATTGGCGAATTTGCGATTGGAAATCAGAGAATGCCGGGGTGAGAGGGAGGTCGAAGGAAAACGGTGCGGCGGCGGCGTATTCGCGAGGTTGGCGTGCCGTTTCCGCTATGAAGGGGTCACCGCCGTTGTAATCACCTTCACCTGGCTCGAATTTAATACGGGTTACGAAACCCTCTTCGACGGTAAATGTGATGGACCCGAAGGGACTGTCGATGGTTCCGCTGTTCATGGTGTCGAGTTTATCGCGAGGTAGGCGCTTAGGACCGCTGGCGTCATCATAGGGAGACTACAGACTGGAGCTTGGCATACGTAGGCTGTCGGTTTTCCGTCGATTCGATCTTTGCCTGTGGCCGGGTGACCGTCAGGCAAATGCTTAGCCGCCGCGATGTCATCTAAAATGCGGTCCGGGAGAGAGTGATTTTCGAGTGCATCCAAAAGCGCGGCTGGGTTAGAGTTCGCTCGATGGCCAATGATGGCGATTTGCAGGCCCCGGTTCAGCAATTCGTTTGAATTCAGTAATGTCGAAAGGGGGAAGAAGTTGTGTGTGTCTTCTCCGGTAAACTCTTGGACGACGCTCCCCGCCCGGGTTCGGAAGGTCTCGTCTCCGGTGAGATAATACATTCGAGCGAAAACGCCGACGAATGTTCCGTTTCCTGAGGGAGTGGCGTTGTCGTTGGCGTTCTTGGTGCGGGTTATGAGGTTGGGGGTGTCGGTTGCGGCGAAGAAATAACCGCCGTTTTCATCGCGATAATAGGCGTCGATTTGGGCGGTGAGTTTGCGGGTGTCGTCGATATGACCGGAGTTACCGGTGCTTTCATAAAGAGCTACTGCTGTGCGTGCCATATTCGCATGATCGTCCAGCGTTGCGGGATGGCGTGCTTCGCCGGCGACTAACAGTGCAGCATCCGGTTGTTGTCGGTCATGTTGGTTTGCACAAAAGCATAGGCGTCTTGCGCAATGGTGAGCCAGTCGGGGTGCTTGAACGTTTGGCTCGCAAAGGCGAGTGCGGCGATGATTAATCCGTTCCAATCGGCTAAGACCTTATCGTCTTTTCCGGGCCGAAAGCGTTTATTCTGTTCGGCGAGCAATATTGTTCTGCATTTGGCCATGCGGACTTCCGTTTCAGTGTTCAGGTGCGGCATCGTGTTGAGTCGGTTCAGGATTGTTTTTTCTTCGCAATCGCCGTGGTCGTCGACGTCATAGTTGCGGCGAAATTCTGCGGCATCTTCATCGAGGAGGCGGGAAACGTCTGCTGCGCTCCAGACAAAGAATTTTCCTTCTTCGTACTCGCTATCTGCGTCGAGACTGCTGGCGATACCACCGCCGTCGTCGATCATTTCGGCCTTTAGCCATTCAACTGTTTCACCTATTCGCTGTTCGTAAAGTGATTTTTTTTCCTGGCAAACAAGGGTGAGAAGATCGATCAGCTCGGCATTGTCGTAGAGC
>JBMYRC010000124.1:0-12113 GCA_049601975.1 Alphaproteobacteria bacterium | reverse complement strand
TGATCCCGCGGCTCCTGTATCGGCGAATGGACGAGCTCGGTGTTGATTTCAGCGTTCTCTACCCGACTTTCGGGCTGGATATGTTGTTCATTAAGGATGCTGAAATTCGCCAGGCTGCCTGTCGTGCACTGAACAAGATGAACGCGACGGTATGGGCGGAATTCTCCGACCGGATGGCGCCAGTCGCAGCGATTCCAACCACCACACCGGAAGAAGGTGTTGCCGAGCTGGACTATGCGATTGGTGAGCTAGGCCTCAAAGGCATCATGATTTCGGGTAATGTCCACCGCTACGTGCCGCAAGTTGAGGAAGAGGCCCCCGAATGGGCGCGCCATGCCTTGTGGTACGATCACATGGCGATGGACAGTAAATACGACTACGACCCGTTCTGGGCAAAATGCGTCAAGCATAAAGTAGCGCCGACCTCGCATGCGGGACATCAAGGCATCGGCAGCATGAAGTCAATCTCAAGTTATGTTTACAATCACATCGGCAGCTTCAATCACGCCAATCACGCTTTTTGTAAAGCCGTCTTCTTGGGTGGTGTGGCCAAACGCTTCCCGACGTTGAAGTTTGGATTCTTAGAGGGCGGTGTTGGCTGGGCCGTTAATTTGATGGCCGATATCATGGAGCATTGGGAGAAGCGCAATAAGAATGCGATATCCAACTACGATCCCAAGAACCTGGACACCGATGCTATGGCGGATTTCTTTCATGAGTACGGTGCCGATATGATTGCCGGTAAGGAAAACAGCTTCACGAGCTATCTGGAAACATTGAAGGCGGATTTCGAGAACCCGGACGAGCTTGACGAGTTTGCTGCGTGCGGGTGTGAGAGTCGTAACGCTATCCGCGATCAGTTCCGCAACTTCTTCTTTGGCTGTGAGGCGGATGACAGTATTAACGCCACGGCTTTTCAGGGTGAGAAAGACAAACATTTTAATGCGATGTTCAGCTCGGATATCTCGCATTGGGACGTTCCCGATATGCGGGAATGCGTCTCAGAGGCGTATGAGTTGATGGAGCACGGATATCTGAACAATGAAGATTTCGAAGACTTTATGTTCGTCAATCCGGCTCGGCTTCATGCGGGCATGAACCCTGATTTCTTCAAAGGCACGCGGGTCGAAGCCGAGGTTGAGAAATTGAAGATGGATGGTCGGCTGGGTTAATTTTTAACGAACCCCTCACCTTAACCTTAAACGCCTCTTAGGCATTTAGCCAACAAGGGGAGAGGGGACTTTAGATTGCCGCTCGGTGACATCCCCTCTCCCCTTGTGGGAGAGGATTAGGGCGATAGGTAAGGGAACGAGGTACGTATGAAAGACTTTAATGGAAAGACAGCGGTCGTCACCGGCGCTGCAAGTGGAATTGGGAAAGCCTTATCTTTGGCCTTCGCAGGGCGTGGTGCGAATATCGTGATGGCGGATGTCGAGGCGGCCTCGCTGGAAGCAGCAAGATCGGAAGTCGCGGCGACCGGTGCTGAAGCGATCGGTGTGCCAACGGACGTAACAAAGGAAGATCAGGTTGAGGCGCTGGCCGATACTGCGTGGGATCGCTTTGGCGCCGTTCATGTTGTCTGCAACAACGCGGGTGTCTTGATCCGTGGTAGCATGCTTGATGCCGACCGCAAGGATTGGGAATGGATTCTCGGTGTGAACCTGTGGGGCGTCATCCATGGTGTCCGCGCGTTTGCGCCGCGCATGGCGGCGTCCGGCAAGGAAGGCCATATCGTTAACACCGCGTCCGAGGCCGGGCATTTCGCGGGAGACGGTTACAGTGTCTACAACACCTCGAAGTTCGCGGTCGTCGGCCTGACGGAGAGCCTCGCGCGGGACCTCCGTAACACGAAGATTGGCGTCTCAATGTTGTGCCCCGGTCAGGTAGAGACGGGCATTTTCACTAATACTAATCGGCCGTCGGATTTTCAAAAGGACGCCGCGGAAATACCAATGGATCGTCGCGTCGCTGAGAATGTCATGGAGCCTGCGGATGTCGCGGCAAAGGTTATTGCAGGGATTGAGGCAGGCGCGATTTATGTGTTCAGCCATGAGGATGAAGGCCGCATGCTGATCGAAAAGCGCCATGCCCGATTGATGCGTTCGGTCGGTGGGTAGGAGATGGGCGTCACACGCGAGGTTGCCGAATTCGTTGCGGAATTGAAGTATTCTGACCTGTCGCCGCATATCATCCAACGGACAAAAGATCACATTCTAGATCAATTGGGCATTCAAATCGGTGTGTCCCGCAAGCCCTGGCTGAAACTTGCGGTCGACTACGTGATGACCCAGGGGAACAAGCCGGAATCTAGTATTGCCTGTTGTCGCGAAATGGTATCGGCGGAGAACGCGGCCTTCGTGAACGGCACGTTCGGCCACGGCTTTGAGATGGACGACGTTTATGCGCCGGCCTTGGCGCATCCGGGCCCAGCCGTGGTGCCGGCCGCGCTGGCGATTGCGGAGCGGGACGGTTGCTCTGGCGAAGATTTCCTGTTGGCGGTCGTCGCCGGTTACGAGGTGATGGGTCGTTGCGGATACGCGTTATCGCCCTCGCAACTCTATCGCGGGTTCCATCCGACCTCGGCGGCAGGCCCACTCGGTTCTGTCACCGCGACCGGTAAACTGATGGGGCTAGATGCCGACACTATGGTCCATGCGCTCGCGGTCAGCGCCAGTTTCTGTTCCGGTGTGACGGAATGCTACAAATCCGGTGGTGAGGTAAAACGCTATCACGGCGGCATCGGGGCGCAGGGGGGCATTCGCGCCGCGATGCTGGCGAAAATGGGCCTGACCGGTCCGAGTACAGTTTTGGAAGGCCCGCTCGGCATGCGCGCTTTCAGTGATACTTACACGCCTGAAGTTATCACCGACGGACTTGGCGAGCGTTTCGTCGTCGCCGATATCTGGACCAAAAAATACAGCTGTAACGGCATGATCCACGCGCCGGTCGATGGAATTGAGGCGATCCGCGCGCGGCGGCCCTTTGGCGCGGCGGATATTGAGCGTATCGATGTCGGCTCCAACCAACACGCGGTGAACGAGGTCGGATCTATCCGCCTGCCAAAAGATATGTTCGGGTTTCAGTTCTCCATGAATTACGCTCTGGCGTTACAGGTCGTGAAAGGCAGCAACGACTTTGATGCTTATATTGAGGAGAATTTGCGCGACCCGCAGATCGTGTCTTTGGCGGAATTTATCTTTACCGACACGGACGAGGAAGTGCAGTCCTGGTTCCCGGAGACGTTGGGTGCGCGCGTCACCATCAAGTTCAAGGATGGGAGCGTCGAGGAAGAACTGATCCGCGATTGCCGTGGTTCGCCCGGCAACCCAATGACGGCAGAGGAATTGGAGACCAAGGCGCGCAATATCGCGAGCATGTCGATGACGGCGGATAAATTCCAGGGCATCATTGATGCGGTGCGCGGTGTTGATACCATGCCCAACGCGAGGAAGCTCGGCGACCTGTTGCGCGACTAAGATCAAGAACGAGGAACGAAGAATGCCGCGTCGAACCAAGAAGATCCCCCGCTACTTCGAGGATCTGAAAATTGGAGAGTGCTGGGAAGCGCCGTCGCGTACCCACACCGAAGCGTTGTTCTATGCGTTCCAGCTGGTCAGCGGCGATAATCGACCGCTGCATTACGACATGGAGTATTGTAAGTCGCTCGGCCTGCCTGGGCTGCTGGCTCATGGCTATCAAGTGCTCGCGCAATGTGCGCCTGGGGCGTCGGATATGTCGCGCGGTGAGACGGAAGTCCGTATCCTCGGTATGCTAGAGACCAGCGCCAAATTCTTGAAAGGTGTCTACTCGGGCGACACGCTTTATCCGGGATTGGAGATCGTTGAACTGATCGAGCAGAACACCACCGGTGTCATGGTGTTGCGCACGACGGTGCATAATCAAAAAGACGAGCTTTGTCTCGACGGTGAGTTGCGCATGTTGGTTGCCAAACGCGCGCGCGACGAGGCCGCGTGAGCGAGCACGCCAACGCTGCGCATATTGGGTGTTTCCTGCGTGATGCATCCAGTAAACCGTTATCTGTGGAAGTGGTCGACGCCGCCAAGAAATGCCTGGTGGATTGGTTGGGTGTCACGATTGCCGGTAGTCGGGAGCCGGTTGCCCGCGCGGCCAAAGCCTATGCTGGCTTGGAAGATTCCGGGTTGCCGATTATCGGCGCCACACCGGATGCGGAGAAAGCGGCGCTGGTGAATGGCGTCGCCGCGCACGCACTCGATTTTGATGACACTCATATCCCGACGGATTCACACTTAAGCGCGGTGACTTGGGCTGCCTTGTTGGCATTGGCGGACACGGAGCGGGGCGATGGGGATATTTTGCTGCGGGCCTTTGTCGCCGGTTATGAAGTCGCGGCGAAACTTTCGGGCCGCCGCTTTGGCTTCAGCTTGCAGTTCCGCTGGTTTCATCCTTCCGCAGTTATCGGAAGATTGGCGTCGAGCGGGGCTGTATCCGTCGCGATGGGTCTGGATGAGTGCCAAGCGGCGCAAGCGGTGGCGTTATCCACCACGCGGGCCTCGGGGTTGCGCGGAATGCTTGGCGGAATGGGAAAGCCGCTGCAGGTCGGTGAGGCAGCGAAGGACGGTATTGTCTGTGCCCGGATGGCGAAAGCGGGTGTCACGGTCGATCCGGACTTATTGTCACCTGAAGGCTGGTTCGTGAAGGCATTTGTCCAAGATGGCAACGCGCAATTAGCGATGTTGGACGGTAATGCGCTGGGCAGTGACTGGGCGGTATTGCAAACTTCGTTTAAGGCCTATGCTTGTCTGCACGGTATCCATCCGTCCATCGATGCGGCAATGGAAATTGCGTCGGATATTGATGCGACGCAGGTATCATCCGTCAAGGTATACGTAGCACCCGGTGTCAAGAAGGTCGCACGTTTCGAAGACCCGCAAACACCGCTCGAAGCGAAGTTCAGCGTTACCTATTGCGTCGCAGCAGCATTGGTGGGGAAGGGACTAGGGGCGGACGGGTTCTCCGCAGTAACTCTAGTTGATGAAAGTCTCCGGGCTCTCTTGCCAAAGGTCGAGGTTGTGCCGGCCGAAGGGCGGAAGATGCTCGACTCTGCTGTCGAAGTGACTTTGCATGATGGCCAGGTATGTCGAGGGGAGACATCCCTGTCGCGCGGACATCCAGGAAATCCGTTGAGCTGGGATGATCTAGAGGCCAAGTTCCGCGACCTTGTTGAGCCAGTCTATCATGAGCGGGCGGTGGAGATTCTCTCTTTGGTGCGAGGTTTTGAGCAGGCTGGTAGCCTAGAACGGCTCAAGAAATTGCTTCGGAGTTAACCGGATATATGAATTTTGAGAGGCGAATATGGAGCTAACCCTAGTCGAATTCATCGGGCATCTTGCTTTTCTACTCACAGCGATTTCGTTTTATCTCAAGGATATTTTGCTACTGCGGTTTCTCGCAATCGTCAGTGCGTTGGTGGGGATAGGGTATAATTATTTCCTGCCTGTCGGACCGCTCTGGTTGCCAATCTTCTGGCTCGGTGTCTTCACTGCGATCAATTTGTGGCGCATTGTGGGCATTCTGGCGGAACGCTATTCAATCCAATTTAATGAGGATGAACAGGAGCTCTACGAGACGATCTTCAAGGACTTCTCGCCCGTCGAATATATGAAACTGATACGTATCGCGGAATGGCGTGATGCAGCGGAAGGATTGGTTTTTGCGTCCGAAGGAGAGGCCGTCGACGGGCTGCGATTGCTGTTTAGTGGTGAAGTTTCTGTCGCCCGGGATGGTAATGAAATAGGCCGCGCGCGCGACGGTGCGCTGATCGGCGAGATGTCTTTCATCCAGGGCGGAGATGCGTCAGCGACGGTTACCGCAGCGGTGCCGTGCCGCTATGTGTTCTGGCCCGAAGAAGCATTGCGCGGCCTACTACGCCGCAATCCGAATATCGATGTTGCGATGAAGCATGTTTTTAGTTTGGACCTGACCCGTAAGCTCACGGGCAGCAATGAGGGGACGGTTCACACGGTGGCGTTGGAGTGATGGTGTTTTGCGATGGTGGGCTCGTCCTTCGACAGGCTCAGGATGAGCTTTCTATTCCTGAATGCCAATCACGCCGTCCTTCGCAAGGCCATCCAATGTAGCCTCGTCGTATCCCAAGAGCTCCGCCAGCACTTCGCGGGTGTGCTGCCCGATAGCTGGCGCGGTTCGCGCCACCACGCCCGGTGATTGGGATGACTTAAAGGGTGAGCCCAATAGTTTCAGTGGACCGCTGGTCGGGTGCTCTAATTCGACCAACATCTCTCGCGACCAAGTATGAGAAGCCTCTGCGATTTCGGCCATGCTTTGGATCTTTCCCGCAGGTACGCCGTGGCGGTCGCAATCGGTGATCGCGTCTTCCGTTGCTATGCCTTGTGCCCAGGCACTGAACGCATCATCGAATTCAGCCTCGCGTGATTTTCCCGCCTCCAGCGCGCAGGCGGGAAGCCCTAGCAACGCAGTCACACCGTCCAGATGGGTCTGTGTTTCGACCTCGATGACAATCATGCCATCGGCTGTCTCGTAAAGGTTCTGCGGTGCTAGGGAGCTGTGATGGTTGCCGTCCCGCTGTGGCCCGCCGGGCGCATCTAGATAGGCCCAGGCTTCGCTCGACATCCAGCCCTGGACGTCATGCATGGAGATGTTGATGTGCTGGCCGCGCCCGGTGCGTCGCTTGTGGTGCAGGGCCGCGGTGATGGCCATGGTGCCGGTGGCCGCCCCGACATTGTCAGCGGACGAGACACCGATCTTTGTCGGCGGGTAATCCTTGGTGCCGGTCAGGCTCATCACGCCAGCCATGCCTTGGATGACCGTGTCGAAGGCGCGCATGTCCCGGTACGGGCCGTCGTGGCCGAACCCGGAGAGCGAGCAGTAAATTAGGCCCGGATTGATCGCCGAGAGGTCGTCGTAGGAAAGGCCCCAACTTTTCATGCGGCCGAAGGCGAAATTTTCGATCAAGACGTCGGATGTGCGTACCAATTCTAGCAACACGTCCTTGCCGCGATCGCTCATAGTGTCAATCGCGACGCCGCGCTTGTTCAGGTTGTGGACATGAAAGATATAACTGACGCCGTCGATCTTATAGGCAAAGCCCCGGATCGATTCGCCCTTCAGCGGTTCAACCTTTACCACTTCGGCACCGAGGTTGGAGAGGTAGCGCGCCGAAAGCGGTCCGGTCGTATAGGCGCCCAATTCCAGGACCCGGATACCTTTGAGGGGCGCGGTCACGATGCGATCTCCGAATGTTCGTCGAGGCCAGGGGCGCGGCGATAGATTTGTCCCGGCGTCTCGCTCATCTTGAAGATGCTGCCGGGGGTTAGGTAAGGCGTGCCGTTCTCATCAAGGAGTGTTTGGACCATTTCCCGGGATTGGAACTGTTTGTCTTCCATCAACTCCAACAAATTATAGATGGGCCCCGCCGGAACCTGTCCCTCGGTCAAAACTTTGAGAGCCTCTTCGGTGGTTTTGTCGGCCAGGAAGTCGATCACCAGCTGATTGACTTCAGGACGGATTTCGTCGGTCACCCGTTCATCGTTGGTCATGTAGCGGGGATCGTCGGCCAATTCCGACTTGCCGATCAGATCGAGGAAATTTCGCCATTGCCGGTCATCTGCCATGCAGATGATGACCCAACCGTCCTTGGTGGGATAGTTGTCCCAAGGAGCCGCCATCGGGTGTTGATTGCCCTGCGGGCCGGGCGCTTTTCCAGAGATGAAATACCCGGGCATAAATGTGTAGAGCAGCGAGACCATGCCGTCATAGAGCGACATATCGATCAGCGCACCGTTGCTGGTGTCGGCGCGCTGATACAGGGCTGCCAGGATCGAGGCTCCACCCACCAGCGCGGCGTTGTGAACCGCGAGGGGTGGCCCCGCCTTATGGGGTAATTCGCCAGGGTGTCCCGTCGTCGCGATAATGCCGCCCATCGCTTGCGCCACGAAGTCGCCGCCCGCCCGACCGGCTAGCGGTCCCGTCAGTCCGAAGGGTGAGAAGTGACACTGCACAAGGTGTGGGTGCCGGTCTGCCAAGGCGTTCGGGTCCAGTCCGGCGGCTCGGTCCGTGATCGTGGTTTGATCGGTGAGGAGGATATCGCACTTTGCCAAGAGAGCATCCAGGGTTTGATGTCCGGTGTTGGCGGCGATATCGAGGGCGATGCTTTCCTTGTTGGTGTTGAGGGTGCGAAAGCTAGTGCTGCTCCCGCCATCCGTGCCCGGCCCGATGTGCCGCAGACGGTCCCCCTCTGGCGGCTCTAGTTTCACGACACGGGCGCCAAGCTCCGACAACAGGCGACCGGCTGCCGCGCCGGCGCTCCAACCATCAGCGATTTCGAGAACCAGTGTGTCTTCTATGCAGAATGGCGACGCCAAATCCCAAGCTCCCTTTGCATCTTAAGGAGAAAGGTAATCCGTCCGTTGCGCAGACACAGGGATCAGGCGTGGCCGCGAATTTTATCAGGAAGGGGTGAGAGTTCGGCGGCACTCGCGGCTGATTTCGATTTTGGGTCGGCGAGAAGAAAGCGCGGGCTCTCGTCGAGGAAGTGTCGCATGTGGATGACGACCGACTCTTTCTCGATTAGGCAAACGCCGTAGGCGGGCGGCTCGTGACTGCCGAGCATGTCCGGCTCGGGTCCAAGATAGAGGCCGACCTGATGATTGGTGCCAGGCAGCGTCGTTGCCGGAATGCCGAGCCAAGAACCCGCGATGGCGCGGTGAACGTGCCCGTAGAAGAGATGCCGTACATCACCATGCTGCAGCAACAGCCGCCCAAGCGGTGCTGGATCTTCCAACATGCAATCGTCGAGCGAGCCGATCCCGACCTGGAAGGGCGGGTGGTGGAGAAAAATATAAACCGGTTGGTCTGCGTATTTTTGCAGTTGCCCCTCAAGCCATCCCAGCCGCTTTTCGCAGAGAATGCCGTGCGATTGCTCATGCTTTACGGAATCCAGCATGATAAAAGCACCGTGCTCGGTCTCCACCGTATATTGAACAAATCCATTGGGGTCGGTCGGTGTTTTGGGAAAAATGCGCTTGAAGCTTTCGCGGTCATCGTGATTGCCGATCATGAGATGGCACGGCATATCGAGCGGTTCCAGAATGTCGCGTAAGGTTCGGTAGGCGGGCTCCAGGCCGTGATAGGAGAGGTCGCCGGTAAGCACCATGAAATCTGCATCGCCATCCATTTGATTGACGCAGTTGATCACTTGGTTGAGCCGTTGTGAGGGCTCTAAGGCGCAGAGCATGTCTCCCGGCGGGACCAAATGTGTGTCGGTGACGTGAATAAATTTCATGGCTTAAACGTCCTTGGTTTACATGACGTCGTATTGGCGCAGTTCTCCACCGTAGGGTTGAAACCAGCCGCTGAGATCGCGCCTGGGTAATTGCTCGGCGAGGTCCTGCAGACGGTCCGAATATTCGGATATTATATCGCTAAAACTCGGATCACCGGCGAGATCTGTGCCTTCGCCGGGGTCGTTCACCATGTCGAACAGCAAAGGTGGGAGTGTGGGAAATTCAACATATTTCCAACGCTCGCCGCGGACGGCCCGGAAGTGACACTCGGTGCTGGCGAGGCCCAGCGCTGTTTCCACGGATTTACCGGTCAAGTCGCGGAAGTCGTATGCGAAATGCACCGCGTCACGCCACACCGGCGGAGGTGCACCTTGTAGAAATGGCACCAATGAATGGCCGTCAACAGTGTCGGTGTTCTCCAAGTTCAGAGCGTCCAAGATAGTCGGCAGGAGATCGACGTGTTCCGTGAACGCGTTCACGCGGCTGCCGCGCACGCTGTCGGCCGCTTCTCGAGGGTCGCGGACGATCATGGGGACATGAAAATTGCCATCATAGGGTCCGCGACGGCCCCAAAATCCATTATTGCCGAGTTGTTCGCCATGGTCGGAGCAGAAAATGATAAGTGTTTCGTCGTAAACCCCCGCGAATTTCAGTCGGTCGATGATGCGCCCGAACTGCGCGTCGATTTCGCTGCAATTGCCGTAATAAGCGACCCGCAACCGGCGGGCGTCCCACTCGTTATATTCGGCGATCGACGCTTTCTCCGATGGATATTCCGCCCGGCGGCTTTCCTGCGCGTCGTACTCGTAGGCGAGCCAGGGATGCTGAGCGGCGATTTGATCGCGATTTTGCGTGCCAAGGGGCAGCGGGATATCGGCTGGATTGTGCAGAGTATCATATGGCCGCGATGCGAAGAGCGGTGGATGCGGCTTCAAGCAATTGAAATGGGCGAACCAGGGCCGCTCCGCCATTGCATCTACATAGACCAATAGCTGATCTGTCAGCCAAGCCGTATCAGTATCGGCGGTAGCGATGCGCGACGGTGCCAGCAGACCATTCTTCGCTGGTGTGTAAGGTTCATTCGATGGATCCCACAAATGCCGTGGATCATCAGGCAACGTATATCCTTTTGCCGCCAATTTAGCGGCCCATCCGGAAAACCCATCGGCAAATAAAAAGGGAGCGATGGCGGTGAAGCCTGGGCAAATCCAGTCCTCGGCGCTCGTGCCGTTAAATGCGTTCGGTTGAACATCTGGGTCCAGCGGCGTGTCCGTATATCCGAACAGAGCTGGACTATATTCAGCCTCTTGCAGATGTTGGGCAACGTTGCGTATGTCGGCGGGTAGGGGTGTTCCGTTGCTTACGACCCGGTGGTTGTGCAGGTATAGGCCAGTCAGTATGGAGGCGCGCGATGGTCCGCATGGGAGAGCTTGGCAGTAATGGCGAAAAAATGTGACGGATTCGGCTGCGAATGCGTCAATATTCGGCGTGTGAACAGTGGGATGTCCCATTGCTCCTATGGTATCGCAACGCCACTGATCTGCTACGTATAGGAGAATATTTTTAATTTCACGGGTCATATAAACAAAGCATAGCATCGCTGGAGCGGTGCGTCATTCAAGCTCTTATGGCACGCAAAAGGAGTTTATGGCGTCGGTCCGGAATCGGGTATCGGTGTGTTTTCAATAACCCGGCGATACGAAAATAAGGAAAGGTCGAAACTACGATATTCGCCATGCAAAATCAGCTCGGAGAGTCCCCGCGTGACAGCAGGCGCATGCTGCAGCCCGTGCCCTGAAAATCCGGCGGCGACTATGAAATTCTCCAGCCCGTCGGTCCAACGTCCGAGGATCGGGTTACCGTCCAGACGATTTTGATCGTAATGGCCAACCCAGCCGCCTTTGTACTTCACTGCTTCGAAGGATGGGCTACGATGTGCCATCAAAGGCCATAAATCATCATCGAATTCGCGGTGATCCAAATCCCAATTAAAGCCGGCGTCACGGCCCGCGGCCGTCTTGCCGGTCACGAAACCTGCGCCATCTGGACGAACGCTGAGACCCGTATGGTCGCGCACGCCGGGAAATGCTTCGATCTCGCCCTGAATGTCGAAGAAGAATGTTTGCCGACGCACTGGTTCGACTGGGATTTCCATGCCGACCATTCGACAAATATCCGGCGCCCAACAATTGGCGGCATTAACGATAATATCCCCGTCGACTTTCTCACCACTCTCAAGCTTGACCGAGAGTGCCTGCTTGCCGTTGTGTTCGATATCGACCACGCGATCTTTCAAATAACGAATGCCAAGGCGTATCGCTGCCCGTCGGTACCCTTGCAGTGCCGCATGGGGGTCAATCCGCGCATCATGGGGTGAATAGAGAGCCGCATCCACATCGGCGAAATTGAAGGACGGCATAAGCGCTTGCAATGCGGCTCTGTCCATTAGACGGACGTCGCCGCCAGCGTCGCTCAACATTTCATGGTCGGCTTCGAACGCACGGACCATATCTCCATAGCCGAGGAACATATAGCCGCATTCGTGAAATCCTATCTCCACCGGGTCTTCGCCGGTGTCCACGGTGGTCGTGAAATTCTCGTAGATCTTGCGCCCGTAAAGGGACATTTCCAGATTCTCGCGCAGCCCTTGGACAAAACGAATGCCTCCAAATGCGCGCGGTGTGGCGGCAAATTCGTAAGTCGGATCCGGCTCAATGACCACAACGTCCGCGGCCGCACCCGCCTTTGCCAGTTGCCAGGCCAATCCGGAGCCGATGACGCCGCCGCCGATGATAATGATTTTAGACATGA
>JBMYRC010000123.1:0-12368 GCA_049601975.1 Alphaproteobacteria bacterium | reverse complement strand
ACTGATCGGCAAGTCTGATTTTGATTTCGTGCCGCGCGAACAAGCAGAAGCCTTTACCACCAAGGACCGCGAGGTCCTGCGCCAAACCGGCGTGGTCGACATCTGGGAAGAGCCGATCGACACCTCGACCAAGGGATAACGCCTACTCCACTCCCGCAAGATCGCCATCCGCGACGAACCAGGGGTGCCGAAATATTTGCTGGGTATTACCGAGGACATCACCGACCGCAACGGATCGAAAAGGAACTGGCAATCAGCCTCGAAGAGACCGAGCGGGCGAGCCTCGGTAAGTCGGAATTCCTGGCCAATATGAGCCACGAGCTACGCTCGCCCCTGAGCTCGATCATCGGCTTCGCGCAGATCATGCGGGACGGCTATTTCGGCGCGTTGGACAAGCGCTATATCGAATATTCGACGGACATTTAAAGCTCCGCCAGCCACCTGCTCGAACTGATCAATGAGTTCCTCGATATTTCGCCCATCGAGGCCGGCGAACTGTCCTTGGACGAGGCCGAGTTCGACCTGGCGTCACCGGTCGAAGAAGCCATCCGCCTGACCGCCGTTCACACGGATGCCAAGGACCAAATATTGGTCAACGACGTGACACCCAATCTCGTCCGGATCAAGGCGGACACGCGGTAAATCCTGATCAACCTGCTGTCCAACACGGTTCGCTTCACGCCCAAAGGCGGCACAATCACCGTCAGCTGCAAAAAACAGATGCGGGCAGCGTCGCCCTCCGAGTAACGGATACAGGGATCGGCATCGCTGCCGAGGATATTCCAAAGGTCTTGGAGCCCTTCGGCCAAGTGCGGCATGATTCCCCCCGCTCCCACGGCGGCACCGACCTCGGCCTGACCCTCTCGAAACACTTGACCGAAATGCACGGCGACACCTTGGAAATTGAAGCGCCTCCGGAGTGGGAACGACAGTTATTGTGACGCTGCCCCGAGAGCGGGTTCTTTAGGTTCGAATCTTTCGGTGACTGTCACTTAATTCAAATGATGTATTGTTCTATAATCTAACTTGGCCTCCAAAAATTAAGTAACTATCACCGATAAAGGAAAAGCCTCTCCCATATCGCCGCCGCGCTTCGTAGATCTAAATTGTCAGGAAAGCCCGCAATGGGCGTGCAACGAGAGGGAGTAGCGAGATGGGTAAACGGATAGCAATTGTCGGGACGGGTGCAGTTGGCGGATACGCCGGGGCACATATGGCGCAAGCGGGTGAAGACGTCACCTTTATTGATTTCTGGCCGGAGAATGTCGAGAAGATGCGGGCGGACGGGTTAAAGATCAGCCATATTCGCGACGTGCCGGAATTCACTGTGCCGGTGAACGCCATCCACATGACCGAGTTGCAGGCCACCGCCAAGGCCGAGCCCTTCGACATCGCCTTCGTCTGCGTGAAGTCCTACGACACTGCCTGGGCGACGATGATGATCCAGCAATATTTGTCGCCGGCCGGCTATATCGTCTCTCTACAGAACTGCATCAATGAAGAAACCATTGCCGGGATCGTCGGTTGGGGCCGGGTGCTGGGCTGTATCGCCAGCTCGATCACCGTCGACCTTTGTGAAGCAGGCCATGTGCGCCGCGCCGCCGGTAAGAGTGGCGAGAACCACACGGTCTTCCGGGTCGGCGAGGTTCACGGCCGGATCACGGACCGCGCCGAGGAAATCCGCGCTCTCGTGGCACTCTCCGATTCCGCCTATACCACGGAGAATATCTGGGGCGAACGCTGGTCGAAACTGGTCACCAACGGCATGGCGAACGGCATGTCCGCCTCGACCGGCATGATCAGCAAGGAAATATTGCTCGACGACGGGCTGCGTCATTTCTCTGCCAAGCTTGGCAGCGAAGGTGTTCGCGTCGGCCAGGCCTTGGGATATAAACTCGAGGAAATCCACCACATCGATCCCGAGATCATCGCCATGGCGGGCGAAGGCGATGCCGACGCCAAGGCCAAGTGGGACGAGCACCGGCTCAAGGAAGCCAATAAGCCGGGCGGCGGCGCCCATCGCCCCTCCATGGGACAAGATATGGTCAAGGGGCGGCGCACGGAGATTGAGTACATCAACGGCTTCATCTGCGACAAGGCGGCGGAGATTGGCATGGCCACGCCTGCTAACGCCGCACTCACGGACATCGTGAAGCGGGTCTACAAAGGCGAGTTGGAGCCGGACAAAAAACACATTCTCGATCTGCGGATGAACTGAGGTACGCTCCCCTCATCCTAACCCTCTCCCACAAGGGTAGAGGGAATTATAGCGAGCCTCTTGGTACGTCCCCTCTCTCCTTGCGGGAGGGATGAGAGGTACACACAATTAGAGAGATTCGGAAATGCATTTCGACATCATGACCCGGGCCGATTCCTGGGAAAACATCGCGACCCTAGCGCGAGATGTGGAGGACGCCGGCGCCTCTGGCATCCTCTTTACCGAGGCGAGCCAGGTGCCCTGGATGATGATCGCCACCGCCGCACAGGCGGCGCCGAGTTTGCATCACAGCACCGGCATCTCCGTCGCTTTTCCGCGCAGCCCGATGGTATCGGCGCAGATTGCCTGGGAGCTGGCGGCCAATACCAAGGGTAAGTTCCGGCTTGGACTCGGCAGCCAGGTGAAGCCCCATATCGAGCGCCGCTACGGCGTTGCGTTCGAGCAGCCCGCCAAGCGCATGCGCGATTACGTGTTGGCGGTGAAAGCATCGATCCGCGCCTTTCGCGGCGAAGAACGCCTCGCCCATGATGGCGAGTTCTACAAATTGAACCTGTTGACCCCGCAATGGTCGCCGGCGCGCCACGATTTTGAGGAGATCAAGATCGACATGTCGGCGGTCAACCCCCTGATGCTGAAGGTAACCGGCGAAGTCGCGGACGGGCTGCATGTCCATCCCATGCACTCGATGCCGTATATCCAAAACCGAGTGATCCCGGCAGTCACCGAAGGGGCGGAAAGCGCTGGGCGCACCCTCGACGATATCGACCTGATCGTCCCGGTCCTCGCGGTTGCGGGCAATACGGTGGAGGAGCGAGCCGCGACCGCCAAGGAAGCGAAAACCGCCATCGGTTTTTATGGTGCGACACCGGGATACGCTTTCCAGTTCGATGATTTGGGATACGAGGGGACGCGCCTCAAACTGGCGGAGACCCTTCGCACCGGCGACCGCGATGCTTTGGCCGAACAGGTGAGCGACGAGTTACTCGATCAATTCGGTCTGATCGCCCACTGGGACGACATGGCGGATAAACTGATCGAGCGCTACAAAGGCGTCGCCAGCCGCGTCGTGATGTATCTCGCCAAACCGTCGATTGCGGAGAACCCGGCCAATCTCGCGAAATGGGGCGAGATCGCGCGCGCCGTTCGGGCGGGATAGTCACGCAAAGTGATGAACCGTATCATCGAAATCATCGCCCGCGCGCCGCTCTGGGTGTAGCCGCTTCTGGCGGCATTGTTGTGGCTCGGTTGGCAGGCCTCGCAGACCCGAGTCGTGAAATTGCCACGGCTCGTAATACTGCCGATCGCCATCCTTATTATGTCGATCGTCACGTTGTTGTCGTTCGGACCCAACGGCGTCGGTATCTCGATTTGGGTGGGCGGCATGTTGATCGGCAGCGCTCTCGGTTGGTTCTCATACCGACGCGATGGTCTGGCGGTCGACCGAGAACACGGCTTGTTGAGACTGCCGGACGAATGGAAGAGCCTTGCTCTCATCGTCGTCATTTTTGCCTTTCGCTACTATAGGGGCTACAAATCGGCGACCGCCCCGAAGTTGGTCGCCATCCCGACCGCGACCAGTAGCTATATCGATTCCAACGGTATGCTGTCGAGTATTTTTATGGGCTGGCGACTGCGCTGTTTTCATCTCTATCGGAGCGCGCCGTCGGAAGATCTGAGCTAACGCGTCGCTTGCCAAGCACCCGCGCCATTCATAACATTCGCACTGATAGTGAAAATGCATATAGGGGAGAGAAACATGAGCGCCGAGCCAGCCAACGCAAATCAAAACAACGAAATCGCAGTCGCTAAAATCGACAATCCAGTCATGGTGCCGGGACGGCGCGATTTCCTGCAATATCGCGAGCTTGGCGTCACGAAAGCCAGCGAAGGTAAAATCCGCGCGCAGATCACTTCGGCTTCCCAGGGATTGTCCGAGGAGACCGGCTGGCACATCCATCTCTGCGAGGGGCAGTTCGTCTACATGTTGAGTGGCTGGGTCGATCTGGTATTTGCCGGCGGCCGCATCGAGCGTGTTGGCCCCGGAGATTCGATCTACATCCCCGGCAACACACCGCATAACGAGACCGCGACCTCCGATGCGTTCGAATTGTTGGAAGTCTCGATTCCGGCGGATATGGGCACGGAGCCTTGCGACGCGCCGGACTAAACCGCGCTCGAATTGCTGAGCGGTAATTCCGCCAATTGCCCTAGTACGTCGTCCAATGTCGAGACGGCGGCCCATCCGACACGCATCATCTCGATGGCAGGGTCGTGCAGGTTGGGGAATGTCGTTCCGGTGCATTCCTCGACGACGATCGGCATGTAATCGCGAAAGCTCGCGTCCTTCGATGTCGCGGCGACACATTGGTTGGTCAGCACACCGGTGAAGATGACGGTCTCCGCTTTCAATCCGCGTAGGATGACGTCGAGGTTCGTACTGAAAAAGGCGCTTAGCCGGGTCTTATCGACATACCAATCGTCGGGCAACGCACCCAGCGGCTCATAGACCTCGTATCCCCATGAGTGTTGACGCAAACCGCCCTCTTTCAAGAAGGGGCGATGTTGCATGAACGGGCCACCGTCGACGACACCCTTGGTGCCGTGGCGGGTCCAAATAATCGGCACGCCGCGCCGCCGCGCCTCGGCGGTGAGCGCATTGATAGGATCGATCACCCGCTGCATATGACTGACGTCGATACCACTTTTCCCGTAATGCCCATCGTCATGGAGAAAGTCGTTCTGCAGATCGATGTTCACGATGACCGTACGGCCCGGAACAAGGTCCACGCGCAAGGGCTCAAAAGGGATGGCTCCTTCGACTGATGTGTAATCGCTCATCGCTGAACGCTCCTTTCCGGGCGGGGCTCCTTTCCAAAATTCGGGTTACTCACCGCCTACAATCGGAATAGATAATACTCTCGAAGATATAGAAAGCGACAAATAGGAACCGACCGCCATGACAAATACCGCCGCCCACGTTCTCGCTGCCACGCTCGACCTCCACGGGGTTGATGTCGCCTATTGTGTACCGGGCGAAAGCTATCTGCCGCTGACCGACGCCTTCATCGACTTCCCGAACATGCAGCTGGTGGTCTGCCGACATGAGGGCGGTGCCGGATTCATGGCGGCGGCACATGCGCGCCTTAGGAACGAGCCTGGCGTCTGCATCATCAGCCGGGGGCCCGGCGCCATGAACACCGCTATCGCGCTACATGTTGCTTATCACGATGCGGAGCCTGTCGTATTCCTGATCGGGCAAGCGGAGCGCGACGAATTAGGACGCGGCGCGTTGCAGGAAATGAACTATTCCAAGACATTTTCCGACACCGCGAAGATGGTTATCGAGGTCATCGACCCGTCGCGTATTTCCGAAGCAGTGGCCCGTGCCTTTCATGTGGCACAAGCGGGCACGCCCGGGCCGGTCGTGGTCGTGCTACCGGAAGATTTACTCTACGGCCCCTCCGATGCCGAACCGCTCGGCCCTCGCAAGAAAGCAATCACGGGTCCCGCCGCGTCGGACGCCGCACAGGCACTCGATATGCTGCGAAAAGCGGAGAAGCCACTCGTCATCGCAGGTGGACGTTTACACGGTGCCGAAGCGCTAGCGGATTTCACCGCCTTTGCCGAGGAGTTCCAACTGCCGGTCGCGACCTCGCAACGGCGCTTTCATGTCTTCGACAGCCGCCACCCGAATGCCGCCGGCCGGCTCTTCAATCGCGCGCCGAAAGAGCTGCTCGACGCCATGCAGGAGACCGACCTGTTGCTGGTATTAGGTGAGCGTATAGGCCCCTCGATGAGCCAAGGATTCACTTTCCCAAGGGCACCGAAGCCGGATCAACCGATGATCCATGTCTGGCCGAGCACTGAAGAGGTTGGCAGAAATTTCCAACCGGAATTGGGCATCGGCTGCGATCCACACGAGTTCATCAAGGCGATGCGGGCCGAAGGTGCCGGTGAACTGCCGAGCGGTCGCGCCGCCTGGGTGCAGCGCCTGAACAGCATTCACAAAGAAGTCATGAACTGGACGCCGGTCTCCTCCAACGACGGCGTCGTCTTCGGCCATGTGGTGACCGCCATCGACAAACACATGGCAAAGGACGCCGTGGTCACCTGCGACGCTGGCAACTTCTCCAGCTGGCCGTCGCGCTTCCTAAACATGGGGCAAGAGAACATGTTTATCGGCGCTACCGTCGGCGCCATGGGTCCGGGTGTGCCGTCCGGAGTCGCCGCAGGCCTCTCCACGCCCGGCCGTCAGATCATTGTCTTTGTTGGTGATGGCGGAGCGTTAATGACCGGCAACGAATTGGCGACCGCCATCCAGTATGGCGTGCCGATCAAGATATTCGTCTCCAACAACAACGCCTACGGCACGATCCGTATGCATCAGGCCCGTAGTTTCCCCGGCCGTAAGACGGCGACTGATTTAGTGAACCCAGATTTCGCTGCGTGGGGAGAAGCTTTCGGCGCAAAAGGGTTTAAGATCGAAACCGAAGCCGAGGCCGAGGAGATTGTCGCCGCTGCCATGGCTCATGACGGACCATGCGTGATAGAGACTCGAGTAAGCCTCAACCATATCTCTCCCTCCGCACGCATCGACGAGATCGAAGCGCGATAGGGCAAAAGAGCGCCCACCTATGGCGAATGCCGAAGAACTCGAGACATTACAGAAAGCCGCGAACCTAAAAGCCGCAGGCTTTCTCCGCGACGCCGTCGACCTCTGCGAAATTCTAGTGAGGGATAACCCTGATTTCTTCGAAGCCCATGCGATCAAGATGGAGGCGCTGCAATACGCTGAAGACGGCACTGTCGATGAGATATTCGATTCCCTGAGATTTTGGACGGCTTTAAACCCACCGCACAACACCGAACCTGCCGAGCCTGTAATTTCTGCACCGCCACGGGACAAACTGAGAGTCGGTTACATGGCGCTAGATTTTTGCGCGAACCCGGCGACGCTCGGCACCCTTCCCGCCCTGCATTTTCACAACCGGGAGCAGTTTCACATTTCAGGTTATGCCGATCTATCGCGGCCGGACGGTGCCACGGAGCAATTTCTGCAGCGCTGCGATTCCCACCGTAATTTCTCCGGTGTATCTTCGACTGATGCCGCGCGAATGATCCGGGAGGATGAGATCGACATTCTCATTATTCTCGCTGCCCACACCGCACGATGGCTTCCCGCTATTGCCCGGCATCGACCGGCACCGGTGCAAATCTCTTGGCACAACAACTGTTCCGTCGGCATTCCAGAGGTCGACTATTTTATCGGTGACTGCATCAGCACCCCGCGTGACGGCACGGAACCGTTCCTAGAACGTGTCATCCATATGCCGTGCTGGACAATACAGGCTTTCCCCCACGAGATGCCGGACATTACCGCCCCGCCTGTGCAGGTGAATAATTACGTCACGTTCGGCTCATTCAACAACCCGATCAAAATCACCACCCGTGTGATTTCCCTGTGGAGCCGTGTGTTGCAACAAGTGCCTAATTCGCGGCTACTGCTGAAATTCTACGATATCTATACGAACACCGCGCTCACCGAACGCATCGCCAAAGGCTTTACCGACCACGGAATCGCGGCAGACCGCATCCAATTTCTCGATAGCACCGAGAATCGAGGCCAGCATCTAGCGCAATATAACCGGATCGACATCGCCCTCGATCCGTTTCCCTTTAGCGGAGCGACCACCACATTCGAAGCTCTGCTCATGGGCGTGCCGGTGATCTCGCTCCTCGGAGATCGCTTCGTCGCCCGCATGTCGAGCAGCCTCTTGCACAGCGTCGGACTGCAAGCGTTCTCCGCGGCCTCAGAAGAAGCCTATATTGTGCGCGCCACGGAACTCGCCGGTAATGTTGACTTTCTCGCCCGCATTCGGGGGGCGCTCCGGCCCATGCTCCAGGCCTCTCGCCTCCATGACAGTCGCCGCTTCACGCGGAACCTCGAGCGAGTTTACCGGGCCGCTTGGAGGATACGGCAAACCAAGATGGCGCAGCCGTCTCAATGAGCATAATCAATAAGTTCGAGGCCTTGGCCCCCTTCCGGGTTCGCAGTTTCCGGTTTCAATGGCCTGCCGATCTACTGACCTCTTGGGCATTCGAGATGGAGATGCTCGTACTCGGCTGGTACGTGTTGGTGACAACGGATTCAGTCATTTTGTTGACGGCATTCGGCGCGCTCGGATTCATCGGAACATTGGTCGCACCCGTCTTCGGCATGCTCGGCGACCGGCTCGGGCGGCGGACGATGCTCTGCTTCATGCGGGCTTATTACGCGTGCCTCGCGGTCGTGACCATGATCCTCGGTATGACCGATCAGCTGACGCCATATTTCATCTTGGCGATCTCTCTCTTAGCGGGATTGGTGCGCCAGTCAGACCTGGTGATGCGCAATTCATTGATTGGCGACACCATGCCGCCAGAGCATTTGGTTCGGGGCATCGGGTTGGCGCGAACGACCCAAGATACCGCCCGCATCTTCGGTGCGTTGGCAGGCGCCGGGTTGTTCGCGGCTTTTGGGATCGGCAATACGTATATCGTGGTCGCAGCATTCTATGTCATGAGTTTTCTTTTCTCGCTGGGCCTCGCGCAATCGTCACGGCCGGAGGAGGTAACTTCGCGGTGGCGCGAATTGAAGGAAGGCTTCGTCTATATTTGGAATACCCCGCGCCTGCTGGCGCTGATGTGGTTGGCGTTCCTGATCAATTTCTCAGCCTTTCCCTTCACCATTTCACTGTTGCCGTTTTCGGCCAAGGAAATCTACCACGTCGGTGAGGGTGGATTGGGAACGCTCATCGCGGCATACGCGTCGGGGGCGTTCGTCGGTTCTATCCTGATGGCAACGACCGGCGGTTCGCGAAGACCAGCCACTTTCATGTTCGCCTTCGCCTTGAGCTGGTATGTGCTGTTGGCCATATTTGCCGCCATAACGAAAATCGAGCTCGGGCTCGCGGTCCTATTCTGTATCGGCATCGTGCAAAGTTTCACGATGCTATCGATGTCGAGCCTGATCCTCGGCACCGCCGCCGCAGAGCTAAGAGCCCGTGTAATGGGCGTGCGGATGTTGGCTGTCTATGGATTGGGGATCGGTTTGCCGATCGCGGGCGTCCTGATCGATGCAATCGGATATGTCGGGACCGTCTGGATTTTCGCTGCAATCGATATCATTGCCGTCGCGGCGATTGCGTTAAAATGGCGACGAGCACTTTGGGCTTGAGCTGAGATTTGCTAAGATAACCCGACCAAAACGGAGAAATCGGTATGAGCGCGGAATTGAAGACATTGAAAGTGAAAAAGCTAGCCGATGCCGAAAAGGTCGATTTCGGCCCGTTCTCCTCTTATCACCCATTAGTGGCCGACGGCGACACGCCGGTGCGGACCGGTATCCAGGTTGCGGAACCAGGGTATGAGGCGCAATTGCATCGCCATCCGTATGTCGAGGTGCTCTTCATTCTAGAGGGCGAAGCGGATGCTTGGCAGGAAGGTGAAGAGGACACACCCGTCCGACTTGGCCCGGGAGACAGCATCGCCATTCCGGCGGGTATGTGGCACAGCTTTCGGACCGCCGGAGACAGTACGCTGAAATTGCTCGGCATCCATTCTAACCCCGAGCGCGTGGTAAACTACCGTGACCTGGAATCCAAAGAACACGGATACCCCGTCTTAGACGAATAACTATCGTATGGTTATGCGGCTCGGGGCCGATCCGTGGCTTCGATTACGACCCGCCACAGCTTGCGTTCATGCGGGAAATAGTCGGCAACCGGATAGTGCAAGCAATGCACATTCTCCCACACAACGACGGTGTTTTCGCGCCATACAACGCGCAGATGGAATTCGGGCTGTTGCACGTGGAGATACAGCTTTCGTAGCAGTGCGTCTCCCTCCTCTGTCGGCATCTCGGCGATACTGCGGCAATAAATCGGTACATTCACGAATAGGAATTTGCGGCCATTCGCCGGATTGAGCCCGACCAAGGGGTGTAAGACCGGCGGCGCTTTCGCCATGGCCGCGGCCTCTTCCGCCGTATGACGCCGTTTTGTGTTCTGCGTCGTCGTCACCCGGTGAAAACAATTCAATCCCTCGATCCGCTCCTTCATCCGCTCCGACAAACCGTCATATGCCGCTTCCAAACTGGTGAAGAGCGTATCGCCGCCAACCGGTGGCAGGAGCTTGGCGTAGAGACTGAGGATCGGAGTTGGCAAGTCACGGAACGAATGGTCCATATGCCAAAAATTGATCCGCTGCTGTTCGTCCGGGCGGATATGGATCGCACCGACTTCCGCCGGATGCCCGTCGTCGACAGCCATGTCTTCCTTCACCGGTGTCCCGAAAATTCGC
This sequence comes from Alphaproteobacteria bacterium, assembly GCA_049601975.1. Lineage (GTDB taxonomy): Bacteria > Pseudomonadota > Alphaproteobacteria > UBA8366 > UBA8366 > UBA6544. Next base: position 1,810 of record JBMYRC010000123.1, on the reverse strand, counting down.
ATGAACTCGGCATATTGATGGGGACTGAGGTCTTGATCCCGAAAGATAATGATTTTTCGGTCAATCAATGCCTGTCGGATATCCGCTTGCGCCTCCGGGCTCGGTTGGCGCAAATCCACATCCGAAATCTCTGCGCCCACATTCACCGTCAGCGGTTTCGCGTCGATATGGCGATAGGTTTCCATGGAAATTTACCTATTCCGTTTGGCGAGCTCTTCGAGGAGACCGGCAAAAAGCCGCGCCCTCGGTACCAAGGACGACACCAGTAAATGCTCCTGCTTCGTGTGCACACCGTCGCCGCACACACCGAGCCCATCCAGGGTCGGTATGCCGAGCGCCCCGCAGAAATTACCGTCACTGCCGCCACCAAATTGGCCATAGCCGAGATCAAGCCCGACATCTCGGGCGACCCGGCGCGCCACCTCGTAGAGTTCCTCCGATGCCTCGTGCATGGTGAAGAGTGGCCGCACCGGTCCTGGCTCCACTTCCAGCCGGACATCCGGATCAGGAGACACGAGTCCGCCCATAAGCCGTTGCACCTCGACGAAATCCTCCGGCGTCGGTGCCACGCATAATACTTCCGCATGGCATTCGGTCGGAATGACATTGACGAAATTGCCTCCCTCGATCACGCCGACGCGGAATGTCCTCTCCCGCTCCACATCGCTGAAGCCTTCAACTTCCGTGATGAGCCGTGCCATGACGCTGATCGCGCTCTTACCGACACCCTTGGCGACTCCCGCATGGGCGGGCCGCCCGTATGTATGCAGCTTGTAGCGCAAGAAAGCGTGGCGGCCGGTGACGAATTTACCCGGTTTTCCCGGCTCCGGCACCAGGACATAGCGGCTGGCCTTCGCCTCCGCCTCGATCAAGGCGCGGGTAGAAGGGCTGCCGACCTCTTCGTCCGGAATGAACAGAAACGTGACCGGCAGACCAAGGCTACCACGCGCCGCGATCAGCTTTTCGACGGCGTGAACGGCGAGATACATACCGCCCTTCATATCGAGGACACCAGGACCGTAGAGCCTGTCCCCGTCCCGCGTCACCGCCAGGGTTTCGGCCAAGGTGCCAACCAGATGCACCGTGTCCAAATGTCCCAGCACCAGAATGCCCGGCCCCTCGCCCCATTCGAAACGGGCGCGCACCACATCGCCGAATCCATCGCTGCCCGGAATCCGTTCGACAGCGGCTCCCAATCCCGCCATCGTCTGCGCGGCGACATTCATCATCCGGTTGACGGCAGCGGCATCAAAGCTCGGACTCTCGATCGACGCCCACGCGGCGATCCCGGCGGCTATTTCTTCCGCGTCAAAAATATTCTCGTAGAACGTCACGTCGCAGACCTAACCAACGGGCGGCTCAGCGTCCTCAATATGTTCGGTTGGTTGCGGTGTGGTGGTCATCAAGGTGACTCCGTCCGGCGCATTGAACTGATGCCAAGTATTCTGCGGCACGATGGCGATCATTCCCGCCGTCAAATCGACATTCTCAACCTTGTCCTCGGTCTTCAGGGTCAGCGTCACCGCGCCCTTGAGAATTTGCACGATCTCGTCGCCGCTCGGATGGCGCTCCCACTGGCTGGTCCCGGAAAATCCACCGGTGAAGATACCGCCATCGCGATAATCCGCGACCCGTGCGAAAGTTCCCTTGGTATCAGTGTGAATGGTCCGCCCTTCGAGAAAGGTGACGGTGTTGAGCACTTCTTCCAGATCGTATGCTTGCGCCATGATGTTCCTCCTATCGGTGGGAGAATCGTATCACAAAACCTCAAGAGCCCCCACCCTAACCCTCCCCCGCAAGCGGGAGAGGG
>JBMYRC010000122.1:0-12391 GCA_049601975.1 Alphaproteobacteria bacterium | reverse complement strand
ACCGGTCCAATCCCCTTAATCTGGCCACCCGAGCTACCGTATCACTGTTCAGCCGGCCGCCATACGCCGTTTTCCAGGCGCTGGTGGCATGCGAGGCGGGCCCGCGAAACACTGTGCAACGTCCATCCATTTATTAGCGACAGTGCCAGTTACCTGCAGGGCTGTGTCGCCTATGTTTCGAGTTTGCGTCACCACTTGGCAGAACTCGACAGCCGATCCTTCGATGCGCTCCGCATCCGACGGATCGTTCCATTCCCACACTTCGCCCGACGGGCCGGTCAATCGTACATGGGGCTTCGGCTCCGGGACCTCTTCGCCGCGATTTACGAAGGTCCAGCCGAATGTGTTTACCCCAAGGACCGCAACATTCTTGATCCGGTCGGTGTCTTGTCGTTCCACCCCGAGCAGATCGAAGGCGGCTTGGCCATGGGACCATGTTTCCATCAGACGTGCGGTGATGCTGGAGCGTACACTCATGTCGGGGCCGACCCATTTTATACGCTTCTTTGGATTGGCTGCCGAGAAACGGTCGCTCATGGGTCCGTAGAAATCACGCCAAGCCGTCAGCAATGCGCGGCCCTTTAGACCCTCGAGCACGGTTGCCGTCGCATCCGTGCCTTCGGCTCCGGCATCTCGAAGCGCTTTGATCTTGGCATAGGTCTCGTGGAACTTAGCCTCGTCGTTGAGTGAGAGATCGGCCAACATATTGCCGTGATGTAGATGCCCGAGAATATCGTTGAAGGTCCATCCTTTGAACAATGTCTGGCGTTCGAAATCAGCGTTGTTTAAAGGGTCCATGAGGGCGAATAAGGTCTCGCACTCGTCCTTGAAATCTTTTGCTTGCTCGAGCATCTCCGTCTTCCTCTCTCGTGATCCACGGTCTTCCAACAGAACAGATGTATGCGTCATTCCTCCGGTGGCGACCAGTCCGCTTGCCGCTCGTACTGTCAGTCTCTACTAACGGTGTTCCCGTAACTCTGATTAAGGATGGGCCAGATGCCTCTCGGACTTGAGCGTGACATCGTAGATCCTGAAATACGCCGTCGCGCAGTCGAACGTTTCGCCGAAAGTGGTGTGCGCTTGCCGCGTCTCTCCACGCTTGCCGATCCTGTCGGCCAGAGTGGATCGATGCCGGAGCATTTGTCGGCCGTGAACCCGGATGCCGCTGATGTCCGCAACCTGTTTCGCGTCCATTGGCACAATGGCGAGGACCGTCGATCTCTTGTCGAGACGCCGGAGCATATAGTGCTGCCGTCCGAACTGACTGGCGTGGAGGCGAAGATCATCGTTGCCACGGGCAACCGGTTTCCCATGATACGCGCCCATAAGGTCCTGGCGGCCTATGGTTGCCTCGTCCCGCGTTTGGTGACGGGGCAGTTCGACCCCATCCGGCATCGCGCGATCTGGCCGTCCACCGGTAATTACTGTCGCGGTGGTGTTGCAATCTCGCGCATTCTTGGATGTCGGGGTGTGGCCGTCCTGCCGGAAGGGATGAGCCAGGAGCGGTTTCAATGGTTGGAGAACTGGGCCGGCTCGCCCGAGGACATTGTTCGCACGCCGGGCACCGAAAGCAACGTGAAGGAAATATACGACGCTTGTCATGAGCTGGCGGCGATCCCCGACAACGTCATTCTCAATCAGTTCAATGAGTTCGGAAACTACATCGTCCACCGTGCGGTCACCGGCCCTGCCATGGAAAAAATCTTCCACGCGGTTGACGCCGATAGCGGCTTGCGAGCGCGGGCATTTGTCTCGGCCACTGGATCGGGTGGCACCTTGGCGGCGGGGGATCATTTGAAGCAGGCCCTCGGCGCGGATATTTGCGCGGTGGAAGCGTTTGAATGCCCGACCTTGTTGATGAACGGTTATGGCGAGCACAATATCCAAGGTATCGGCGACAAGCATGTGCCCTTCATCCACAACGCGTTGAATACCGATTATGTCATTGCCGTCTCGGATAAGGCGTCGGATGCATTGAACTTGCTGTTCAACACGACGGTCGGGCGCGGATATCTCGCTTCCCGCACGGGATTGGGACAGGAAACATTGGGTGGGCTCGCCGATCTCGGACTCTCATCTATCGCCAATGTTCTGGCCGCGATCAAATACGCCAAGTATCAGGGCCTCGGCACCAATGACGCGGTGCTCACGGTGGCGACCGACGGCTCGGAGATGTATGGCACTGAACTCGACAAACAATCCCGCGCCACGTTCGGCGGTAACTTCGATGGTCTCGCGGCGGCGGAAGTTTTCGGGCGTTATCTGTTGGGTGCGACCACGGATCATATGAAGGAAATGACGCGGCCCGACCGCGAAGGTATTTTCAATCTTGGTTACTATACCTGGGTCGAGCAACAGGGCGTCTCGCTGGCTGATTTCGACGCGCGTCGTGACCCGAATTTCTGGGATGACATGATGGACATGGTGCCGATCTGGGACGGATTGATTGACAATTTCAACTCGGAGGTGGGAGTATAAAGATGGAAGTGAACAAGCCGGAAGTAGTTGCGGAGGTCCGCGAGCTGTTCGAGCGTTACGAACAAGCGCTGATCGACAAGGACGTGGATGTGCTCGACGCCACGTTTTGGAACAGCCCGTATACGATCCGTCTGTCTTTTGACGAACACGGCTACGGATTCGATGAAATCCACGCCCACCGCGTGCGCCGCCCACCGGGGCCAGGCACCAAGGAGAAGCGTCGCCGCCTGGAAATACTCACCCTTGGCAACGATATGGCGACCGTGAATTTGGAGTTCAAAATGCGCGGGCAGGACAAGATTGGCCGCCAAAGTCAGACCTGGGCGCGCTTTCCGGATGTTGGCTGGAAGGTCGTCTCCGCCCATGTCTCGACGATGGATTAGATCAATTCACACCTCGGATTTCGTCAGACGGAACGTGTGATCCCACCGTCCACGCGAATATTCTGGCCGGTAATATAGCCGGCCCCTTCCGACGCCAGGAATGCGATCGTCGCCGATATCTCATCGGTCTTGCCGTAGCGTTCCATCGGAATGCGGTCTTTGAATTCCGCTTTCTCGGGCAAGCTGTCGATGAATCCCGGCAGCACATTGTTCATCCGGATGTTCTCCGGGGCGTATTTATCCGAGTAAAGCTTGGTATAAGCCGCCAACCCGGCACGAAAGACACCGGAAGTCGGAAAGACCGGGTCCGGCTCAAATGCAGCGAAGGTGGAGATATTGATAATGGATCCGGATTTCTGCGCCTGCATGATTGGCGTGACTAACCGTGTCGGGCGCACCGCGTTCAGGAAATAGACATCCATCCCGGTGTGCCAGTCTTCGTCGGTCAACTCGAGGATTGGCGCGCGTGGTCCGTGTCCGGCGCTATTGACGAGGACATCCACCCGACCCCAGCGCGTCATGGTCTCGTCCACTAGACGTTGTAGGTCATCGCTCGATTGATTGGAGCCGGTTATGCCCAGGCCACCAAGTTTCTTGGCCAATGCCTCGCCTTTACCCGATGAGGACAAAATAGCGACATTGAAACCGTCCGCCGCCAATCGTTGAGCAGCACCCGCACCCATGCCGCTGCCGCCAGCTGTAATTATCGCTACTTTTTCCGTCGTCATCATAAATCCTATCGGAGATCGTTGGATGAACCCGCTATTCCAGTCAGATTAACTATCGGCTGCAGTATGACAAACCGCTTCTATCCGGTTTCCGGCGGGATCAGTGAGAAACGCGGCATAGTAAGACGGATGATAATTGAGGCGGAGGCCCGGCGCCCGGTCTTCGCTTCCGCCATGGCCGATACCGGTGTGCCAAAACGCATCCACGGCGGCACGGCTCTCTGCTTTGAAACACCAATGTCGCCTGAAGGCGGGTTCGGGCGGGTCGCCGCTTAGGATGGATATATAGCTGCGGCCTGGATGATCGGTGTCAGCTCGCTCACCGCATCCCAATTGCGCTTTCGAGCGTTTCACCTCTGGAATATCCAACGCCGACATGACGGCGTCATAAAAGACCTCGGCGGTTTCGATATCGTCGACGGTTATGGATACGTGATCGAGCATGACGACAAGCCTGCCAAAGTCATTTCTTGCGCGCAATGGGGCGCGGTGGTGTCATTCGGTGTTGGGCGCCTCTTTGCCTGCACCGGCGCAATAGGCGGTCAGATACAGGCCAGCGGAGACGGCCGGGCCGATGCCGATGGCAAACATAACGGTTCCGACGCCGACCGTGCCGCCCAGCATCCAGCCGCAGGCGATCGCGGCGACTTCGATAGAAGCCCGCACCCAGGCAATGGGAAACCCGGTGAGGCTCTGCAATCCGGTCATTAGGCCATCGCGTGGTCCGGCGCCTAAATTAGCCACGAGATAGATGCCGCTGCCGAGTCCGACGATGAGTGTACCGAGACAAACTTCCAGAACACGTGCCCAATAGCTTTCCGGCACGGGAATATAGGGCAGCAGAAATCCGATGGTCGCGGAAATGATAAATACGTTACAAAGCGTGCCGATACCGGGGCGTTGACGTAGGGGCAACCATAATAGCAAAACGCCGAGACTGACGACGAAGGTCGCAGCCCCGATGCCAATATCGAAGCTCACCGCGATACCTTGCGCCAATACCGTCCACGGACTGACCCCGATACCCGCGGCAATCAGCAAGGTCTCTCCGGCTCCGAACAGGAACAATCCGAGAGCCAGCCAAAATACAGTCGTGGGGCGTGGACGGATATTATGCGGATGGCTGGAACTCCAGCCGACGGCCGGGACGTTTTTGATCGCGAAAATGCGCATTCGGCCTATTCTATGAGAATGATCGAGTAGAGCGGTTTATAGGGGCCGAAAGTCGAGCGCAACATTGTTGAGGTGACAGATGCCTCTGCCGAGAAAGGGTTTTGGGATGAATTCGTCGATATCACATGCCGGAGGATGCGTCTGCGGCGCCATCCGATTTAGCGCCGCGGGCGATCCGCTACGGGTTACCGTTTGTCATTGCCAATGGTGCCAACGACGAACCGGTTCCGCTTTTGGCATCGAGCTCGTTTTCGACCTGGACCGAATTGAGATGAGCGGAGCCTCACCCGCGCGCTACCGCCATGTGTCGGATGAATCGGGGCGCTGGCTCGAAATTGAGTTCTGCGGCCAATGTGGCGGTAATCTCGGATTTACCTTGCAGGCGGCACCGGAGATTCGGACTTTGCCGGCGGGTGCGTTCGATGATCCGAGTTGGATCACGCCGGAACGACAAATCTTTCGTCATGTTTTTGCACGGTCGCGGCGGGATTGGTCCGATCTCTCGTCTGAGGTTGCGATTTACGAAGAGCATTTCCGCAAGTAACGCAGGTTATTTTTTCAGCCGACCCAGCAAGTACGCTGGAATCATCGCGCAAAGGAAGAAGAAGACCAGCAGCATGAAGCCGTCCTGAAAGCCGAAGGTACTGGCTTGAGCTTGGATAACTTGGCCAAGGAAATGCAAGCCACTCGCCGCGTGCAAATCGATGGGAACCCCCGCTTCGGTGAGTAAACGGCTGATGCCGCCCATCATTTCCACGGTTGTTTCATTCGCCGAGCTTTGCGTCGCCGTCAATGCCTCGCCGTGGAATTGAGTGCGGTATTGAACGAAGGCGACCCAGGCTGTGAGGCCCATGGAGCCACCGAATTGACGGCAGAAATTAATCATGCCGCCGCCCGCGCTCAGTTGTTCTGGTGGCAGTGATTTCAGTGCGGTGTTCATGATGAATGGGTTGGTGAAACTCATGCCGAAGCGGCTAACGATGAAATAGGACATCACCATGAGGAAGGGTGTATTGACGTCAGCGTCGCTCATCGGTGCGGTGCCGAGAGCGAACAAAGCGAGGCCGATCAGGATTCCGATATGCGCGGGAATTTTGTCGGCCAATTTGCCGGTGAAAGGCAGGGCGACAACGATCAGTAAGGCCGACGGCAACATCACGAGGGCGGCCACAATCGGTGTCATGCCTTGGATGAGTTGGCCGAACACGGGCACGCCGTATCCGGTGCCGAAATTTCCAACGCCAAAGACGAAGGCGATGAGCGCGGTCATAGCGAATTGTTTATTCTTGAAGAGCGATAAATCGATCAGCGTTTGCGCGTCTCGCAGTTGAGACCAAATGAGCGTGGCCCCGCATCCGAATCCTACGATAAAGAGTCCAATGATGTAAGTGGAGGACCAGCCCTCGCGGTTGCCTTCCGTCAAACCGGTGACCAAACAATAGACGGAGACAATCAGCAGAATATAGCCAGTCCAATCGAACGATAATTTCTTCTCGCTTGGAACGGAGGGGATAAACACCCAACCCATCAACGCGCCGATCCCGATCACCGGCAAGGGTGCCCAAAAAATATAGCGCCAATTCAACAGTTCGATGGCGAAGCCACCAAAAATGGGACCAACGGCGACGGCCAAGAAAATGCCCATCGAATAGATGCCCATCGCGTAACCCCGACGGTCCGCCGGAAACACCTGGAAGGCGACAACCATCACCAGTGGCTGAATCACGCCTGCCGCCAATCCCTGCATGATGCGGCCGACGACAATCATGTCAAAGGTTTGGCCGAGGCCGCATATGATGCTGCCGACAGTGAAAACGAAAGCCATCAGCATGAATCCAGCGCGCTGGCCAAAGGCGGCAACGAGCCACGCATTTAGCAGCTGGCTAGTCACCATGGCAATATTAAAGCCCGTGGTCATCAGCTGCGCTTGATCGAGCCCAACCCCGAACGCGCCCATGACGTCCGGAACCGCAACACTAACGATGGTGCCGGAGACGACCATGGTGAACGAAGCGGCGAGGCCCGCGGTCATCACGATGACGCGATAACTTTTCCCGTAGCGGGCGAAGAGGTCGTCGATCGTTTCAGTGGCGAAGAGGATGGGGAGTTTTCCGTTCTATCGAGCGTCTAAGAGTCCGCGACGCCAGCTTTGGTGAGCATGGCATGGAGCAACACGTCGCAGCCGGCGCCCAGATCGTCGGCGGTCGCCGATTCCGCCTCGTTATGACTGAGACCGCCTTCGCACGGCACAAAGATCATCGAGACCGGCGCGACGTTGGAGATGTACATGGCATCATGCCCGGCGCCCGACAGAATTTCGCGGGCGGGTAGACCGAGTTCGTTTGCCGCTTCACGGACCGCTTCGACGCAATCGGGATCGAAGTTGATCTGCGGGACATGGGCTACATCCCGCGCATCGAGCTCCAGCTCGTATTCCTCGGCGACGGAATTGAGCAGTCGGTGCACCTCGTCATGCATTGCATCCAGAGTTTCCGCATTTGGGTGGCGGAGATCGATGGTGAAGTCGACGCGGCCCGGCACCGTGTTGCGGGAATTGGGGACGACTTCGACCCAGCCGACTGTCCCCACCGTATCGGGGGCGTTCGCGGAGACCAAATCTTCGAAGGCGGAAATGATGCGGGCCATGGCGAAAACCGTATCCTTTCGCATCGGCATCGGCGTCGTGCCCGCATGGGAATCTTGGCCCAGCAGCGTGACGTCGTACCAACGCTGGCATTGCGCGCCGGTGACGATGCCGATGGTCTTGCCATCCGCCTCCAGGATTGGGCCTTGCTCGATATGCGCCTCGAAGAATGCGCCAAACGGGCGATCACCGCAGGGCCTGTCGCCCGCATAGCCGATCCGTGCCAACTCTGCGCCGATAGTCTTTCCGTCTACGTCGGCGATGGCGAGGGATTCTTCCAGGTCGAACTTTCCGCCGAAGACGCCGCTCGCCACCATGGATGGGGCAAACCGGCTGCCCTCCTCGTTGGTCCAAACGGTCACTTCGATCGGCGCGTCGGTGGTGATGTCATGATCGTTCAGGCTGCGGATAATCTCTAATCCCGCCAAGACGCCGTAAACACCGTCGAATTTTCCGCCATGAGGCTGGGTGTCCAAATGGCTGCCGGTGACGATGGGCGGCAGATCATTGTCGCGCCCAGGGCGGCGCGCGAAAATGTTACCCATCTGGTCGACGGAGACGTCGCAGCCGGCCGCTTCGCACCACTCAACAAAAAGATCGCGACCTTCCTTGTCCTCATCGGTGAGGGCGAGACGGCAGCATCCGCCGTTTGGCAGAGCTCCTATTTCGGCCATGCTCATCAGGCTGTCCCATAGGCGGCTGGAATTGACGCGGATATTTCTCATTCGAACGGTAATCCTTCTTGATCGCAATTTTTGTAAGCAGCTATTTCCGTCAGGCCGCTGCTTTCGCCGCGAAGGTTCCAACGACACCCTTCGCCTTGAGCGCCTCAATCTCGGGTGCTCCGTAGCCGAGCTCCGCCAGCACTTCCTCGTTATGCTCGCCGAGATGCGGGCTGTGAGAGAGGCGGTCGCCGGTCTCCGGGATGGGTTGGCCTGGGACCGTCGCCATGGGGATGCGGCCCAATGTGTCGTTCTCAACCCAGCGGATGGCGTTCACCGCCTGCACTTGCGTATCTTCGAACAGATCGAGATGTGTCTGTACCTTGGCATTCAAGATGTCGGCCTCGGAGATCAATTTATTCCATTCGTCACTGGTTTTGGTCTCGATGATGGGGCGGATTTCGGAGAGCAGGAAATCACGGTTGGCGACCCTTTCACGCGGTCCGGTGAAGCGCGGATCGTCGATCCATTCCTCCCGGCCGATCACGGCACAAAAACCTTTAAAGTGGGGGTCGCGGCGTGCATTGATCGACATGAAGCCGTCCTTGGTCTTGAAGCTGCCGACCGGCATGCCGATGGGTTCTGCCTCTCCGCCCTGTAAGTGCGACTCCATGATCGCTGCCTCTTGGAACACCATGGCGGATTCCAACAAACTGGTTTCGATTAGCTTGCCTTTTCCTCTCATTGCTTGGCCGTACAGCGCCGCTGCCGCCGCTTGAAAAGCGTAGAGGCCGGTGGAGAAATCGATCGCCAGCATGTTGATCCGTTGCGGCAGACCGTTGATATCGCGGTTGATCGACATCATTCCGGTATATGCCTGCATCACGGAATCGGTTGCGGGTTGATCGCGACGCGGTCCTTCCTGTCCGAAGCCGGTAACGGCGACATAGACGACTTTCGGGTTTACCTTGGCGACGGAATCATAATCGAGGCCGAGTTTCGCCAGTTTACCGACTCGATAATTTTGGATCATTACGTTGCATTCGGCCGACAGTTTTTTGGCGATCTCCAATCCTTTGGGGGATTTCAAATCAACGGCGAGGCTCCGCTTGCCACGATGGACGACGACCGAATGCGCGGTTTGATCGCCTATCGCCCTCCCAAGTTGGCGACTCCAGCAGCCGCTGCCGGGTGGCTCCAATTTTATCACGTCAGCGCCGTTGCGCGCGAAATGCATGCCGCAATACGGCCCCGCCACTCCTTGACTGAGGTCGAGTACTTTCACGCCCTCGAAGGGCAGGTCATCATGCGCCATTTATAGAGTCTCCTGTCGAAATCATATAGGTCGTCCCAAGTATCTATATAACCTAAACCGCGCGCCGGGATCAGACACCGTGCCGCAGTAGCTGTCCGTGAAAGGTAATAAACATGATCGAGCATTCGGATACGGGCGTCGGCGCGTCGGCCCTGGTCTTTATACACGCCTTTGGCTGCGACCACAGCGATTGGGATGCGCAGGTGGCGTATTTCTCACCGCGTCATAGATGCATTGCCGTTGACCTCGGCGGCCATGGGGCGACACCAGGGCATGAAGACCACGCGCGCGTCGAAACCCATGGCAGCGATGTGGTTGCGCTGATGAAGTCGCTCGATCTTCCACCCGCAATCGTCATTGGCAATAGCCTCGGTTGCCGCGTGACAATGGATATCTCCGCCCGCGCACCGGAACTGACAAGGGCTGTGATCCTCGTCGACGGCAGCCGTCTCAGCCCGCCCGCCTCCGGTGTCCACGCCGCCCTCGGTGCGGATAGCGCGCCAGAAGGGTATCAGGATTTGGCCCGCGCCATGTTCGCGAAAATGTTCAGCCCCGGTTTTGATCCGGAAAAGGTGGCTGAAATGACCGAGCGTGCGACAAAAGTACCACCCCAGCTCGGTGTGTCGCTTCTCGCGGATATAGGGCGTCACGATCTAGAGAAGATGGAGCGCTTGCTGGAAGAGATTCAAATCCCGGTTATGGCTTTACAGTCCACCTACATCACGCCCGACGGCATGCGCCATTCCTTGGTCTCTGGCCAATCCTCGCCCTATCTGAATTTGTTGTGGGAAAAGGTGCGCCATTTAAGCATCGAGATCATTCCGAATTGCGGACATTATCCGCAAGTTGAATATCCGAGGGAAACGAATGCCGCGATTGACGCGTTTATCGCCCGTTTGAATTAGCATGGATTACGTGCGCCCCTCGACCTAATTGGTAGGGTAAACCTTTAAAGAGGCAACGGAGCAGGACGGATATGAAAATCGGAACGGATCTTAGCGTTTTGGCACAAGCGGGGCGCTCTGACGCGTCGGTTTTGGCGGAACATTTGGCGTTGGGTGATTTGGCCGAACCTCTTGGGTTCGACTCACTGTTTGGTTTGGAACACCATTTCACCGGTTATTCGATGTCGCCCCATCCGTTGCAATTGCTCAGTTATTTCGCTGGCAAAACCAAACGCATCACCCTTGGCACTTGTGTGATCGTTCTGCCATGGCACGACCCGATCCGGGTCGCCGAACAAATCGCCTATCTTGATCTGCTCTGCGGCGGGCGTTGCATGTTCGGATTCGGGCGCGGCGCGGCGAGCGTTGAATATGCCGGGTTCCGAGTGCCGATGGAGGAAGCGCGGCCGCGTTTTGCCGAATCCGCGCAATTGATCACCAAGGCATTGCAGGATGAAGTTTTCGAATGGGACGGTGAGTTTTACAAGATTCCGAAAATGTCGATCCGTCCGCGCCCGATCTCGCATCCGGAACGCCGTTTCTATGCGTCATCGGTCAGCCCGGAATCGGCGGAGATCATGGCGAAGCTCGGCTTCGGCATGATGGTCATCATGCAGAACGAATGGTCGAAGGCTGCGGCTGATATCCAAAGTTTCCGCGACATCGCTATCAGCGTTGGGCATACACCGCGCCCGCCGGTAATTCTTACCAACGTCTCCGTCGCTGAAAGCCGGGACGAGGCCCACGACCGAGCGATGCAGTATCTTGGCGCAAAATGGGACTCCATCGACAATCACTACAACTTTTCGGACGGTCACCTCGCCAACGTCAAAGGCTATGAGTCCTATGGTAAAATGGCGAAAACCTATTCGAAGCTGAAAGACGAGGACGCGCGTCAGAAGATGACCGATTTCTACGTCAAGATTCAGATCGTCGGCACGCCGAACGATTGCATCGAGCAGGTCCGTGAATTGCGGACATTGACCGGAACCGATCACATTGTCTCTGATTTCTCATATGGCGGTATGCCGCATGAGGATGGTGAGTTGAATATGCGTCTTTTCGCGACCCAGGTGATGCCGACATTGCAGCGGGATTCTGCGTTTAGCGGTCCTGTTGAAGTACCTGGTATTGAGGCGAAGCCACAAGACGACGTGTTCGCTCCCGCATAAATCAACATCGGAACGCACGATATGGTCGACGCGGGCTTGGAGCGACTAGAACGTCAGGTCCACCGCGATCTGAAGGCGATCGAGCATCCAAAACTTAAGTGGCTGCGGGCACGCCGTCATTCGGACGGCGCACCGATTTACGATGTGCTGATCGTCGGTGGCGAGCAGAGCGGCATCGCGACCGCCTATGCCTTGAAGCGCGATCAGATCGACAATGTGGTGGTCATCGATAAGGCCCCTTATGGCCGGGAAGGGCCCTGGGTTACCTTCGCGCGGATGCGGACATTGCGCTCGCCCAAGGATTATCCCGGCCCCGATCTCGGCGTCCCATCGCTCACGTATCAATCTTGGCACGAGGCCTCCTTCGGGGAACAAGCCTGGGCGAAACTCGATCTCATCCCAACGGCTCACTGGAACGACTATCTGCTGTGGTTGCGTAAGGTGTTGGAGATTGACGTGAGAAACGAGACCGCGCTGACAGCGATCCATCCGGTCGAAGGGTCCCTTCGTGGGGAGATCGAAACAGCGGCAGGCGAGCGTTCGTATATCTATGCGCGTAAGATCGTCCTAGCGACGGGACAGGATGGGACGGGCCGGTGGTGGATGCCGGACTGTGTCTAAGCTCTGCCAAAGCATCTACGGGCGCATGCTGCCGACGATATCGATTTCTCTTCGCTCACGGGAAAGACGGTGGCGGTGTTGGGGGCCGGCGCGTCAGCATTCGACAACGCGGCAGAAGCGCTCGACGCTGGGGCCAATCTGGTTCATCTCTTTTGCAGGCGCGCTAACCTACAAACGATCCAACCCTTGCGCTACGTGACCTTCCACGGATTTTTGCGCCACCTTAGCGATATGGACGATGCATGGCGGTGGCGCTTCATGCAGCACGTTT
>JBMYRC010000121.1:0-12505 GCA_049601975.1 Alphaproteobacteria bacterium | reverse complement strand
CACTACTGCGACTTCACTTTGTGTGCCGGTTTTCGCGCCGGCCAAACTGGTGGCGACGGCAAGTACTGCCCATAATAGAATGTCCTGAATTGTTGAGACGGCGAGGACAATTCGGGCGAATCGGGTATTTATAATTTCTAAATCAATAAAGATTCTCGAAATTACGGGAATGGAAGTAACGGCAACCGCGATCGCCAGAACCAAGGCGAATGTGACTGCATCACCATTCGGCCCTATATAGCCGCCGAGGTCGAAATACGCGGTTGCAGCCCAACCCGCTCCAAATGGCAAGATGGTTGCGCTAGCGAGCAGGATGAAAACGGTTTTTCCATCCTTCATCAAGAACCCGTGCTGGATCCGGAACCCAGCAGTGAACATCAAAAGTGTTAACCCGACCCAATGAAAGGCGCTTAACAACTGCTCTTGAAGAGGACTGCCAGAGATTAGTTGAGCTGCAACGCCAGGTGCTAAGAGGCCAAGGCAAGATGGGCCTAAGACAAATCCGCCTGTGATCTCTCCAACAACACGTGGTAGATGCAGCTTATCAAATACAAAGCCCATCGAATGCGCTGATAACAGCAAAATGACGATTGCTTTTAGAAACTCGGCGAGTTCGGCATTCGTGAGCATTATACGGGGTCGCCTGAACTTATTCCCTTACCGCAAGAACCTTTGGCTCTTTTCAAGCCGCCTCGCGCATGGCGTTCAATTCATTGGTCCATTGATCGGCATAGGCAACGTTTTGCCATTCCTGGAACCATGGTCCGCCACGGGTGTAATGAATTACTTTAGGGTCGACAGAAGGGTCCGAAATACCTTCGAGCCAATTCCATTCGACTGGAATCTCGCCGATCTCCGAATCTTGCAGCCAGCAAAATCGATGTAGTTCACGTCCCGGTAATCTGTTTATATCTTGGAGTGTCAATCGGTGATTAGCGTCATGTCGGGTATTCCACAGCATCATGCTTGACCAATTTTTACGATGATATTGTGTCTGCGCTTGAGCATCCATTTTATGTGTTTCAGTTGGCACATGGTGATGTTTCACACACATAACCGCATACTTTTCGTCCGCGAGCGCAAGTAAATTATTGATATCTTCGAGCCATAGAAAATCACAGTCGCAAAATACTGCCCAATCAGATTTCGCAATCAGTGGCGTTAAGAAGCGTGAAATTGCAAATTCGGTGCTCATGGGAGCATCGGAGATTTCGTCCCAGAGTTGTCCGTTACGCTGTTTGTGGCGCCGATTATATAACCCCTTCCCCCGCATCTCATCTAAGCGAATTTCATGCACTTTCACCGTATTATTATTCGTACGGCGCAATATCGAGTATCGGCAGACATCAGCGACGATAGCTTCTCGCGGATCCCAGCCGATGAATACATCTAACATGTGCGAGAGCCTCGTGGAGCACGCCCTCCAGCGAAGACGGTCAGTTTACAGCCGGAATTTAAATTCGGTAAAAATTAGTAACCTGGGGTATATCCAAGGTCAAGTCTTCCGCATTTCCGCGACGCTTTCGATATGAGAAGTGCTTCATACTTCCTGGTTCATCAACAATACTAAGAATAGTATCCGGCCCGAGCAGAGTGCAATTACGAGTTTGATAAGCAGCGGAAGAGATGCTTTATGCCTAAAAAATGACTTTAAGATTCGCTGATGCCTGACACCTCCCGTAAAGACGCCATTCGCGACCATTTCGAATCGCTTTCAGATGATCGTGACCGCTGGATAACACGCAACCGCGCCTACTACGATGACGACAGGCGCTATACGCAATTCGTGGTGCCGGTCGGCGCGCGTATTCTTGAGGTCGGTTGCGGGACTGGCTATCTCCTCGCGCGATTGAAGCCGAGCCACGGGGTCGGTGTCGATTTCAGCGCCCGGATGGTGGAGACGGCCCGGCGCGAGCATCCCGATCTGACGTTTCTCGTTGGTGATGCCGAGGAAGATGATTTCATCTCCGGTCTCGACGGTCCTTTTGATTACATCGTGCTCTCGGACACGATCGGATATCTCGATGATATCGAGCGGGTGTTCCGGTCCTTGCGGAAGATATCCGCGCCGCACACGCGTTTGATGGTTTCCTATTATTCGCATTTATGGGAACCGGTCCTCGACCTTGCCGAGCGGATGGGGCAGAAGATGCCGCAACCGGACGTCAATTTCTTGTCCTCGTCGGACATCACCAATCTGTTGTATTTGGCAGGTTTCGAAGTCGTGCGCACGGAATGGCGTCAACTTATCCCGAAAAGCTTGCTGGGTATCGGCACTGCGATCAACCGCTTCATCGGAACCTTGCCGCTAATCCGTCGCCTTTGTCTGCGCCACTATATCGTGGCGCGACCGTTTGAGCGGCGCGCGGAGTGGAAACCGTCGGTCTCGGTTCTGGTGCCGTGCCGGAACGAGAAGGGCAATATCGAATCCGCCGTCACCCGGATGCCGCGTTTCGCCGAGGACATGGAAATTCTGTATGTCGAAGGACATTCGAGCGATGGGACCTTCGAGGAATGCGAGCGCGTCCGCGATGCCTATGCGGGTAAGTGGGAAATTCGCGTCGCCCAGCAGGACGGCAAAGGCAAGGGAGACGCGGTCCGCAAGGGCTTCGATATGGCGAGCAAGGATATCCTGATGATCCTGGACGCCGATCTCACGGTCGCACCCGAGGATTTGCCGAAGTTCTATCAGGCCATCGCGGAAGGGACGGGCGAGTTCATTAACGGCACGCGCCTCGTCTACCCGATGGAAAAGGGTGCGATGCGGTTTCTGAATTATTGGGCCAATCGCACTTTCGCACTGATTTTTTCTTTCCTGTTGAACCAGAGATTTTCCGACACCCTGTGCGGCACCAAGGTCCTTTCCAAGAAGCACTACGACGCCATCGCCGCAGGGCGGGATTATTTCGGCGAGTTCGATCCGTTCGGCGATTACGATCTGATTTTCGGCGCGGCGAAACTGAATCTAAAGATCACCGAAGTGCCGATCCGTTACGCCGACCGCACCTATGGCGAGCCGCAAATTTCCCGCTTCCGCGACGGGTTTCTGTTATTGCGCATGGTCGTCTTCGCCTGGCGGAAATTGAAGGCGTTCTGATCCGTGAACGACGTCGATCCGCGCCTTCGGGAGCACCGCGACGTCTGGGAGCGAAAGCTCGGCTTGCGGGCGATCTATGTCGACTATCATCGCCGATTGTTGAGCGCATTGCCTGCGGACGAACCGATCTTGGAGATCGGCGGCGGCAGCGGTAATTTCAGCGAGACGGCAGCCAATGTCGTCTCCGTCGACCTCGTGCCGTCCCCCTGGGTCGATGTTTCCTGCGATGCGCACGCGTTGCCGTTCGAGGATTCTGCATTTGGGGGAATTGCAATGCTCGACGTATTGCATCACCTGGCGCGGCCCGTGACTTTTTTTGAGGAAGCGGCGCGCGTGCTCCGCCCCGGCGGTCAGCTCGCCATGATCGAGCCCGGAATCACGCCGCTCTCCTGGCCGTTCTATCATTTTCTGCATCAAGAGCCGGTGGATATGTCCGTCGACCCGTTGGCCGACCAACCGCCTGAAGTTGCCGCCGACCCATTTCTCTCCAATCAAGGCATTCCAACCTTGTTGTTCGGTCGGCCAAATCATCGCGTACGGTTCGAGGCGCGTTTTCCCCAATTCAAAATAACCGACCGACGGACCTTTAGCTTGTTTGCCTATCCGATGAGCGGCGGTTTTAAACGTTGGTCGCTGTTGCCCGGATGGATGGCGGCGCCGTTATTGGCGCTGGAGAATGGGGTAAGCCCTATCCTCGGCCCCATTTTCGGGTTTAGAATCTCCGTTACCCTCGAGCGTCTTTAAGCTCTCGCACCAAGGCCGAGCGCCAATCGGTCGGGCGAATGCCGAAGAGGCTCTCGAGGCGCTCCAGCGATAGGTGGGAATTTAACGGGCGCTCCGCCGTTACTTCGAACTCGCCGCTGGATACCGGAATAATCCGGCGAACCGCGAGTTCCCGTCCGAGGTGTCGGGCTTCCTCGACGATGGCCTCGGCAAACCCGTGCCAACTTACGGCACCGGATGTGGTTGCGTTCACGCATCCACCACGCGCCGCCAGCCCGGCGGCGATATTCCCCTCCAATGAATGAAGAATATCGGCGGTGATCTCGGCCAATACGGTCGCCGTCGTCGGCGCGCCGAATTGATCGGCGACGACCCGTAACTCCTCGCGCGTCTCCGCCTGCCGCAAAATCGCATTCAGAAAATTGCGACCCGCCCCGTCGTAGAGCCAGGCGGTGCGCAGAATGAGCGCGGACGCGCCGGACGCAAGAACAGCTCGATCACCCACAAGCTTGCTAATCCCATAGACGTTGATCGGGTTCGGCGCATCGTCTTCGCGCCAGGGGCGCTCTCCGCTGCCGTCGAAGACGTAATCCGTGGAATAATGGATGAGTGCTGCGCCGTGTTGCGCGGCCCACTCCGCCATAATACCCGGGGCCGTCGCGTTGACGGCAAAGGCGTCGTCGCGGTTTGATTCCGCGGCGTCGACCGCCGTATAGGCGGCGGCATTCACAATCAGACCGGGGTTAGCACTCTCAAGCAAATCGCGGATGGCTTGGCCGTCGGTGAGATCGCATTCCGCGCGAGAGGTGGCGATGATGGCGAAGGGCATCTTCAGGGAGCGCTTCAAAGCGCGGCCCAATTGGCCTTCCGCGCCGAATAACAGAGTCTTCATCGCTATGCGCTCATGCGTGGCAAGACAGGTGCATCCGCCAAGAACGGAGCCGCCGCGTCCTTTTCCGAGAGGATAGGCGTATCGAGCGGCCAATCGATGGCGAGTTCCGGGTCATCCCAGTGGATTGAGCGTTCCGTCTCCGGCGCATAAAACTCCGTGCATTTATACATGAAGTCGGCCTGCGCGCTCAGCACGCAGAAACCGTGGGCGAACCCCGGTGGTATCCATAATTGCTGAGGATTGTCACCGTCGAGCTCGATTCCGATCCAGTCCCGATACCGGGGACTGTCGATGCGGACATCGACCGCGACATCGTAAATCTTTCCCGACAGAACCGTGATCAGCTTTCCCTGTCCTTTCGGCTCTTGGAAATGCAAACCGCGCAACGTGTTCCGAGTTGAGCGTGAAAAGTTGTCTTGGACGAATGGCGCGTCGATTCCCGCCTCTTGGTAGCGCGGGCCCACCCATGATTCATAAAAATGTCCGCGCGCATCGGGGAATACACGGGGTTCGATCAGTAGGACTTCCGGCAGAGCCGTCGGCGTCACCTTCACCCGTCGGCCCTCGCCGATTCCAAAAGCTTCATCAAATAGCCGCCATAGCCGCAATTCATCAGCGGTTCGGCCAACCGTGCCAATCCGGTATCGTCAATCCAACCCTGCCGCCAGGCGATCTCTTCGATACAGGCGATCTTTTGGCCTTGGCGACGTTCGATTGTCGCGATGTAGTTGGAGGCGTCGAGCAAGGACTCATGCGTGCCGGTATCGAGCCAGGCAAAGCCACGCCCCAACGGTTCGACGACGAGTTGCTCTTGCGCGAGATAGCTGTTGTTGACGGCGGTAATCTCTAGCTCTCCGCGCGCTGACGGGGTGAGCGCCGCCGCGCGTTCAACCGCCGACCCATCATAGAAATAAAGGCCCGTCACCGCGAGATTGGATTGTGGCCGTGCAGGCTTCTCGTCGATAGTGAGTACGCGTCCTGTGTTGTCCACGCTGACGACGCCGTAGCGTTCGGGGTCGGTGACTGGGTAGCTGAAGATGGTCGCGCCGTTGGTTTGATGTCCCACTTTCGCCAGCCGCTCACTCAACGCTGAGCCGTAAAAAATATTATCGCCGAGAATGAGCGCGACGGACTCCCCGGCGATGAAACCGGCGCCGATCAAAAGCGCTTGCGCGATGCCGGCGGGCTCGGCTTGCCCGGCATAGGAAAACGTCATGCCGAATTGAGTGCCGTCCCCCATCAAACCCTTGAAACGCGGTAAATCGCTCGGCGTTGAGATGATCAGCACATCCTTGATGCCGGCCAGCATCAAGACCGACAGTGGATAGTAAATCATCGGTTTGTCGTAGACCGGGAGCAGCTGTTTGCTGACGCCTCGGGTCGCGGGATAAAGCCGCGTCCCTTCTCCACCAGCCAGAATAATGCCCTTGCGTGCCACGTGCTCGACCCCGTTCCGAATGGGCGCTGTCCCGATCATCATATAAGTGGGAAAGCGCGCTAGATTGCGGTTTTACCGGTCAATCCGCCGGCCCGCAACCAAGCATGGGCCCGGCTCAGGCGCTGGGAGTAACATCGTGGATGGTGCGGGGCTTCTCATTGGTCTAAAACGTCCCCGGGGATCGGGTTCCGATCCACCGAATTCATGTGGAAGGGTTCCGTGGCGAAGGCAGATTCGAAACAGCGGCTACTGATCTTTATCGTCGCCTATAATGCGGAGAAGACGATCGCCGACGTGTTGCGTCGGATGCCCGAGGCCTTGGCCGAATCCTATGACGTCGAAGTGCTGGTGATCGACGACGCCTCGCAAGATAAAACGTTCGAGCGCGGCCATACCCATAGCCGCGAGAGCGGCGGGCCGTTTCCGATCAAGGTGCTCTTCAATCCGGCCAATCAAGGATATGGCGGCAACCAGAAGATCGGTTTCCATTACGCGATTAAGAACGGATTCGATTTCGTCGCTTTGGTGCATGGTGACGGGCAATACGCGCCGGAGTGTCTGCCGGACCTGTTAGGCCCGTTATCGAGCGGCGATGCCGATGCTGTTTTCGGCAGTCGGATGATCTCGCCGGGGGCCGCCCGGTCGGGCGGCATGCCGCTCTATAAGTTTGTCGGAAATAAGATTCTGACCTGGTCCCAAAACGCGCTGCTCGACAGCACGTTGAGCGAATTCCATTCCGGCTATCGCATTTATTCCGTGGCGGCGTTGGCGCGAATCCCGTTTCATCTGAACACCAACGTTTTTCACTTCGATACGGAAATTATTATCCAATTGCTGTTCGCGGGTCAGCGCATCAAGGAGCTGCCGATCCCGACCTATTACGGTGATGAAATTTGCCATGTCGACGGTTTGAGATACGCCTGGGATGTTGCGACGACGACGTTGAAGGCGAAAGCTCAGTCGTTCGGACTTTTCTATGATCGGAAATTCGATTGCGCACCCGACACCGAAGGGAACGCGAAATACGCAACAAAGCTGGATTATCGCAGCCCGCAATTGGAAGCCTTGAAAAGAGTTGGTAGCAGTGACCGTGTCGTCGATTTCGGGTGTGGCGAGGGAACGTTTGATGCCGCGTTGCGCGCCAAGGGATGCCATGTGACCGGTGTTGATTTCGAACCGCCGGCGGATGCGGATGGGTTTGATAATTTTATCGTCCATAATCTCGACGATGCGGAACTGCCTGTTGACCTCTCCGATCAAGATTGTCTCCTGTTTCTCGATATTATCGAACATCTAAAATCGCCCGAAGCGTTTGTTGAGAGCCTGCGCCAAGGATTGATTCGAAATCCCTCCGCGAAGCTCTTGGTGAGTACGGGCAATGTTGGGTTCTTGTTCACGCGGCTGGGGTTGACATTCGGCATGTTCAATTACGGGCCGCGCGGCATCCTCGATCTTACTCATACACGATTGTTCACCTTCGCAACGATCCGTAGATTGTTCGAGCAAGGCGGATTCACGGTGGTCGAGACGCAAGGCGTTCCCGCACCTTTCCCATTGGCCTTCGGTCCGGGGGCATTGTCGAAATTACTGATGTCGTTGAACGGTTTGGCGATCCGAATATGGCGGTCTCTCTTCGCGTACCAGATATTCATGGTCGTCGAGCCCCGGCCCGCCTTGGAATACCTTCTCGAGACGGCGGAGACCGTCTCGGCCGAACGGGCGCAAGATGATGGCGCGAACTGACCATTTCCTAGCGCTGTTTTCGGTCGCGGTCTTGGCGCTGTGTTACGCCGGGGCCGCGCAAATTCCGAAGAGTGGATTCTTTTGGATTCCGACTTTGGTGTACGTTTACGCGGCGGCCGTCGCATTTCTATACCGCCGCACCATGCCGGAAAAAATGCGATGCTGGTTGATCGCGGGAAGTTTTGCGATCCTATTTATCGCTGGCGGACAGGTGCTGATTCTCGAGCAGGGCATTCCGACCCGTTGGTTGGATTGGGGTCGGTTCCCCACCCATGACGCCGCCGATTTTCTAACGAATTCTCACGCGGTTCTGACTGACGGCGGTTTTACCTCGATCCGGGGCCGTCCCATGGCCAATGCCTTGCTTTCCAGTCTTTGGCGGCTCGCGGGATTCGATTTGGCGCTATTGGGTTGGATGATCTCGGGCTTGTGCGCCGTGGCGTTGACGGTCTTCGGTGCGGCGTCGTTGCGGACATTCGGGATCGCCGTGGGTGTCATTCCCATCGCGCTCGCGGTTGATTTCGGGCATGAGCATCTCGGCGCGGTCTCGACCGAACCCATCGGATTTGCGACGGGTTTGATTGCGGCGGCATTCCTGCTGAGGGCGGCGCGGAA
Organism: Alphaproteobacteria bacterium; assembly: GCA_049601975.1. GTDB lineage: Bacteria > Pseudomonadota > Alphaproteobacteria > UBA8366 > UBA8366 > UBA6544. Next base: position 3,997 of record JBMYRC010000121.1, on the reverse strand, counting down.
GCCGACATTACCAGCCTATGCGATGGGGCTGTTCACGCTTGGTTTGGCGTTCTTTCTGCGCGCCGGCGCGATGTTTGTTTTGCCGTTTCTGCTGCTCTGGCCGTTCCTCCTGTTCTCGGGTCGTCGTGCACAGTGGCAGGCCGCGATCCTCGGTGTGGTCGCTCTGGCGGTCGTGGCGCTGGTCCATATCGCAGTATCCCGCACCCTGACCCCGAACAGTCCCAGTTTCGTGAACGCGCCGAAATCCTGGTATGCGATCATCGCCATGGGCGACGAAGCGCGCGGCTTGCGGGCCGACCGACCGGTTCGGAAAGAGGCCCGATGGCTGCAGATATTTGATGATCATCCGGGTTTGCACGGCCAACCCATCGCTGAACAAGGCCGTCGCTTCATCAAGATCCTGACGGAGAATGCACTAGACCGGCCGCTTTCCGTCCTGGTCGGGGCTGGGGTTGAATATGCGGATCAAATCGGGCGGGCCGGACTGTTTCGATTTATTGATAATAAAGCCATACGGACCGTCGCCTTCTTGTTGTTTGTTTTGGGATCCATTGTTGCGGTGTGGCGGTGGCGGCGTGATCCGCTCTCGGCGCTGCTGCTTTATGTCGGGGCCGGTATCCTTTTGTCGATCCCGTTCCTGCATGGCGGCGAGAACCGCGTTCACGCGGCGACCATTGGTTTGATGGGGGCCTTGGCTGCGTTAAGCGTCCACCGCATGTCGGCACGATGGCGGTCGCCTGAACCCTTGGGGGATTCGGGGCTGCCTTTCTTATCACCCACCATATTTGCCTCGACCGTCATGTGCTTGGTCTTGGTGGGGGCGTATCCCTTAGCGGGCAGTTTGCCGAAGGCGGCGGTGAATTGCGGGGCGGCCGGTCACAAGGCCATCTGGCGTGCTGGCTCTTCCGTTGCCGTGTCGCGACCGTCATTGGGATGGCGCGGATTGTCGTTTCTCGACGGCGCCGCGGTGAAAACGACAATCCAAGATTGGCAGACGATCGCGGAAGGAAGCGGCGCATTTTTCTATGCGCCTATCGATGCCGATTTGATCCGAAGAACGAATGACGACCTCATCGCGGTGCCTGGGCCGGGAGCGCTGGTGTTAGCGGTGGATGCAGCTGATGGTTCTTTGCGGCGGGAATGGATTTCGGACGAGAAGATAAATCGCGACGGCACGTTTTGCCTCAGCGACAAAGCGGGATGAGCGACCTAGTCAGCGCGGCCCAAGCGTTCGCCCGCATAGCGTGATTGCACGCCGTCGACCCAATCGTGGTTCTCGAGATACCAAGTGACGGTTTCCTCCAATCCCCGGCTGAAATCCGTCTCGGGACGCCATTTCAGGTCGGTTTCCAATTTCTGTGCTGAGAGGGCGTAGCGGCGATCATGGCCGGGGCGGTCCTGCACCGACTGAATGTGTGCTGCGTGGGGTGTGCCATCGCTGCGGGGGCTCAGGCGATCGAGAATTCGGCAAATGTCCTCGACGACGTTCCGGTTCGAGCGAGTTTCGCCACTGGCGATATTATAGGTCTCTCCCGGACGGCCATTGTCCAAAACCGCCGTCAACGCGCGGCAATGATCGCGGACATGCAGCCAATCGCGCTCCTGGCGACCGTCGCCGTAAATCGGCAGAGGCTCGCTCCGCAATGCTTTCGCGATCATCAACGGGATGAGCTTTTCCGGAAACTGATAGGGCCCGTAATTGTTTGAGCAATTGGTGATCAGCGTCGGCAGGCCGTAGGTATGATTCCAAGCGCGGACCAGATGATCCGCAGATGCTTTCGACGCCGCATATGGCGAGCTTGGGGCGTAGGGACTGTCTTCCGTCGCCGCGTCATTCTCGATGGAGCCGTAAACCTCGTCGGTGGAGACATGCAGGAACCGAAATCCCGCCCTATCGGACTCTCGGGCCGCCTCCAGATAATCGCGCGCGGCTTCCAACAACGCGAACACGCCGACGATATTGCTTTGTATGAATTCAGCGGGACCGTCGATGGATCGATCCACATGCGATTCGGCGGCGAAATTAACTATGGCGCTAGGCCGGTGCTCGGCGATCAGTCGGGTGACAAGGGATTGGTCGGCAATCGAACCTTCGACGAATGTGTGGCGCGCATCGTCCATGACGGAAATAAGATTCTCTCGACTGCCGGCATAGGTCAGCGCGTCCAATGTTACGACGGAGCGGTCGAGCGCGATGGCATGCCGCACGAAATTCGAGCCGATGAACCCGGCGCCACCTGTTACGAGTAACGTTCCTTCTGCCACGATTTTTCTTTCCGAATCTTAATGATGGTCGCGGAGGTGCCCGCCTCTCGACAGCTTACCCTTGGTGCCGGAGGAAGAAAATGTCCGGTCGGTTGCTGTGGCCAAAATTGAAGTTTGGTCCTTTCGGCTGGTGGATACGCGCGTGTCGAAATAGAGTTAAATTGGACCCGGAATTGAGTACAAATGAGCGATTCGCAGACAACAGAGAACCGAGTGACTTCGCAATCGATAGGTAAGAGCGAGGCCATCGCCGTCTTTGAGAACAACGATTTGTCGATGTTGATTCTTGAGGTGGAAACCGGCCGTATCGTGGATGCGAACGCCGCGGCGATGCGATTGTTCGACTTACCTGCGGAATACGGCGACCTGACTTTCTCGGCATGTTTAAGCCTGACCCAAGATCAATTCCACGACATGATGCGGGAAGCCGAAAGGCTCGGGTATCTCGAGTTTCGCGATCATCACGCGCCGTCGGCCACAGGGCATCGTGAGATGCGGCTGCAAGGCGGATTGTTGCGATGGCGGGAGCGCGGGTGTGTGTTCGTCATTGCCCACGATCTGTCAGAGATGGAGATGGGCGCGCATGCGGACGAGGATGCGCCGCTCGACCCCCTCACCGGGTTGCCGAATAAGGCACTCTTTCGAGACCGGCTTGAGCAAGCGCTGGCGCGGGCGCGGCGTTCCAAGGAGAACTTCGCGGTTCTGTTCCTCGATCTCGACCATTTTAAGGACGTGAACGATACGTTTGGGCATCTGGCGGGTGATGCATTGCTCAAGGCTTTTGCCGAACGTCTGCGGGGTTTCGTCCGCGCGACGGATACGGTGGCGCGGTTCGGCGGTGATGAATTCGTCGTCCTGGTGACGGGGCTGCATGACGCCTCGCATTCCGCCATCTTGGCGCAGAAGATACTCCGCTCAATGGCGCCGCCGCTTCAACTCGACGGGCACGAGGTTTCCGTGACGACGAGTATCGGTATTTCCCTCTATCACGCCGAGCTGGACCAGGCCGACGATTATCTGGAACGCGCCGACAGGGCGCTCTATGTCGCGAAGGAAGAAGGTCGGAACACCTATTGTTTCCATACGGAGACCTTGGACGAGTTATTTCGCAGCGAGGTCGCGATTGGCACCGACCTGCATCACGCGTTGGACGACGAAGAACTCACTATCGAATATCAGCCGCAGATCGACCTGCGCACCAATCGCATCGTCGGCCTCGAGGCGTTGGCGCGCTGGAAACATGTCCGGCGCGGTCAGGTGCCACCCACGGAGTTCATCGCCGTCGCCGAGCGCACCAATCTTATTGTGCCGCTCGGCAATTGGGTTCTTCACCAGGCATGTGCGCAGGCGCGGATTTGGCTCGATCAGGGGCTTTTGCCGGATATCATGGCGATTAACCTGTCACCGCTGCAGTTCAAGGACCAGGAACTGGTCGCCAATGTGCGGAGCGCCCTCGTCGAAAGCGGCGTCCCGGCGGAGCGTATCGAATTGGAAATCACCGAAAGCATCGTGATGGAATCCATGGGTGGGTATCACGCGACCTTGGCTCGGTTGCGCTCGGACGGCGTTCGCTTCGCCATCGACGATTTTGGGACTGGGTATTCCTCGCTGAAATATTTGCGCAGTTTTCCCGCTCATAAGCTGAAAATCGCGCAGGAGTTTGTCTCCGGCGTGCCTGAAGACCGGAACGATACGGCGATTGTGCGGGCGACCATCGACCTGGCCAAGGATA
>JBMYRC010000120.1:0-12687 GCA_049601975.1 Alphaproteobacteria bacterium | reverse complement strand
GCAACCAACCGGCAAGCCGTAATCGATTGGCGTGTGTGCGGTAAGGGAGGCGGGAGCGGCGGGGCCGGCAGCAAAGACCGGCAATCCGACTTCTGAAACAGCTGCCGCGTCCCGGATACCGCCATCCGTCACCGCTCCAACACCACCGCTTTGCTTGATACGCTCCGCTAAAATATCCCCGAGTGCGGCGCAATCACCGACCCCCAGGCATCGATGACCAGGACCGCGCCTTCGGGTATCGTATCAATGACAACCCGTTGTGGATTCTGCTTGTCCGCCAGTATCGCGGGTGTGGAGATATCCTCTCGCATCGGAATAAACCGCAAGGTAACCGCTTCGCCCACCATCCGTTCGGATACCGCTGCAAGCGGCGCCACGCATATAGGTATTCCGGATGCCACGCTTCAGAAGCTGCAACGTAATCGTCGCGGTTGAAATCCGTTTCAGCGCTTCGCGCGTAAAGTAATTCGAAAAAATCAATTGCCGGTCTTTCCTTTGCCCTGGTATCGGCTATTTTTCTGCTCATATTTCGTTCGAAAGATTATACCACCAATATGTCTGGATTTCTCGTCCCGGTTCTGATCTTTGCGATGCTCGCCACGCTCGGCGTGTTGTTTTTCGGCATTATTACCATGGCGCGCGGCGGTGACTTCAATTTGAAGTATGGAAATAGGATCATGCGCGCCCGGATCGTATTGCAAGCCTTGGCGTTGCTGATCTTCGCTATCATTATGGTCATCGCGGGACGCGCTTGATGGTACAACTGACGAAAATCTATACGCGTGGCGGCGATAAGGGCGAAACCTCGCTTGGCGACGGCAGCCGCGTCGCGAAGCACGACCTGCGCGTTGAATCTTATGGTACCGTCGACGAAGCGAATGCGGTCATCGGGTTGGTGCGCGTCGAAATCCTCCGCACCCCGGACACCGACGACACGCTCGACCCGGCCCTTAACCGTATTCAGAACGATCTCTTCGACCTCGGCGCGGATTTGTGCACGCCGGAGGACGGCCGCAAGGCAGAAGGCGCCTTGCGTATTATCTCGGCGCAAGTCGATTGGTTGGAGAGCGAGATAGACCGTATCAACGGCGCACTCGACCCACTCTCCAGTTTTATCCTGCCGGGCGGCACGCCGGTCGCGGCGCAACTGCATTTAGCGCGCACCGTCACACGCCGCGCAGAACGCTTGATCACCGCGTTGGCCGCCGAATCGCCGGTCAATCCAGAGGCGGTCAAATACCTTAATCGCTTATCCGATCTTTTGTTTGTTATGTCACGGGCGGCCAATGGCGGTGGCGCGGATGACGTGCTCTGGGTGCCGGGCGGCAGCCGGTAGTCAGATCCGGGGGACGCCATGTTCACCGAGATTTACGAATGGCTCACCACACCTTGCCCGCGCGAGGCGCGGAAACTGGGTTATCTGCGAGAAGCCATCGCCATTCGGGCACGCTACAAACGTCACCGAACGCGCTGGCAACCACATTTGGACGCGTCGAAGGCCGTCATTCAAGCGGCAATGGAAGGTCCCGGTGACAAACGCGTGGCGGTCGTCCTAGGGTCGGGCGCATTATACGACATCCCCCTCGACGCGCTGGCGAGGACATTCGAGCGGGTTGAGTTGATCGACATCGTCCATCCGAAAGAAGCGCGCCAAATCGCCGCAGCCTATCCGAACGTGACCGTCCGGAGCGAGGATATTTCCGGCACGTCCCAGACCTTGGCGGCACTGCCGCGCCGCGCGGCGGAAGCGCCGCGTGTCGGTGCGTTACCGATACTCGCACCGGATACCGACCTGGTCGTTTCCGTCAACCTGGTCTCCCAACTGGCGGAGATTCCGCACGCGTGGTTGCAAGCGCGAACAGAGATCACCGAAGGCGACCGACGGTCTTTTGCGGCTGAGATCGTGCGCCGCCACGTGCAATGGCTTTCGGCGCTGAAGTGCTGGGTCTGCCTCATCAGCGATATCGAACGCCATTACGTCGACCCAAACGGCACCCCCTTGGAGCCATGGGATTCGCTCCATGGCGTGGCACTTCCGGAAGGCGGCACCGAGTGGCTTTGGGACTTGGCGCCGGCAGGCGAGAGTCACCCTGAGTTGGCCATCCAGACGACGGTTCGAGGGCTGTCCAATTTCAACTGCAACGCGCTTGAAGAGCCCGCAAAATAGCTCATCGGAATTGACCCACCGGCAGAACATTCTATGTTGCGCTTGCGAAGAGGCCTGAAAGGGGTGCTGGGCCTTGCTTGACAGTACATATGTGCACCCCTAAGAAATGCGTCCCAACCGAATTCAAAGGAAGCTCTGACGATGAAGGTGCTCGTCCCCGTCAAGCGCGTGATCGACTATAACGTCAAAATTCGCGTGAAAGCGGATCAAACAGGCGTTGAAACCGCCAACGTAAAAATGTCGATGAACCCCTTCGACGAAATTGCCGTCGAAGAAGCCATTCGCCTCCGTGAGGCTGGAACTGCGACCGAAGTGATCGCGGTCTCCGTCGGCCCTCAGCAGTGTCAGGAAACGATCCGTACGGCCCTCGCGATGGGCGCCGATCGCGGCATTCTGATCCAGACCGACGATGAAGTGCAGCCGCTGGCTGTCGCTAAACTGCTGAAAGCGGTCGCCGACAAGGAAGGCCCTGATCTGGTGATCCTTGGCAAGCAAGCCATCGATGACGATAGCAATCAGACCGGACAGATGCTGGCGGCCCTCCTCGGCTGGAGCCAAGCGACTTTCGCCTCAAAGATCGAGATTGACGGTGGCTCGGCGAACGTCATCCGTGAAGTCGACGGCGGCCTGGAGACCCTGAAAGTCTCCATGCCCTGCATCGTCACCACGGATCTTCGTTTAAACGAGCCGCGCTATGCCTCGTTGCCGAACATCATGAAGGCAAAGAAGAAACCCATCGACCAGATGGGGCCAGCGGATTTGGGTGTCGATATCACACCGCGCCTCACGACCTTGAAGGTGGTGGAGCCCGCGAAGCGCGAAGCTGGTGTCATGGTCGAAGACGTGGCGCAACTAGTCGATAAGCTGAAGAACGAAGCGAAGGTAATCTGAAGATGAGCATTCTGGTCGTCGCGGAACACGAAAATTCCGAGATTAAAGCCGCTACCCTCAACACCATCGCGGCAGGCGTCGCCATCGGTGGAGACATCCACGTCCTGGTCGCCGGGCAAGATTGCGCCGCAGCGGGTGAAGCGGCGTCGAAAATCGCCGGTGTCGCCAAGGTATTGGTCGCGGATTCGGCAGAATACGCCAACGGTATCGCCGAGAATCTAACACCGCTGGTTCTGTCACTCGCCGATGATTACGAGCACATGCTGGCGAATTCGACCAGCTTCGGCAAAAACCTGATGCCGCGCGTCGCCGCCATGCTGGATGTTCAGCAAATCTCTGAGATTAGCGGCGTGACGTCGGCCGACACCTTCGACCGCCCGACCTATGCGGGAAACGCTATCGCAACAGTACAGACGAGCGATGCGAAGAAAGTCATAACTGTACGCGGCACGGCTTTCGATCCGGTAGCGGCCGAAGGCGGTTCCGCCAGTATTGAGAATATCGGCGCCCAAGGCGATGCCGGTCTCACCAGCTATGTTGGCTCAGAGATCAGCAAGAACGAACGCCCCGAACTGACATCCGCACGGGTAATCATTTCAGGCGGTCGCGGCATGCAGTCCGGCGATAATTTCCCGATGCTGGAAAAAGTCGCTGACCTGTTGAACGCCGCCGTCGGTGCCTCACGCGCTGCGGTCGACGCCGGTTTCGTGCCGAACGACTATCAGGTCGGCCAGACCGGCAAGATCGTTGCCCCCGAGCTGTACATCGCCGTTGGTATTTCCGGCGCGATCCAGCATCTCGCCGGCATGAAAGACAGCAAGGTCATCGTCGCGATCAACAAGGACGAAGAGGCGCCGATCTTCCAGGTCGCCGATTACGGCCTGGTCGCCGACTTGTTCCAAGCGGTGCCTGAGCTTGAAGAAGCTCTGAGGGACTAAGCCCGAACGCTTCCGACCATCGGAAAGAGAGACGGCAATGATCGAAAAAATCGGCATTATCGGTGCCGGCCAGATGGGCAACGGTATCGCCCATGTGGCCGCAGTCGCCGGTTGTAGCGTGGTGCTGTTGGACCTCGACCAGCAGCGGATCGATGCGGGACTGGAGACAATTACGCAGAACCTGGCGCGCCAGGTCCGCCGCAACCTTCTATCTGAGTCCGATAGATCGGCTGCGTTCGATCGCATTTCGACGACCCTCGACTACGCGGATTTTGGCGAATGCGACTTCGTCATCGAAACCGCGGCCGAAGACGAGGCGGTTAAGCGGGCAATATTCAAGACGCTGATCCCGCATCTGAGCGATACCGCGCTGATCGCCAGTAATACCTCCTCAATCTCCATCACCCGATTGGCGACCACCACCGACCGGCCTGAACGCTTTATCGGCATGCATTTCATGAACCCAGTGCCGATGATGGACCTGGTGGAATTGATCCGCGGTCTCGCCACCAGTGAGGAGACTTACCAGGAAGTCCGCACTCTGGCGAAGCGGATGGGAAAAACCATCTCCGTCGCGGAAGATTTTCCAGCCTTTATCGTCAACCGCATCCTGATGCCGATGATCAATGAAGCCGTCTACACGCTTTACGAAGGTGTGGGCAATGTGGCGGCCATCGACCGAGCCATGAAGCTCGGCGCGAACCATCCGATGGGACCGCTTGAGCTTGCGGATTTTATCGGTCTCGACACCTGCCTTTCGATTATGCAGGTGTTGTATGAGGGTTTGGCCGATAGCAAATATCGGCCCTGTCCGCTCTTGGTCAAATATGTCGAGGCCGGCTGGCTTGGCCGCAAATCCGGGCGCGGTTTCTACGACTATTCCGGCGAGGAGCCGGTACCGACCCGCTAACTGCCGTGCTTCTTGTGGTGCATCTGGTGATCCATTTTGTGATCGCCATGTTTATGCTGCATTTGCGTCGCGCCATGCCCCATCGCGCCGGCTTTGCCGACCGCGACATCCACGGTGATTTTCCCGGCTTTCTCAAATACTAAAGTGATAGCAAAGTTTTCATCTTGCTTTAACTTTTGATTGAGGCCCTTCAGCATCACATGATTGCCGCCAGGTGCCAGCACCGCGGGCTCGCCCGGATGGACTTCGATGGCCGATATACGGCGCATCCGCATTACACCATCCTTCATGCTATGGGTGTGTAATTCGACCTTCTTCGCGATCGGCGATTCCACGGCGATCAGTCGGTCCATTCCCTTGCCCTGATTGAAGATCGTCATATAGGCGACGCCGTTTCGTGCAGGTGTCGCGCGGGACCAGACATCCTTCACCATTAGGTCGCCATGCTTCGTCATATCATTCGCAAATGCGGCACCTGAGAAAAGGAACAATATCGAGACCGCCGTGGCCAATAAACGCATACTTAATCTTCCCTTAAGAGGTTTTGTGATATCGTCGGAGCATACACAGACATGATCATCAGAGTTATCGTGATATAGGAGAGGAAGTAGAAAATATGATGCGTCAAATCATCGCGAGTGGGCTTAGCGCGATTTTAATTGGCGTCACTCCGGCGCTTGCGGGCGAAGTGACTGTCTCCATCAATAAGATTTCCGCGGACGGCGTCGGCGCACCGATCGGCACCATTCTGCTGAAGGACAGTCATCACGGCATGATGGTGACGCCAAACCTGACCGATCTGCCGCCTGGCGCACATGCGTTCCATATCCACCAGAATCCGAATTGTGGTGCTGCCATGAAAGGCGGCAAGAAAGTCGCCGGATTGATGGCGGGCGGCCATTACAATCCGACAAAGGTCGGGCACGGGAAAGGAATGAAGCATGGGCATGGCATGAAGCCCCATGGCGATTTACCGGACATCAGCGCGGGCGCAGATGGTACAGCAACGAAAGGCGTCATGACCGATAAAGTGAAGGTCGACCAAATTAGAGGGCGCGCCATCATGGTCCATCGCTACGGCACCAACGAGGCCGGAAAGCCGAAGGGCGGCGGCGCGCGTTTCGCTTGCGGCATTATCCCGAAATAGCGGGTTTCGGCGGAGTTTGGGCAGAAGTTGTCTGCTCCGTGTAGTAACGAATAAGGTCTTCGACCTCGGGTGTATCCCACTCGGCAATGCCTTCCAGCTTCCCAACAATGCGGCCCTCGCGGTCCAGCAGGAAGCTGCTTGGCAAGCCCCGCACTTTAAACGCCCGCATCATGGCCATCTTGCTGTCCACATAAATCGCTAGATTGGTTGTGCCGAGTTTCTCGAGAAATGGTTTCGCGCGCGCGACGCCACCTCTATCTTCGTTTACGGCAACGACGGTGAAGTCTTTCCCGCCGAGCTTGGCCTGCAGCTCGTCGATGCCGGGCATCTCACGGACACAAGGCGCACACCACGTCGCCCAGAAGTTGACCAGCACGACCTTACCCTTAAAGTCCGAGAGAAATACCTGCGATCCCGCACCATTCAATAGAGGCACCCGGGGCGCTGGCAGCGGGTTGTCGATCACGGTAAATTGTTCCATCCAGCCCGTGCGCGGCGGCCCCTTGTCGGCAAGGGCCGTTTGTAGGACAAGAACGGGAAACATCGCCAGAACCGCGACGAACGCTAAGAATAGGTATCTACCTTTGGACAACTCTAACTCTCCCGGTACGCCGTTATGAGCAGCAATACCATGTGGGGCGGACGCTATGCCGCCGGACCGGCGGAAATCATGGAGCGCATCAATGCCTCCATCGATTTCGACCGTCGACTCTACGCCCAAGACATCGCCGGATCGAAGGCGCATTGCCGCATGCTGGTCGACTGCAAAATCATCGCGGCCGCCGACGGCGACGCTATTTTGTCCGGATTGGACGCCGTCCTCAAGGACATCGAGGCAGGCGACTTCGAATTCAAGACGTCGCTCGAAGATATCCACATGAATGTCGAAGCCGCACTGGCGGATCGCATCGGCGAAGCTGCCGGGCGGCTGCATACCGGACGGAGTCGTAACGACCAAGTGGCGACCGACTTTCGCCTCTGGGTGCGTGACGCGATCGATATGCTCGACGAGCAACTTCAGAACCTGCAACGAGCCTTGATTGAGAAGTCGGAAGCACATGCGGATACGGTCATGCCCGGCTTCACGCATCTGCAATCGGCCCAACCGGTTACCTTCGGCCACCATATGCTGGCCTATGTGGAGATGACCGGGCGTGACCGGGGCCGCTTCGCGGACGCCCGCAAGCGGGTCAACGAATCCCCGCTCGGCGCGGCAGCGCTCGCCGGTACTGCCTTTCCCATAGACCGGCACGCGACGGCTGAAGCCCTCGGATTCGACCGCCCATTGGCAAATTCCCTCGATGCGGTCTCGTCGCGGGATTTCACTTTGGAATTTCTCGCTGCCGCCGCCATCACCGCGACCCATATCTCGCGTCTTGCAGAGGAATTGGTACTTTGGGCGGCACCTCAATTCGGATACATCCGGTTGTCGGACGCCTTCTCGACTGGCTCCTCCATTATGCCGCAAAAACGAAATCCCGATGCCGCCGAGTTGGCCCGCGCCAAGACCGGACGGATTCTCGGTGCGTTCACGGCCCTCACCGTCGTGATGAAAGGCCTGCCGCTGGCTTACGGAAAGGACATGCAGGAAGACAAGGAGCCGACCTTCGATGCGACTGATAGCCTATCGCTCGCCATTGCAGCGATGGCCGGCATGGTCGACGATTTGGAACCTAATCCAGACGCCATGCGGGCGTCGCTGAAAGACGGGTTCCCGACGGCAACGGATATTGCGGATTGGTTGGTCCGGGAGCTCGGCCTGCCGTTCCGCACCGCCCATCACGCCACGGGCCGCATCGTCTCCCTCGCGGAGGAGCGCGGGTGTCAATTAGAGGAACTGCCCCTCGACATCATGCAAACGGTGGAATCCGGTATCAATGAAGGTATATATTCCGTCCTATCCGTCGACGCGTCGGCCAACAGCCGCACAAGTTTCGGCGGCACGGCGCCCGATATGGTGAAGGCGGCGGCCAAAACCGCGAGGGAGCGTTTCCTGTGAATAGATTGATATTGCTGTCCTTTATCGTGGTGCTATTGGCGGGACCACTGGCGGCCTGTGGCAAGAAAGGCGATCCCAAATATCCGGGAGAATCTCCTTACCCTAGAACCTACCCGAAATCGTAATGCGCGCGTTCGATTACAAAAACGGCGTGCTGCACGCCGAAGGTGTCTCGCTTGTCGGGCTCGCGGAGCAAATCGGCACGCCCTTCTATTGCTACTCCGAAGGTGCCATCTCGGGCCAATACAATGCCTATGTCGCCGCGTTCGCCGATCAGGACGTCCAAGTTTGCTATGCGATGAAGGCGAACGACAATTTAGCCGTTCTACGCGCCTTCGCGGAACTGGGCGCGGGCGCCGATGTGGTCTCCGGGGGCGAATTGGTGCGGGCACTGACCGCAGGTATACCCCCCACGAAGATCATCTTCTCCGGTGTCGGCAAGACGGCGGACGAGTTGGCACAAGCCGTCGATGCCGGGATCATACAGATCAACGTCGAATCGTTCCCGGAGATGGAAGCCTTAAGCGCGGTCGCCGAGGCGCGTGGTACAGAAGTCGAGATCGCCATCCGTATTAATCCCAATGTCGACGCCAAGACCCACGAAAAAATTGCGACCGGCCGCAAGCAGGATAAGTTTGGGATCGATATCGAGAATGCGGTTGATGCTTATCGCCGCGCAGCGGACTTGCCGGGCCTGAAGCCAGCCTCCGTTGCCGTACATATCGGCTCGCAACTCACCTCCCTAGACCCGTTCCGGGCGGCGTTCGCCCGGGTCGCCGAACTTGTCGGTATTTTACGGGCGGAAGGGCATGATATTCGCCGGGTTGACCTCGGTGGCGGCCTCGGCATCGACTATGACGGCACCGAGCCGCCGTCGCCCGCCGCCTACGCCAAGGTCGTTAAAGAGACCGTCGGTGGTCTTGGATGCCGCGTTCTGCTGGAACCGGGTCGGAATTTGGTCGGCAACGCCGGCGTCCTGGTCAGCCGGGTCATTTACACGAAGGACGGTGATGATCGCGATTTTGTGATCGTCGACGCCGCTATGAACGATTTGATCCGCCCAGCCCTGTACGAAGCGCATCATGGCATTCGCCCGGTCGCGGAACCTGCGGTCGGTGCTAATCTCCAAGCCGTGGATGTCGTCGGCCCTATTTGCGAGACCGGCGATACCTTTACTCGCGGACGCCCCTTGCCGCCACTTACCGCCGGTGACCTGCTCGTGTTTGATAGCGCCGGTGCCTATAGCGCGGTGATGGCCTCCACCTATAACGCCCGCCCGCACGTGCCCGAAGTGTTGGTCCGGGGCGATCAGTTTTCGATTGTTCGCGCCCGTCAAAGCATCGAAGATATGTTGCACGCCGAATCTTTCGCGGAGTGGCATTCTCCCACCGGATAGGTCCGCCGTGCGGAAGGTGCGCTATGGAACCGACACATACCGATTTGCGATTGATCCTCTCGTGGCTGTCCCTTCTTTGGGAACGGCTGTGGCGCGCCCTGTGGCCGAGTGTCGGCGTTTTGGGTTTCACCATCGTCCTGGCCCTGTTCGATCTGCCGGCATGGATACCTGCCTGGCTCCACGCAGTATTGCTTGTCGTGGGTGTTGTCGCCCTGGTCGCTGCCTTACGACATACCTTCGGTCATTTGCGCGTACCAACCCGGCAATGCGCGCTTCGACGGCTGCAGGAAATTAATGGCCTAACACATCGTCCGCTGGAATCCCTAACGGACGAATTGGCGGAAGAACTCGGGAATACGGAAAGCCGTGCATTATGGCGCCTGCACCGCGCGCGGATGCACGCACAGACCTCCTCGCTGCGGGTCAGCATACCACATCCGCGCCTAATCGCGATTGATCGGTTGGCCCTGCGGGTCGGCCTGGGCGTGTTGTTGGTCGCTGGCCTTACCGCTGCCGGTAGCGAAGCGCCGGAGCGTCTCCAGCGAGCGCTTGTGCCGCAACTGGCCCTATTCGCGCCGCCTAAACCGCCGGTCATAGACGCGTGGTTGACGCCGCCGAGCTATACAGGCATCCCCCCGGCATTTCTGGCGGGGCCCAATGCCGAGTCGAAAAGTTTCGCCGAAGCACCTGTCGGCACGATATTTTCTATTCGCGTGTCGGGGGGCGACGGCACACCTAAAATTATTCGAACCCGCTCACAGGCGGACGCCAAAATCTTGGATGGAAAGACTTTTAGCGCGGATTTAACGCTGAGCGAAAGTGAAACCATCGCGGTGGCGATAGAGGACGACGTCATCACCGAATGGACCTTACGAGTCACCCCTGACGCGGTTCCCGTTACCGCTTTCCTATCGACACCGAGCGAGGGCCGCGGGAATGTTTTGCGAATCAGTTTCCGCGCGAGTGATGATTACGGCCTGACCGGTGTGCGCGCTGTCATTACCCGAGATCGGAAAAACAAACCGCCGAAGGCACACACCGAACGGGAAGATCTCGATCTGCCATTGCCGCGCCTCGGCGCGAAGAAAGCTGTCTCCTCCGGTTATCACGACATGACGCCGCATCCGTGGGCCGGTCTGCCGGTCCGAGTCCATTTAGAGGCAACCGACGCGGCAGGCCAGGTGGGCCGAAGCAGCGCTATCCGGATCATCTTGCCTGAGCGGCAATTCACCCACCCCGTCGCCCGAGAAATCGTCGTCGAACGCCGTAAATTGATCGCAGAGCCAGACGACGCGGCATTGGTTGCCGACGCGTTGCGCGATATTGCCCGACAACCCGAACGCTACCGGTATGATGTCACAGTCTTTCTAGCGCTTGGCACTGTGGTGCGTCGGTTGACCCGCGTTCGCGGGGAACTCGACCCCGATTCACTGCAACAACTGCTGTGGGACACCGCGTTGCGGGTCGAGGACGGCAAGCTGTCAATTGCACGCCGCAATTTGCGGGAAGCCGAGGAAGCGCTGCAAAAAGCCCTCGAAAAAGATGCTTCCGACGACGATATCACCCGCTTGATGGACGAGCTGGAATCCGCGTTGGATACCTATCTCAGTGAACTCAGCAAAATGATGAAGCAGGCTGACCAAAAAGCGGCGCAAGCGCTTCCGAAGAATGATCGAGCGATGGCGTTGACGCGGCAAGACCTGAAGAAACTAATGGACGAAGTCCGAAAGCTAGCCCAAAGCGGGGCCCGTGCCGATGCGAAGCAACTTTTGTCTCAACTGAAGAACATGTTGGAGAATATGAGAACCGGTCAAATGGCTCGGATGTCGCCACGTGGCCAAGAATCAATGAAATTGCTGAATCGGCTCCAGAATCTCATTAAGGAACAGCAGAAGTTGCTGGACCAAACCTTTCGCGATGCGCAACGCCAAGGCCAAATGCCGTCGCAGAAACGCCGACGAGGCGAGCGGGGAAAATTGCGCGAACAGGATCGCAACGAACGCGGCCGTGGACGGAACATGCCGGGCCAAGGCCCGTCGCAACGTAAGATGCAGCCCGGAGAAATGTCCGGTGGCGCGCAAACTCAAGAAGCGTTGCGCCGACGGCTCGGCGAAATTATGCGCCAGCTAGGAGAGATGACGGATTCTATCCCCCGTCCGATGGGCCGTGCGGAACGTGCGATGCGGCAATCGTCGGAATTCCTGGGATCGGACAAGCCGGGTGAGGCGATCAAGCCACAGACCCGCGCATTGGACCAATTGCAAGAAAGCGCAAAATCGGCGACCCGCCAACTCATGCGCCAAATGGGTCAGGGGCTTGGGCAGCGACTTGGTGAAATGGGCCGCCAGCGAGACCCCTTTGGCAGGAACCCAGACGGCGCCGGTGGTTTAAGTACCCGGGATGTCGGTATCGATAATGCGGACGCCCTGCAACGTGCCCGGGAAATCCGTGACGAACTCCGAAAACGGGCCGGACAGCGCCATCGGCCCGAGCTGGAGCGCAACTATATCGATCGACTGTTAAGACAGTTTTGACGCCGGAGTTGCTTAGCTCACCCAGTTAATTTTTAGGTTCTTTCGACATCATTTTTTCTTTAATAGCTTCCGATTCTTCGGCACGCGTGAACATGATCCGGAGTCCGGTAGCACCCCGCGGCGGATTTTCAGTCACGGTTTCGTATTCGACCTTTTCGCCCGGAAGAATGCGCGGTTCTTTGGCTTCAAAACTCCAACTCGTGACATCTTCCCCTTTCGGGCCAATCAGAATGGCCTTCAAAAGCGGTATTTCGATAATTTTACCAGTCTCGTTCATGATTTGACCGCTGACACCAAAAATGCGTTTCCTTCCTTTGACATCGAGGAATGTCTTTGGTTCGAAAATCTTCAAACCATAACCAAGCGTATTGGCCGGGTACCCGACCATCATGAATGCCTTATTCGCAGTGGGGAAATGATGTACGACAGTGTCTCGCCACCAAAAAGCCGCCCCCGAACTGCTTGCGAGGATCAAGATAAGTAGTATCCAGTATTTTAGGGTTCCGCCCCCTTGCGGTTCCGGATTGCGGTTTCGCAGTACAAAACTGGACTCCGGCGGGATCGGCGGCGGATCCGCCAACATGGCGTCTGGAACACCGACCTCATCGTCATCGAAATCGTCGTCTTCATCGTCATTGACATCTGGGTCATCCGCGACCGGAGCAACTTGTGGCACGGGCGGCGGCGGCGCATCCGTCGGATCGG
>JBMYRC010000119.1:0-13137 GCA_049601975.1 Alphaproteobacteria bacterium | reverse complement strand
ACAAACTTCGAAGTTGCCTTGTGATGATCGACGAGAGTGACGGAAGGGGTTGCGCTTAGCACCGTAGACCCCTTTATTCGCCAACTTAAGTTTAATGCCTCAATAAAGAATGAGAACGGTCGTTTCGAGATGCCGAGTTCCGCCGTCGAATCCGTATTGGATGTCGCTCTTTGGTTTCAAGATCGAGCGCGCTATGAGAATGAGCATTTGCAGGCGCAAAAGCTCCAGCGGCTTCTATTTGTCGCGCACGGGCACTATGCCAATCAGTTTGCGGGGCGGAAATTAATGCCCGCGACCTTTGTCGCACATGAGGTCGGGCCGTTAGAGCCGAACATCATGCGTTTCTTTGAATTTGGCCCACCGAACATCCCGACATTGGATCCTCCAGCTAAAGTCGAAGAGTTTCTAGAGCGGATATGGCGAAAATTCGGGCACTATTCAGCGGATAAACTAGGAGAGCTGTCACGCGCCCATCCAGCTTATAAAATGGCGATAAAGCGCGGATATGGTGAGGAGATTTCCTTTGCCACGATCATCAAAGGCTCGACTGGAAATTCCAAACCGGCGGAAGAGATCAAGACAGCAGACGGCCGGGTCGTGACACGCTGGCTACCGCCGAAGAAGTAGGCTTCGTATTGGGAAAATAAAGTCTCGACTGCCGGTTTGACGAATTGATATCGCATCTACAATATATGGTAAGGTAGTTCTCGGTGCCTCGATGCAGGGGGAGATATTTGCGCTACGCTATTTCGCTCGGCCTAACCCTGTTTGGGGGATGGCTATTACTTTCCGGACACTACACGGTGTTTATTACGACGCTTGGCGTGCTCTCCGTCGTGTTGACCGTTATGATCGTGCTGCGCATGGATAACTGCGACCACGAAACTCATCCAATACATCTGACATTGCGCGGGATTACGTATTGGCCTTGGTTGGTGTGGGAAATTGCGAAGGCGAACGTCGATGTGGCGAAACGGGTGTTCTCGGCGGGGCCGAATATCAGCCCGATGGTATTTAAAGTGAAATCGAGTCAAAAAACCGAGCTTGGCCAAGTTATTTATGCGAATTCCATTACGCTGACGCCAGGGACAACGACGATGGATATCGAAGACGGTACGTTCGTCATTCACACAATCGCGCGCGAAGTGGGCGATGATCTCTCCACTGGTGAAATGGATCGCCGGGTGAGCCAAATGGAAGGGCATGATTGAGATGTTCGCGGCGGCCTGCGGTGCGGTAATCATATGTATGGTACTGGCGCTCATAAGGGCGTTCATGGGGCCGACGCTCTATGACCGGGTACTGGCGGCAAATACATTCGGCACCAAGACCGTGCTGATGATTGCGCTTCTTGGGTTTCTAATGGGCCGGCCAGATTTCGTTGATATTGCGCTTCTTTATGCCTTGATAAACTTTATCGGCACCATCGCTATTCTGAAGTTTTTCCGCTATGGCGATCTCGGGAAAGCTGGCGGTGTGCGGCCTGCGGGTGAGGAGCCCGAATAATGGACCAATTACTGGATATCCTAACCTGGTTGGCCTTTGCGGGAGGCGCATTCTTTTTGATGGCGGGCGGAATCGGACTAATCCGTTTCCCTGATTTCTACACTCGAATGCACGCAGCAGGCATGACCGATACGATGGGAGCGGGGCTCGTGTTGTTTGGTATGGTCCTGCAGTCGGGCGATGCTTTGACTTCGGTTAAGCTGGTGCTGATCGGCTTCTTCATCTTTTTCACCAGTCCAACTTCGACTTATGCAATTGCGAATGCTGCCTTTTCGCAAGGTTTGAAGCCCATCATCGCCGACGACCCTGATGAGGGAGACAACTCATCGAAAACCTGATCAATATCGTCTTATTGGCCTTTATGGCGGTGACGGTTTTTCTAATTGTACGTCTGCACAATCTGTTCGCCGTCGTGATGCTTGGCGGCATTTATAGCCTTCTCGCGGCCTCAATGTTTGTTGTCTTCGACGCGGTGGATGTCGCCTTTACCGAGGCCGCTGTCGGCGCCGGGATTTCGACGGTGTTGCTCCTAGGTGCATTGTCTCTGACAACGAGTGAGGAGAAGAATAAAGGGGGCTTTTCTGTATTACCCCTATTAGTGGTATTGATGGTCGGTAGCGCGTTAATCTACGCAACACTCGATATGCCGTTATATGGCGATCCTTCCGCCCCCGTCCATCAGCATGTCGGCCCGTATTATTTAGAGAGGGGAATCGTTGAGACCAGCGTTCCGAACGTCGTGACGGCGGTTCTTGCGAGCTATCGCGGTTTCGATACATTGGGTGAGGTCTTCGTTGTCTTCACGGCGGGCATTGGCGTCATCATGTTATTGAGCCGGGGGCGAATCACCAGGCGTCATCGTATACGGAGGGATGGAACTTGAATCATCATCTGGTCATTCGCGTGGTCTCAAAACTCCTAATACCATTTATCTTATTGTTCGGGTTGTACGTTCAGTTCCATGGAGATTTTGGACCTGGGGGGGGATTTCAAGCGGGAGTGATTTTCGCATCTGCGCTAATTTTGTATGCCTTGGTCTTCGGACTGGAGAACGCTCGTAAAGTGGCGCCTGACAGTATCATTCAGTTGGGAATGGTAACCGGTGTTTTGCTGTACGGTTTCACTGGTGTGGCCAGTCTGCTTCTTGGCGGCAATTATCTCGATTACTCGTACCTGTCAGGCAATCCGGTGAGCGGACAACATCTGGGTATCTTCGTCGTTGAATTGGGTGTTGGGATAACGGTTTGCTCGGTCATGATTGCGATATTTTTCGGATTTGCCGGACGCAACCATAAATTGGATAAATTGGAAGAGTAGGCGAGATGATAATTCCCGGCCTATACGATTACTGGATTGTCGTTGCGTTAATGATGGCGGGCTTATACGTCGTGATTTCGCGCCGGAATCTCGTCAAGCAAATGGTGGGGTTGGGCATCTTTCAAGCTTCCGTCTTTATTCTCTATATCGCGATGGGGAAGGTTGAAGGTGGCACGGCGCCGATCATCGCGGAAGGTTTCACGAGCTATTCCAATCCATTGCCACATGTACTCATTCTGACGGCGATTGTCGTTGGCGTGGCGACTTTGGCAGTGGGGTTGGCATTGATCGTCCGTATCAATGAAGCTTACGGCACGATAGAAGATGATGAAATTCGCGAGAAGGAAGCGAACCTGTGATTTCGGCAAACCTTCCCGCGTTGCAGGTCGTTGTACCGCTGTTATGCGCGCCCTTTTGTTTATTATTTCGATGGAGTTGGTTTGCCTATGGCACCGCGCTGATCGCCTCTTGGCTGGCATTTGGCATTTCGATCGAATTACTGACAATGGTCCTCGCGTCAGGGCCTATTTCATATCGACTTGGAGGATGGGCGCCGCCGTTCGGGATTGAGTTCGTTGTCGACGCGGTGAACGCCTACGTGTTGCTGATTGTCTCGGCAATTGGCGCTCTTGTGATCACCTTTGCGAAACAAAGTGTGGAGCGTGAACTACCATTAGGTAAGGACGGACTTTTCTATACCAGTTATCTTCTGTGTCTGTCGGGTTTACTCGGCGTCACGATTACAGGCGATGCCTTTAACGTCTTCGTTTTCTTAGAAATCTCTTCTCTTTCTTCTTATGTGTTGATCAGTCTTGGCCGTCAGCCGATGGCGCTGACCGCCGCATACAGATATCTGGTCTTAGGGACAATTGGCGCGACATTCTATCTCATTGGCGTCGGCTTACTTTATCAAGCCACGGGAACTCTAAATATTGCAGATCTGGCGGTGCGGGTGAGTGAGCTATCGGATAGCCGTTCCGTTCGTGCCGCATTTGGGTTTATGACCGTTGGTATCGGCATCAAGCTAGCTTTGTTTCCGCTCCACGTCTGGCTGCCAAATGCATATGCATATGCCCCGTCGGTATCGAGTGCCTTTTTGGCGGCGACGGCGACCAAAGTCTCGATTTATGTCCTTATCCGTGTCTTTTATACGATATTTGGGTCGGCATTCTCGTTTGAGACACTGCCGCTTGATTGGGTTTTGCTCCCTCTGGCGATCATTGCGATGTTCGCGGGCTCGGTAATCGCGATCTTCGAAGTCGACGTGAAGCGTATGCTTGCTTATTCGAGCGTGGCGCAGATTGGTTATATCATACTAGGAATTAGTCTCGCTTCGGTTCTTGGACTGACAGGTGGATTACTTCATCTGTTCAATCATGCCCTTATGAAAGGGGCGCTTTTCCTCGCAATGGGTTGTGTTTTCTACCAACTTGGTTCGGTAGCACTTTCCGACTTGGATGGTGTTGGACGGAGAATGCCGTGGACGATGGCGGCATTTGTAATCGGTGGATTGAGCCTTATAGGGGTACCTTTGACCGCTGGGTTCGTCTCTAAGTTCTATTTATTGTGGGCCGCCCTAGATCTCGGATTGTATTGGCTAATTGGCTTAATTCTGCTCTCGTCTCTGTTAGCGATCATTTACGTATGGCGCGTAATCGAGGTGGCATATCTCAGGGAACCACAGCCAGGTTCGGATAAAGTCGAAGCACCGCTTTCATTATTGCTTCCAACTTGGGTGCTCGCATTGGCGAATATCTATTTTGGTATGGACACCCGAGTAAGCGTCGGTGTGGCTGAAAATGCGGCCAAATTCCTGCTGGGGGCGAATTGATGGGGGCTGAAGTCTTTATGCTGCTGGCAATTGTGGTGCCGTTTATCACCGCTATTCTAGTGGGCCTCTCCGATGGAAAGCCGAATCAACGGGAAACGGTAACGCTGGTCGGTGCATGTGTGACCTTTGGTGTTGTTCTGAATTTGTTACCCGGTGCCATGGAAGGCTTGCGGACCAGTGTATCTTTGCTGGAGTTCGTACCAGGACTCTCTATACGGCTCGAACTTGAGCCGCTTGGCATGATGTTCGCTCTTATTGCTTCGTTCCTATGGATAGTGAGCTCGATCTATTCCATCGGCTATATGCGAGGCAAGAATGAAGATCACCAAACAAGATTTTTCGTCTGTTTTGCCCTCGCGATCGGTAGCGCGCTGACCGTTGCCCTTGCCGGTAATATGCTGACTCTGTTTATCGCATATGAGGTCTTGTCGCTTTCGACATACCCATTGGTCGCACATCATCAGAATGCCGAAGCGCGCAAGGGCGGGCGAATTTATCTTGGTTATCTTCTGACGACGTCGATCGGTCTCTTGTTGTTCGGCATGGTATGGACGTGGCAGCTGACCGGCACTCTGGAGTTCAAGCCAGGTGGAATTCTTGAGGGGCATATCGGCCAAGCTGGCGCCGCATTATTGTTAATTCTGTATATGTTCGGCATCGGCAAAGCCGCGTTAATGCCGTTCCACCGTTGGCTGCCCGCCGCGATGGTTGCGCCGACGCCTGTCAGCGCCTTACTGCATGCGGTAGCGGTAGTGAAAGCAGGCGTCTTCGCCGTATTGAAGGTGATTGTTTATATCTTTGGCGTTGATTTCTTGGGAGCGACTGGGGACGCGAGTTGGCTCGGTTATGTGGCCGCTGGAACGTTGTTGCTTGCTTCTATCATCGCCATGCAAGCGGATAACCTAAAACGCCGCCTGGCCTATTCGACTGTGAGCCAGTTGTCATACATCACACTTGGCGCCGCGATGTTTCATCCGCTTGGGATCATTGGTGGCGCGATGCATATTGCCATGCATGCTTTCGGTAAAATCACATTGTTCTTTTGCGCGGGGGCAATTTATGTCGCATCGGGCAAAGTGAATGTGAGCCAGCTTAATGGTCTTGGAAAGGTGATGCCGTTCACATTTGCGGCGTTCTTCATCGGTGCTTGCAGTGTAATCGGATTACCGCCGCTTGGTGGCATGTGGAGTAAGTATTACTTGGCACTGGCGGCCGCGGATACGGGGCAGTTGTTTTTCCTCGGGGCGTTGATGGTTTCGTCGATTTTGAATGTCGCTTATCTAATGCCGATTGTGGCTCGAGGATTCTTTCGTCCGAGCGATTCCGCGGAGGAGATCGACGGTATAAAAGAGGCGCCGGTATTCTGCGTCGTACCACTTTGTATTAGCGCGCTTGGATGTATCGCTTTGTTCTTTTTCGCGGATGATCTCTACAACTTGTTGCTGCCGCTGGCGGGAGAGGTGAAATGAGTGGGGAAGACCGGAAATACTGGCTGGATGAACCGGGAAATGTGAAGAAGATCATTTGGGCTCTTTTCGTGGTCTGCGCCGGTTTGTTCCTTGCTGACGCCTTCTACCACAAACATTCACACTTCGAGGTGGAAAACTTCTTCGGGTTTTATGCGATATTCGGTTTCGTCGTTTGCGTGGCGTTGGTGCTGGCGGCCAAAGGGATGCGGGTTTTTTTGATGCGCTCGGAGGATTATTACGATGCCGAGTGAGTTTCTGTCACCCGGTATATTTCAGATGCTGGCAGCATTATTGGTGCCGCTGTTTATCGGACAATGGCGAAACCTCTATATGGCTGCCATTCCCATTGTCGCCTTTTGGTGGACATGGGGGCTTTCGCCTGGAGATAGTCTGACAGTCGAAATATTCGATCTTTCACTGATTGTGATGCGTGTCGACAATCTCAGCCTCATGTTCGCGTATATCTTCGAAATCGCGACGCTGATCTCGATCATCTATGCGTGGCATATTCGCGATACGATACAGCAAGTATCCGGACTGATCTATTCGGGCGCAGCTATTGCCGCTGTATTTGCCGGTGATCTCGTCACTCTATTCGTGATGTGGGAGCTAACGGCGTTAGCGTCGGTATTCTTAATCTGGGCCCGTCGGGACGGACCTTCGTTCCGCGCGGGTATGCGCTATCTCGTCATCCAAGTTGGTTCCGGTGTCCTTCTGCTTGCCGGCTCAATCATCCATTATCAGGCAACCGGCAGCATCGCTTTTGATTTTCTGGGTGTCGGCACACTCGGGACCAATCTGATCCTATTGGCGTTTGCCGTAAAATGCGCATTTCCGCTTTTGCACAATTGGCTGCAAGATTCCTATGGCCAAGCAACTGTCACGGGTACGGTATTCCTATCCGCCTTTACAACGAAGCTTGCGGTCTATGCGCTTGCGCGCGGCTATCCAGGCACGGAAATGCTGATTTGGGTTGGCGCTACGATGACGGCCTTTCCAATTTTCTATGCCGTCATTGAGAATGATCTGCGGCGTGTTCTGGCTTATAGCCTAAACAATCAACTGGGGTTCATGGTTGTCGGCGTCGGCATTGGCACGGAAATGGCCCTGAATGGGACGGCAGCGCATGCCTTTGCGCATATTATTTATAAAGCTTTGCTCTTTATGTCTATGGGAGCCGTTTTATTCCGCACCGGTACGATCAAAGGTTCGGAGCTCGGTGGTCTCTTTAAGTCGATGCCTTGGTCTACCGGCTTCTGCATTGTCGGAGCCGCATCCATTTCTGCATTTCCGTTGACCAGCGGGTTTGTCTCAAAGGCGCTGATTATCACTGCGGCGGCGGAAGAGGGGCATTGGTTTGTTTGGGCGGTGCTTCTGTTCGCGTCGGCCGGTGTCTTCCATCATTCTGGCATCAAGATCCCGTATTTCGCATTCTTTGCGCATGACAGTGGAAAACGGGTTAAGGAAGCGCCCATCAATATGCTAATTGCGATGGCCGCTGCATCGGCGTTGTGTCTCGGCATTGGCATGTTTCCGGGCTATCTCTATGCGATATTGCCTTTTCAAGTGGATTTCGTGCCCTACACGACGGCTCATGTTATCACGCAGTTACAATTGCTAATGTTCTCTGCGCTGGCCTTTACGGTCTTGATGTGGACGAAGATATATCCGCCGGAACTGCAATCCGTGAACCTGGATACGGATTGGGTCTACCGTCGCTTGTTGCCACGTATCCTAAACAGCTTGATTTCGGGCATATCAACGGCCTATTACGCAATGGCGCGTGCGGCCGGCATTAGAGCGGAAAGGGCGATCCGGACTAGCTTTCACTTCACTGGACCCCACAGTGCGCTTGCCCGTACGTGGGAGATCGGTAGTTCGGCTCTATGGGTGATGGTACTGCTCGCTATTTGTCTGATCCTTTACTACATGTAAGCGATTGTCGCGAAACGGATTCTCCGTTATGCGGTGATATTGCAGGCCGAATTAAGTGAAAGCGTCCCGCCCATGACTCCGCCATCGAGTTCGACCAGCATGCCGCCGCGGTCGCACCGTATTCATTGGCGGACCCTGCGCTCTACATTGCCCTATGTGTGGCCGGCCGACGATTGGGGTATCAGGGGGCGGGTCCTTTTGGCGCTCTGTGCGCTCGTCGCTGCGAAACTCACCAACGTTTACATTCCAATCATTTATCGCGATGCGGTCGACATGTTGGGTGGCGTCACGAGCACGGTAATTGTGCTGCCACTGGCGCTGATGTTGGGGTATGGCGGCGCCCGTATTCTGGGGGTCGCGTTCGAGCAGTTTCGAGAAGCGATGTTTGCTCGGGTGACTTATCGCGCCATGCGCCGCGCCGCGCTAAATGTATTTCATCATTTACATGCGTTGAGTCTCCGCTTTCATCTCGAACGGCGCACGGGTGGTCTCTCTCGCGTCATCGAGCGTGGTATCAAGGGCATCGAGTTCCTACTCGGCTTCACTATTTTCAATATATTGCCGACGATCCTGGAGATATTGATCGTTTGCGGCATTCTGTGGAATCTATTCAATTTTTGGTTCGCGGCCGTCACATTTCTCACCATCGGCTTATACATCGCCTATACCCTGACCGTCACCGAATGGCGTATCAAATTCCGCCGGATGATGAACGAGCGGGATACGGAAGCGAATAGCAAGGCAATCGATAGCCTTCTCAATTACGAAACCGTCAAGTATTTCGGCAATGAGGCGCACGAGGAGCGGCGCTTTGACGAGTCATTGCGAGGTTACGAGGACGCAGCGGTCTTCAGCACCGTGAGTTTAGCCGCCGTCAATGTCGGGCAGGGGGCGATTATCGCCATTGGGCTCGTCGTGCTGATGATTATGGCCGGAAATGGTGTTGTTGCGGGTGAGATGACCATTGGCGATTTCGTCATGGTGAATACTTATCTGATCCAATTGTATTTGCCCCTTAACTTCCTCGGTTTCGTCTATCGAACCATTCGCCAGTCGCTCACCGACATGGAGGATATGTACGGTCTTCTGGGCGTGCCTTTCGAAGTCGCGAACAAAGACGGTGCGATTCCGTTAACATTAGAGCAGGGGGAGGTCGTGTTCGATCATGTCGACTTCTCCTATGACGAGCGCCGCTCGATACTGCACGATGTCTCGTTTAGGGTGCCGCCTGGCAAGACGGTTGCGATTGTGGGGCCCAGTGGGGCAGGGAAATCGACGATCAGCCGGTTGCTATTTCGTTTTTATGACGTCACCGGCGGCGCTATCTCCATCGATGGAAACGATATTCGCGATGTGGATCAGTCGAGCCTTCGCGAGGCAATCGGAATCGTCCCGCAGGACACCGTGTTGTTCAATGATAGCGTCTACTACAACATTGCGTATGGGCGCACGGATGCCACTACCGAAGAGGTGGAGGCTGCCGCGAAAATGGCACGAATTCATGATTTCGTGATGGACTTGCCGGATGGTTATAAGGCAACTGTTGGTGAGCGCGGCTTGAAACTTTCAGGCGGCGAGAAACAGCGCGTCGCGATTGCTCGAACGATCCTTAAACAACCCTCGATCTTGTTGTTCGACGAAGCAACCTCGGCGCTCGACACCCATACGGAACGGGAGATCCAAGAAAGCCTCCGCGAGGTGTCGCAGGGTCGCACGACGCTGATCATCGCGCATCGCCTCTCCACAGTGGTTCATGCGGACGAAATCATTGTGCTGGAGAAAGGTAAAATCGTCGAGCGTGGGACCCATGTGGCCTTATTGGCGGCGGAGGGGCGATATGCCCGGATGTGGCGCCAACAGCAAGAAGGCGGGGAGAACGGGAGCGCTGAAGTATGATACGGTGGGGACTACCAGTGCTTAGCGTTGCAATGGTCTTTCTTGCGGTAGTATTCGCACCTTCGGCTCAGACTCCGACCGTGTTCGAGCGTTCAACGTTGACGATTCAAACGGAACGCGGTTCCCATAAATTCAACGTTGAGTTGGCGACGACGCCGGACCAGCTTTCGGTCGGGTTGATGTATCGCCGCTCGTTGGCTGTTGATACTGGTATGTTGTTCGACTATAGCCGCCCACAAAAAGTCGCGATGTGGATGAAAAATACTCTGATCCCGCTCGATATGGTTTTCATTGATGCGTCCGGGACAGTGGCGCATATCTCCGAACGGGCGGTTCCTAAGTCACTTCAGACGATATCGTCGAAAGTACCGGTGCGGGCAGTATTGGAGCTGAATGGAGGGACGGTCGCGCGATTGAAAATAAAAATAGGCGACCGAATACGCCACGTTATCTTCGATAACTGACAGTGGACTAAGTGCGGGGTGTCGATTTCAGAATCAACGGATACCAATCGGGACCGGCAGCGACGATACAGGTTTTACTGTCCGGGGTCGTTACTATTATCGTTAATGTGTCGCCTTGGTGAGAGGTTAAAACCTCTATCAAACCGCCATTTTCAGCGACGCCCATGGCCACTGGGTTTTCCGAAGATTCAGTTGATAGATATCGCAATACAGTTTGGCGTTGTTCGCATCGTTGCCGTTGCTCCGCCACACTTGCGCTGCTTCCCACAGTCAATGCGGAAAGCAAGAAACAAAAAATTATGCTGGCATCGGATTTCATTATACTTGTAGCGTTTTATTTTAATTTGAAACAATACCAAAAATATATTTAAAATTTACAATAAAATATCTCGAATATTTAATATTTATATGAATGTTTATTAAATCAAACGTTTCTGGACAATGAAAGTATCTAAAAGAGGCTCGAGTATCACGGTTGGCGCATACTCTGCGTGCCGCTATTTGATGACCTTATAAGCAGTCTTTCTTTTGACGGCCTGCGATACTTTGGAAGGCGTCGGAAATGTGGCCGGCGGTTGGACAGATTCAATATCGCAAAGTTTGGTCGGGCGTAATACGCTAGGTGCGGAGGCCATCACCATTGGGAGTTCGACGCCGGTGATCGCAGGCAACACGTTTGTTTCTGGCGGAGATAACGGTTTGCGTCTTAATTTTAATTCATGATTTCAGAATGTTGGCACAACAGGACGGCGTAATAGACGGCAAAACTGCAGCAAGTTGGCTCTTTGTCGATAAACGACCCAAAATGGCGAAACCTACCTGTAACCCATAGGTTCGAAGGTAAAAAACTTAAAAATTTGGTGAAGGGGAGAGTTTCTTTGTCGATCGAGCGAGCGCGAAGGCTCAGGACCTTTGTTTCAACGCGGATTTTAAAGAAATTCCGCGTTTTGTGTCTGCCTATCTTAAATTCGTTCGGAGTGAGGGGGTACTGGTACCCAGTGAATATCTCTTGCGGAGAATGACTGAGAGCCTAGACCGTGACGGTGTCAGCAACTGTGTCGATATTGTCTATAGGGAAGACTTCCTTCATGTCGGATATACATGCGAGGAAATCGGCAATTTGTTGCTGCCTTCTTCGGTAACAATCAAAACTTTTCTTGAGGAGTATAAGAAGCGCTTGGATCGAACTTTCGCGATCGTCGGTTGATACATCTTATGATCACGTGATCTAAGCAAAAATCCATAAAATCTGGCTTGCACGCGAATTCCGGACGCCTTAGCTTGCCCAACTAACGGGGCGTAGCTCAGTCTGGTAGAGTGTCTGCTTTGGGAGCAGAAAGTCGTTGGTTCGAATCCAGCCGCCCCGACCATATAATATAACGTCTTTTTCGACGTCCTCGCGAACGACAAGGGTGATGCCATGCATGTTCGAATTTTCAGACCAGCTAAGAACGCGATGCAGTCCGGACGCAGCAACGTAAAGCATTGGGTCGTTGAGTTCGAGCCGAGCGCTGGCGCTAGACCGGATCCATTAATGGGGTGGTCGTCCTCGCCAGATACCAGACGCCAAGTGAAGCTCCGTTTTAACAGTGAAGCTGAAGCTGTCGCTTATGCCCGTGATAAGGGCTACACATACACAGTCGTGAAGCGGAATGAACGCGTGGTTAAGCCCAAAGCCTATGCGGATAATTTCGTCTATTCGCGCATCGAGCCCTGGACGCATTAGCGTCGGTTTTAAAGCTAGAATTATCTATCCGCCCTCGTAGCTCAACCGGATAGAGCACGGGATTTCTAATCCCGGGGTTGCAGGTTCGAGTCCTGCCGAGGGCGCCATTCTTTTAATATCTTACAATTATTTGTGAAAAATATAATAATAGTAGTTTGCATGCGAGCTATTTTTTGCCAAACCAGAATTTTTTCGCGAGAGAATAATTCTACAGCGGCGAATCAATAGAGTTTGTAGATATTATTTGAAACTCTGGCTTATAGTGGTTGTAAACTGTCTCTGTTACCCCAACCGATTTGTGGCCCAGCCGCTTAGAAACTTCCATGATATCTACGGAGTTGCTATCCGTGTGGGTTGCGGTTGTGTGCCGAGAAGTGTGAAAGGTTACGTCATCACCTAGTCCCGCTTGAGCGTGTAAGGCGACCATATAATTACACAGACGCCTACCGCCAATTCTCGATCTGTCCCAGTCAGCAATAACATAGTCGCCCTTTGAGTTTTTACGGTGCTCTTCTAACTTCTGCAAAACTTTTCCGAGGCTCTGACTTTTGCCTGCCCCTTTCTTCTACCCTTTGAGTTTGGGTTTTCCAGATCTATGAAGTCGCCTTTTATTCGATCCCATATGAGTTTAAAGACGGCACTCTTTCTTGCACTGCTAGCTATCGCAACTTTGACAGCGGAGACAATCCAAAACGGCCACGGTTGTGGTGGATGTGCTGTACATTCTTTTCTCTTGAAATGTTGCGTATATCCGCTGAATTTTTTGCTTGGTTAAGACGTTATCCTTTATATCTTTTAAGGTGAGATTGCATGATGGAAGCTCTAACGTCTTTTCACTTAGTTCATCTGCATGATTAATGGCTGCTTGCATTATCTTCAGCCGTTTGTTTTCAGTGCTTTTCTTCGGTCCATTCAGTTCATGTAATCGAACAAACCCTGTAACCGTCGTTAGTGGTTTTGGAACAGAAGGCAGCGTGATTTAGCGGAGCGCTT
>JBMYRC010000118.1:0-13364 GCA_049601975.1 Alphaproteobacteria bacterium | reverse complement strand
GTGATAGCTATCATGCGGCGTAGTTTGAGCTTTGTGCATCGAGCGGACAATTTCATAAAAGTTATTCTTTGGTTTGTTAACTATCGTTATATTTTTTAGTTTTATTGATATGTCCACACTTTACGCAAGGACGATGCTTGGCGAGGTGCACTATGAGTGAGTTGATGCCGATTGCGGGCCAATCATTGGTGTGCCGATCATGCAGGTAGAAGACATCGTGGAGCCGGATAGGATCACTAGGGTACCGTTGGCGTCCAAACAGATTGCCGATGTGATGAACTTGCGCGGGCGCGTTGTGACGGTTATTGAACTGAAACAGTTCTTAGGCAGCGGCGACGGCAGTAGTATTACCAGGATTTAATCTGAAAACGGGGACGATGGCGGAGAGCCGAAGCCCTATCAGAAGTTCTAGATTACGGTCGAGAAAAATCATAACCTTCACACACTGCTAGTCGACAATATCGGCGATGTGCGGGCGCTTCCCGATAACGGCTTTAAAAAGGTGCTGCCGAATTTGGACTCACAGTTTCGAAATGTTGCCGCTGGCGTTTACCGGATGAAAGGGGATCTATTGGTCCTTCTGGATGTCGACAAAGTTTTCGAATTGTTGATTGAGGCGGGTTAAGCTCCGACGAAGTGTGGCTGAGTAATACCGACGCATGGCAATAATATTGCCATGCGAATTTTGTAGGTGTTATTTCAATAAGATTTAGAGACAAGATTAAACTACTCACATCGAAGGTTTGAACGCATGGGGAAAGTGTCTCTTGTCACCGGTGCCGCGGGGTTTATCGGTAGTCACATTGTCGACCGCTTGATCGCTGAGGGTCACCGAGTGATTGGCGTTGATAATTTTTTCAGCGGCCGACTCGAGAATATCGCTCATCTCCTGGATGAGCCGGGCTTCGAGTTTATCGAAACGGATATTTGTGATCTCGATACTATGCATAAAGCGATGCGGGGTGTGGATTGGGTTTTCCATATCGCTGGGATCGGAGATATCGTACCATCCATTGAAGCGCCGCTTGACTATCACCGCGCGAATGTTGATGGGACGATTAGCTGCCTGGAGGCGGCGCGCGCTAATGGCGTGAAGCGATTTCTCTACGCGGCATCTTCCACCTGTTATGGGCTGGCCAAGCAATACCCGACGCCCGAATCGCATCTAATACAGACCGAATATCCCTATGCCCTGACGAAGTATATGGGTGAGGAGTTGGTGCTGCATTGGGGACAGGTCTACGGGCTTTCCGTGGCATCGTTGCGCATGTTCAATGTGTATGGGCCGCGCAGCCGGACGACCGGGGCCTATGGCGCGGTTTTCGGTGTCTTCTTGGCACAAAAATTGGCCGATGAAGCCATGACGGTCGTGGGTGACGGGGAACAGACCCGCGATTTCACCTATGTCAGCGATGTCGCCGATGCCTTCTTCACAGTGGCTGGCAGCGACCTCGCGGGGGAGGCGGTTAATGTGGGTTCCGGGGGGACATACAGCATCAATCGCCTAGTGGAATTATTAGGCGGTGAGAAGATGCATATTCCGAAACGGCCGGGAGAGCCGGCTCAAACCTTCGCGGATGTCTCGCGAATTGAGGAGGCCACGGGCTGGAAGGCTAAGGTCAGTTTCGAGGATGGCGTGGCGCAAATGCTTACTCATATCGAGAACTGGCGCGACGCGCCGGTCTGGACACCGGATACAATCGCGGACGCAACGGCGGGGTGGTTTAAATATTTGTCGAAGTAGGGGCGGATTCTATCAGATATTGACGGTGCCGGCGCCATCCGCTGACTTTAGGATTGCTTTGAAGACTTCGATACCATGGATGGCCTCTGCATCGCTTAACGGATAGTTTGACTTTCCGTCAACAGCGTCCGCGAAAGCTTCCAATTCTGCTCGTTCCTTGTCGAATAGCGGATAGTCGATGGTCTCGTGCGGGTCGTCCATCGGTTGGAAGACTAAAGGCGATTCGTCTCGTAGCTCCAACCAACTCTCAGTTCCGAAAATCTGCAGCCGCATGGTGTGCGCCATAGCGCCAAGAGTGGCGAATTAGGCCGACATGCCGATTTCGAAACGGAAGGTCGTCGATGTCGTGTCGTCGATGGGCAGGTCGGTCGCCAGACGGAAACTTTGGGCGTTTACCGTATTGATCCGGCCGCAAAGGCAGATGAGCAGATCCAGCATGTGAATGCCGATTGGGCTCATTGCGCCAGCGGGCGTCTCGTCAAGGTCGGTGCGTCAGTGTCCATTCCCGTGACGCAGGCTCGGGTTGTCGGAAAAGTTTGCGTCTGCATGGATTACTTTTCCAATATCGCCGCGCTCGATGCGGCGTTTCATTTCCAATAACGGAGGCAGAAACCGACGGTTATGGCCCAATGCTAGGACAACATCGGCGTCGCTCAATGTATCAAAATAGTCAGGAGAGAGCGAAATGCCCAGTTTTGCAGCGTAATCCGTGGCATTCGCGGGCGTTTGGGTCACGCCGCGCACGAAGGTAAGTTTTTCGCTTTTGCCTTGAACGGAATCGAGCAATACCTGGCCCCACCGGCCCATTCCGATTACGACGCATTTAAGCATGGTGTTTGTCTGACGCTCAACTGGCCTTCGCGGCGGCCAAGCGATCCAACTGCGAGCGCAATATCCCGATCAACCCGTCGATACCCCGTTGGCGAAGCACGGCGCCGAATTCTGCTTTTTGAGTGACCAGCATGCTGACACCCTCGACCACGACGTCGATGATCTTATAGTTATCCTTAATATTGCGAACCCGCCAATCCACCTTTAGCGCACGACCGTTGCTGCTCTTGATTTTGGTCCGCACGAAGACATCGGTTTGGCCCGCCTTAATGGTTTTGAGGACATTCACAGTTTCATCTGAATATCCACCGAAGCGAATGGAATAAGTTTTTAGGATCCATTCCTCAAACAGTTGCTGATACTGTTGCTGCTGATCGGCGCTCATTTGCCGCCAAAACTTGCCAGCTGCGAATCGGCCAATTTTTTTCATCGCGAAATCATCTTTTAAGACCTTGCGGAATCGCTTCTCTCGTTCGTCGAGAGATCCTTTCCGATCACGCAATACGGCAATTGCTTCGTCGGCCAATCCCTGGATGAATTGCGCCGGTTTGTCGCCGCCATCCTGGGCCATCGCCGCGGATTGCGCAGGCAGTCCAAGGGAAATTGTAACTAAATAAACACTTAAGATTACGGGTGTTTTTAAAAGAGTCGAAAAAACAGGGATCATCTAAAACTCACCTCACATCGGTAACGTTTGCGGCCCGAGGTTATTGTGTCGTCTCTAAAGACGAAACCTTCGCCAGAAGACGGTTGGCGTAAGCACAATCCCGAGCGCAAGAACAACCAGCGCGAGTGCAACCAACTCGCGCGTTCCAATCTGCTCTCCCAACAATAGGGCGCTGCTGTACATGCCGACGATTGGAATGGCAAGAGTGCTGATCGCGGCGATTGCGGTCGGCAACATGCCGATCAACGTGTACCATAACAAATGGCATACAATCATCGGAACGAAGGCGGAATATAATACCGCTATCCACGCATTTATGGAGAGAGGTTGGTACTCCTCGTTGGACCCGAAGATCAGCATGCCGATCAAGATCGGAACGCCGCCGAGAATGAATTGCCAACCTGTCAAGACAATGACCGGAGTCATCCATTTGTGTGATTTGATGACCACCGTGCCGGCTCCCCACGAAATGGCGGCGCATAAAATAAGGCCCATGCCGTAGGGCGAGCCGTCGAGGCCAGCGAGGTCCCTACCGACTAGAATGAAGAGGCCGCCAAGGCCGAGCACCAGTCCAAGGCATCGAGCCATCGTCAATCGTTCGCCCAAGAAGATCGCGGCGAAGATTGTTGCCCAGAGCGGCATCGTATGCGCGACAACCGCGCCGCGGCCTGCCTCCACCAACAGTAAGCCGAAGGCGACGCACAGTTGAAATCCGGTGATGTTTAATATTGCCGCAATAGCCAGCTTCCCAAGTTCGCCTTTCTGTAGGCGGAGGCTATGACCGAAGACGAAATGTGCGATGCTCAGTAATCCCATCGCACCGCAAACCACGCACAGAACTCGGAAGCTCCATGGCGGAAATTCTGAGACCGCGACCTTTAACGATGGGAAGTTCACGCCCCACAGAACGGTAATGACGGTGATCATTAGATAGGCCGTCGCGTTTGGCCGCGTGGAAGGATCGGTCGGAGTATCAGACGTCATGGGGTCGATCGTTTCTGGAAGCGGATGTGATATAGCCGCATAACAAGTTTTGCTCCTCACTACAAACGGGATAGTCCGATGACTGATCTCATGACATCGTTATTGCATGAAACCCCAATTGAACCTCACGGGCTGGTTCTCTCCGGTGGAGGAGCGATGACGGGACTTATCATTGTGGATGAAGTCAACGGATTCGCAGCTGTTGGTGGTGGAAATTTGGCGGCGCCGAGCAAGAATGCGCAGGTCACACGGATGATAGACGAAATCGACCGGCTGGCCCGGAGTTTCACGGCTCAGGGTTGGCCGATTCTCGCCTTTTTAGATACCCACGAGCCGGGGAAGCCCAAGCCTCCCTATCCGACCCATTGCGAAGCGGGAAGCGGAAAAAAAAGAGATCTTCTATCAACCTAAATGGTTGAAGGGCGACGCCAAGGCAACGTTGGTTCGAAAAGATTGCATCAACGGGTTTATCGGGGCCATTGGTGCCGACGGTCGGAACGCGGTTGTCGATTGAGTCAATTAAACCGGTGTAGGAGACCTATTGGTCGTGGGGATTTGTGCCGATATCTGCGTGATGGACTTCGTGCTAACCATGCTGTCTCCTCGCAATCACGCCATGATGCCGCAATGCGAGATGATATCGGTATATGAAGTGAGCTGCCCGACCTACGATCTGCCGAGACAGGCGGCGGCGCCGCTCGGTCTGCCGGTGACGGCGAGCCATCTGCAAGAACTCACCCATCACATGGGTCTGTATTTCATGGCGGCGCGCGGTGCGCGGATCGGAAGCGAGGTTGAGGTCGCGATCTAACGGGGTCGGGACAATGCGACTCGAAAGCCATTGCGATAAATGCGGGCGTCCGTATTGATCTTGCTGCGATTGCCGGAGCGCACAAAGCGCGCGATGCTGATCCAGGACCCACCTCGCAGGACCCGCTGTGTGCAGCGCCCGTCGGCAACCCACGGACTGCCATCGTTCGGGGCATTGATATAGGTCCTGTGCCAGCAATCCTCGGTCCATTCCCAGGCATTGCCCGCGGTGTCGTGTAAGCCGAAACCATTCGCACGAAAGCTTCCCACAGGGGCGGTCTTCGCGTAGCCGTCATTGCATTGATGGGGCGCCATGGTGGGGAAATCTCCGGCCCTCGCACCCGCGATATCGAAGACATTGGCGAAACCGCAGGCATCTTTTGGGTCGCTCCCCCAAAATCGCGGCGTTCCTGCGCCGGCCCGCGCGGCATATTCCCACTCGGCTTCTGACGGCAAGCGATAAGATTTGTGGGTTTTGCCAGCGATCCAATTCGTATAGGCCTTGGCGTCGTCCCAACTGATACAAACCGCGGGGTGCCGGTCCCCTTGTTCATATCCCGGGTCTTGCCAGTTCTTGCTGTCCGCGGTCTCGAACTTGTCGCCCGTCCAGTATTTGCACCCACCTGGTTTCCGGTAACCGGTGGCGGAGACGAAGAGGCCGTATTGGCGGCGGGTGACTTCAAATTTTCCGATGGCGAAGGCCTGTGCGATGCGGATCTGATGCACCGGCCGTTCGCGTTTGGCGCGCTTGGCCGGCACACCTTCGCGCTGTGTCACGGATTGCGGGCTTCCGATGAATGAGGCCCCGGCGGGCACGACGACCATCTCAGGGCAATTGGCGCAATCTCGAAACGTCTTTGGCTCGGCGGCTCGTGCCGTTGGGAGCGTTAGGACCGCTAGTGCGGTAAGAATGCCGATGATTGAACTGCGCGCCATCGCAAAACCCTCTGACCTAATTTTTGGTCGCAATTTTCAAAGGAATAGAGACCATATCGCCGATGTCGTCGCGCTGTCGATAGACTTCGTATCCGCCGTGACCAAGTTTTTCGCCTAACACCGGCCACAATGCGACTTCTGCGTCCCGGACACGGGTATCGGCGAGGCAGTGGTCGACGATCCGATCGGCGAGCGCCTCCAGAGTTTTCACATCGCAATCGGCGGCAAAGGATTTAGCGCCGGTCACGATCCGGTCGTAGCAAACGACATACTTGTAGCGGTCCGCGGCTAGGTCGAGTGGCAGGTCAATCGACAGGTTCACCGAAAGTGACAGCGATTCATCCGCGTCGTTTCCACCCCAATCGAGGCGCAGATCGCGGACGAAGAGGCGGTAAAATGATAATTCGTCGAGGGACAAAACCCGATCCTTCCACTGAAGCTTGTCTTCTCGTATCACATCATATGCGATATGGCTCGCTGGAATTCTTGGACGGAGACGGTGGCGAAAATGAAGTGGAAAGAGTACCCTGGTTGGGGCCGCAAGACGCTGGTGATGGGCATTCTGAATGCCACACCGGATTCGTTCTCCGGGGATGGACTTATATCCGAGCACACCACCTTAGAGCGCGCGCTGGCGGCTGCGCGGTCACAGTGTGAGGCGGGTGCGGATATTCTGGATGTCGGTGGTGAGAGCACACGGCCCGGCGCGGATACAGTGGACGCTGCTACCGAAAAAGCGCGCATTCTGCCTTTGATCACCGAAATAAGAGCAGCAATCCCGGACATTCTGATCTCGGCGGACACGTACCGCGCTGACGTGGCCGAAGCCGCGTTGGATGCCGGTGCGGATATCGTCAACGATGTCTGGGCCCTACGGGCGGATCCCGATATGGCGCCGATGTTAGCAGAGAGGAATGCCGCCGTCGTATTGATGCACAATCGCAGCCGACCCAATGACATTCTATCGGACGGGCGTCTTGGAACGGAATATGTAGGGGCGGACTACCCGCATGTTATCGAGGATGTCTCGCGTGCCTTGATACAATGCGTCGAAGAGGCACTGGACGCGGGCATCGACTGGGGAAAGATCGCGGTCGACCCCGGCATTGGGTTTGGGAAGACGGTGACGCAAAATTTAGCGTTACTGGGCCATTTGCGTCGCCTGAAGTCGCATGTGGGATTGCCGGTGTTAATCGGTCCGAGCCGGAAATCGTTTGTCGGACGCGTCTTGGATACACCCGTCGAGGACCGGCTTGAGGGAACGGCCGCAGCGGTGGCGTCCGGTGTGATGAATGGCGCCGACATCGTTCGGGTTCACGACGTGCGCGAAATGGCGCGGGTCGTGCGTATGATCGATGCGGTTAAATCTGCCCCGGCTGACGGCAAGGAAAGTCCGGAATGACGCGGGTTTATATCGGTATTGGCAGTAACATGAGCAATCGTGTGGATCACTTGCATCAGGCCCTCACGCGTCTCGACACCCTTTTTGAACTCGATCAATTGTCGCCGGTCTATGAAACGCCTCCGAAGTACGTGGAGGATCAATCGCCGTTCCTCAATATGGCGGTCAGCGGGGAGACGTTGCTGGATCCAATGCAATTGTTGGCGCAATTGAAGGCCTTCGAGCTCGAAATCGGGCGTGTGCCCTCCGAAGAACGATACGGTCCGCGGGCTATCGATCTGGATATTCTGTTCTTCGGTGAAGCCGTTGTCGCTCAGCCGGAACTCTCCATCCCGCATCCACTAATGGCCGAGCGTGAGTTCGTCTTGCGCCCTCTGGCCGACATCGCGGCGGGGTTTCGTCATCCGGTGTCCGGGCAAACGGTCGTACAGATGCTCGCGGCTTTGGAAGGCGACCCCGAAGCGTCGCTCTTCGTCATAGACGTTTGACAATGTGACGGTCACGTTATGCTTCGGTCAGATTACCCGAATACCATCGTAATCATGACCTTACCGTTTGACATACATCAACGTCTTGAAGAATTGCACCTTGAATTCGTTAAGAGGGGCGGGATTATGCAACGGCGACTGAGTTGCCGAAATATGTTCGGATCACGCTACACGAGATCAAGGGACAAGCGGGAACATTTGGTGACCTGCTCATTTCCGATATTGCTAGAGTTGCAGAAAAATATGCGGCCGTAGCGACGCACTTTGACTTCACCACGGTCAGTCACCCGAATACGCTGCTCGACATGATGCGGAACCTGTTGGTCGAAACGAAGGAATTCAATGGGACCGATTCGAGCGACTTCGACATTACTTCCTCCGCGATTCAGGACCGCCCTTAGAAGGCGTCTTCCGGCAGGCTCAGGAATGAGTCCGCGCCTTTGATAATCGACGCCGCCAAGCCTTCGCATTTCGGTAAAACATGCTCCGCGTAAAACCGCGCGGTCGCTAACTTCGTTTGATAGAAATCCTGATTACCATCGCCGACCTCCAACGCCGCCGATGCGGCATTAGCGGCGCGCGCCATCATCGCACCACCGGCAACATTCCCGAAGAGCTCGAGATAAGCAGTAGCGCCCGCGAATGCGAGGGCCGGTGTCTTGCTACCATTCTCGATCAACCAATCCGTAGTTTCGGCAAGTGCGTCGATGGCCTGGGCGAGATTGCTTGCAATCTCCGAGCAAGGGGCCTCCAGGCCAGCGGCAGCGGTCGCGGTTTCTCGCATTTCCCCGATATAGGACTTCGCCGTCTTGCCCTGGTCCCGTAAAACTTTGCGGCCAACTAAATCGCGCGCCTGAATGCCGTTCGTGCCTTCATAGATCGGCGCAATACGCGAATCCCGGTAATGCTGTGAGATGCCGGTCCCTTCGATGAAACCCATGCCGCCATAAACTTGCACCGCGGTCGAAGACAACTCGACTCCGAGATCCGTCGACCAGGCTTTGACGATGGGCGTCAAGAGATCGAGGCGTGCCTGTGCGACTGCACGCGCGGCCTCGTTCGGATGCCGTTTCGAGATATCGAACTGAACCGCGGTGTCATAAGCCAATGCCCGCATCGCTTCGGTTTGCGCCTTGATGCTCATCAACATGCGCCGCACGTCAGGGTGGTTGATGATTGAAACTTTGTCCGACCCGCCGCCATCCACCCGACCCTGCACGCGTTCCTTGGCAAAGTCGCGGGCTTGTTGGTAGGCGCGCTCGGCGATGGAGACGCCTTGCAGACCGACATTAAAGCGCGCCATGTTCATCATCGTGAACATGGCCTTCAGGCCTTCGTGTTTCTCTCCGACCAAATAGCCGACGGCACCCTCATTGTCGCCAAACGCCATGACGCAGGTTGGGCTCGCGTGGATTCCGAGCTTGTGCTCGACAGAGGCGCAGCGGAGATCATTGCGCTGACCGAGTGATCCATCTTCTTCGACGAGCATCTTAGGTACCAGGAAGAGCGAAATGCCCCGCGTTCCTTCTGGCGCATCCGGCAAGCGGGCCAGCACCATGTGGATGATGTTATCCGTCATGTCGTGCTCGCCGTAGGATATGAATATCTTTTGGCCGTGGATGCGATAATGATCGCCCTCGGGTACCGCCCGACAGCGTAACTCGGCGAGGTCGCTGCCCGCATGCGGTTCCGTCAGATTCATCGTGCCCGGCCATTCACCGGAGATGAGTTTAGGCAGATAGGTTTTCTTTAGTTCCTCCGAGCCATAGACCTCGAGCGATTCGATGGCGCCGACGGTCAAGATCGGGCACAGTGACCACGCCATATTGGCGGAGGTGAACATTTCCAAGACGGCCGTGCCGATCAGGGATGGCATCTGCTGTCCGCCATATTTGGTGTTGCAGGTCAATCCGTTCCAGCCGCCCTCAATATATGTCTGGTAGGCATCGGCGAACCCGTCGGCGGTGCGCACGACACCGTTCTCGAAAGTGGCCCCTTGCTCATCGCCTGATTTATTGAGCGGCGCCAAGACTTCCGACGACAGCTTGCCGGCCTCGTTCAACAGAGCATCGACAAGCTCCGCATCCGCCTCTTCGTAGCCGGGTAAGGAGGAGACCTGCGGCAGCATACCGAGGTCGTTCAGTAAGAAAGACATGTCGTCGATCGGAGGATTGTAAGGGATCATGTTGTTTTCCTTACGCTAGGCGTCAAAATACCTTGCCCGGGTTCATCAGGTTGCCGGGATCGATCACTGCCTTCAGCTTCCGCATGAGGCCCAATTCCACCTCGGAGCGGTAGATCGGCATATACGCCTTTTTTTGTTGGCCGATGCCATGCTCGGCGCTGAACGAGCCATCAAAGGAGGCAATGCTTTCGAGTAGGATATGGTCGAGGTCCTTCGATATTTTCTCGAAATCCTCGGCCGACATGCCAAGTGGCGCATAGACGCCGTAATGAATGTTCCCGTCGCCGACATGCCCGAAACCACCGGGGCGGCAACCGGGCAGCGCCTCGGCAAGTTTCGCGTCGGTTTCATTGAGAAATCTCGGCACGTCGCTGACCGGCACAGAGACGTCATGCGAAATACGTGGGCCTTCTTCTTTGCTGGCCTCGACGATGCCGTCGCGAATGAACCAAAACGCATTTCGGTGCGTTTCCGACTGAGAAATCGCCGCATCGAGAACGATGCCGTCCTCGAAGGCGGACTCCAGCATGCTTTCCATCGCCGCCTGCATACCGCTGTCCGGGTTGGCGCCGGAGAATTCGATCAATGCATAGTGTTCGTAGACCTGCTCCATCGGATCGATAATGCCGTTCAGATGGCGCATGTCGATATCGATGATGATGCGGGGAATGTATTCAAAACTGGTAACGGAATCACCACTCGCCATCCGACACAATGTCAGCAATTCAATCATCGCGTCGCGGTCGCGAATTGCAGCGAAACAGGTTTGGACATCCTTCGGCTTCGGGAACAGCTTGAGGACAGCGCCGGTGATAATGCCAAGCGTCCCTTCGCCGCCGACGAACAGCTGTTTCAGGTCGTAGCCCGTATTATCCTTACGCAACCGCCGCAGCCCGTCCCAGATGCGCCCATCCGGCAGCACCACTTCGAGGCCCAGTACTAGGTCCCGCGCATTGCCGTAACGCAACACGTTGACGCCGCCCGCATTGGTCGAAATATTGCCGCCGATCCGGCAAGAGCCTTGCGCACCCAGGCTCAAGGGGAAAAACCGATCCGCTTCCGAGGCTGCATCTTGAATATTCGCGAGGATACATCCTGCATCAACGGTGATGGTGTAATTCAATGGGTCGATGTCGCGCACCTGTGCCATGCGGTCGAGGGAGAGCAAAATCTGCTCACCGCTGGCGTCCGGCACACTGGCCCCTGTCAGCCCCGTATTGCCGCCCTGGGGGACAACGGGAATGCATGCTTCCGCGCAAATCGCCATGACGTCGGAGACTTCTTGCGTATTGGCGGGCCGGACCAGCAAGGCGGTCTTGCCCACCCAGCTGCCGCGAAAGGCGTTCACATAGGGGACATGAACATCCAGATCGTCGCTCCAGCCTTTCTCGCTGACGACGTTCTTGATCCGATCCAATGCCGCGTCCCGCGCGGGCCCATGCGATGCATCCGGCGCCATGATGCGCACTCCCAAGTATTTATTGTTCCTTCCGATTTAACGGAAGGCGGGACGGCGGACAAGCGATTGTATCGCACATACGGTTCCCCCACCCTAACCCTCCCCCGCAAATAGGAGAGTGAATTCTAATTTGCCACTCAGTGACGTCCCCTCTCCCGCGTGCGGGGGAGGGTTAGGGTGGGGGTTTGCGTGACGCTTGCCGAAAGCCGCGCCGCCACCAAACTCACTAAGGCCTGCTACATCCGGAAAGGAACCCCGCCATGCGTGTCGTGATTGCGATGATGAAGCATGAGACCAACACTTTTTCGCCGGTGCCGACACCGATTGAGCGATTTGCGCGGGGATACCCGCTGCCGCCGCGCGGCGCGGAAGCGCTAAAGGCGTTCAAAGGCACTGGTTCCGCCATGGCCGCGTTTATTGATATCTGCGAGCGCGAAGGTTGGGAGATGGTCACGCCCATTGCCGCACAGGCCGCGCCTTCTGCCCCGGTTCAGGACGCGGCATATAAGGAAATCTCCGACGCCATTGCCGAAGCGGTGGAGGCCGGGTGCGACGCGGTCATGCTCGACCTGCACGGCGCTATGGTGACAGAGAGTATGGAGGACGGGGAGGGGGCGCTGATGGAGCGCTTGCGCGGTATCGCGCCGGACGTGCCCATCGCCGTGGCGCTCGATATGCACACCAATCTCTATCCTGCCATCGCTGATAATGCGACGACCCTCGCGGGCTACCAGACTTATCCCCATATCGACAATTACGAGACCGGCTCACGGGCGGGCGAAGCGTTGGTGCGGGTCATCAAAGATGGCGTGACGCCGACGTTGGCTTGGGGCAATCGGCCGATGTTGCCGCATGTGATGCGCCAGGGCACTGACGACTTCCCGAACAAGGAAATTCAGGAGCGCGCCGCTGCGATGGAAAAAAGCGGCGAAGCGGTGATCGCGACCCTGTTCTCAGGCTTCCCGCATGCCGATATTCAAAACGCTGGCCTGAGTGCCGTCGTCGTGACCGACAACGATCCGGACGCGGCGAGGCGGCTTTGCGATGAATTGCTGGAGATGGCGTGGCGCGACCGCGAATCCTGGGTCTACAAGATTGAACCGTTGGAGAAATCCTTGACGCGGGCGAAGCAGATCGACGACGGCCCGGTGGTCCTGCTGGATCATTACGACAACGCAGCGTCCGGTGGCACTCAGGACACGATGACGGTACTGAGCGCGATCCTCGATGCGGGGCTCGAGGATGTTGCGGCCTTTGCAATTTGCGACCCGGAAGCCGTGCAGGCATTGATCGCCGCTGGGGTCGGCAACGAGACGACGGTAATGCTCGGCGGTAAGCTGGATATGCCATCCATCGATAAGCGGGGCGAGCCACGTGAGGTGACGGGAAAGGTCAAGTTGATCTCCGACGGACTTTACCGGAACCTTGGGCCCGCCTCGACCGGGCTGCTCATGGATATGGGACCGACGGTGGTCTTCGATACGGGCAAGGTCGAGATCGTGGTGATCTCGCGCCAGCAGGAGC
This sequence comes from Alphaproteobacteria bacterium, assembly GCA_049601975.1. Taxonomy (GTDB): domain Bacteria; phylum Pseudomonadota; class Alphaproteobacteria; order UBA8366; family UBA8366; genus UBA6544. Next base: position 334 of record JBMYRC010000118.1, on the reverse strand, counting down.
CGAATGACAAGAACGCTTTCCTGAGCCTCGGGATTGATCCGGCCCGAAAGAAATATCTGATGCTGAAAAGCCGCATCCATTACCGCGCCGGGTTCCGCGATATCGCCAAGGAAGTGATCGAATGCGCCGGCACGGGGGTGTGCACGTCCGATTATGACCAGCTCACCTTCCGGAATGTTCGACGACCGATCTATCCGCTGGATTTAGCGAACGAGTAGGAAGAATAGTTCCCCTCACCCTACCACTCTCCAACGAGGTGAGAGGGGACTATAGCTTGCCGCTCGGTATCATTCTCTATCCCCATGCAGAAGAAGGTTACGAGCAAAATTATTAA
>JBMYRC010000117.1:0-13452 GCA_049601975.1 Alphaproteobacteria bacterium | reverse complement strand
TTTTAGGAAAGTTTTCGAGACCGCCCCGTTCGACCACTCCGGCATTACTCCGCGGATGACCCAGCCCAATTCGGGCTGAGGGTCGGTCGATACGACTGATACTTACCGAAGCGCATTCGTGCTGCAAGATATCGCTCCGAAATTCCGCACATCGCCGCTATACTCCAGCCGCACGCATATTCAGGAAATTCCGCCCCTCTCATGGCACCCGACAGCACCGCCTCATCGCTCCCGCGCATCCCGCTCGTCGATATCGGTGACGGCGGGGCCGTAGCGTTGTTTGAGAGTGATCCGACGCGGGCGGCGGAGATCATCCGCCTCGGGCGCGCGCAATACGGCACCAAGCTGATCGCCGGTCTCGATACGATGTCCCGCCTTTGGTCGACCTATGCCGGCAATACCCACAATGGCGAGATCGCAGAGATTGCCGGGCAGCTGCCGCGCGGCGTCTGGTTCATGAACCTCTGTCTCGAATGGGGCTGTACCAGCGGTGTGATGGTGGATCCGACGGCTCCCGGCATGCGGTTGCTACGGACCCTCGATTGGCCGTTCCACGGATTGGGCCGACATCTGGTCGTGGCACGGCAGTCAGGCCCGGCCGGCGAATATTATAATATGACATGGCCCGGATTTACCGGCGTCGTCCAAGCCATGGCACCGGACCGATTCGCCGTTGCCATCAATCAAGCGCCGCTGGTGCGCCGCATGACCTTGCCGGTCTATGTGGATTGGCTGGTCAACAAGGTGAAGACATTTTCCGGACGGCGCGTCCCGCCGGTGCATCTGTTGCGCCGCGTGGTCGAGACCTGCCGGAATTATCACGAGGCGTACGATATGCTCTCGAAAACGCCAATTGCGCTGCCGGCGATATTCTCCCTCGTCGGCACCGAGCGCGGCGAAGGGTGCGTGATTGAACGCTTGGAGCGCCGTGCCGCCATCCTGGAGGCGCCTGCGGCGGCAGCCAACCATTGGTTCGGTAAAACCTTTAAACCAGGCAAGGAACGCGGCATCGCGAGCTACCGCCGCCACCGATTGATGAACGGCTATACCCTCAGCCAAGTCACCAATTTCGCCTGGGCGATCTACCCGGTGGTCAACGAGGACACGCGCCTTGCGATGTCCGCCAATCCGCGAACGGGAGAGCTGCGGGTAAAAGGATTCGAGGCGGATGGCCCGGCGACCGAGGTTTTCGATTTGTCGCACCATACCGGATCGCAACGAACCCAGGAGATTTCCTGAGTAAAACCGTTGACTTCGCATCCGCGGTAAGTATAGTCGCGGCTCGTTTTCCGGGCCCTTTACGGCCCGATGGATTTTATGTGTCCGATTTCGTCCTGGCCTCCGCCGGGAACGGGGCGGACCACTCGATACGAGAGAGCACGGTCAGATGTTCGCAGTGATCAAGAGCGGCGGCAAGCAATACAAAGTCGCCAAAAACGATGTCATCCGGGTCGAAAAACTCGACGCGGAAGCAGGCGCCAGTATCGACCTCAACGAGGTCTTGATGGTCGGAGACGATAAGAGCCAGACGGTGGGCGTGCCCCTCGTTGACGGCGCAAGTGTCTCCGCAACGGTTCTCGAACAAATGCGAGACCGTAAGATCATCATCTTCAAGAAGAAGCGTCGGCAAAACTATCGCCGCAAGAACGGCCACCGCCAGCACCTAACGGTTCTGCGGATCGACGATATCCTTGCCGCCGGCAAGAAAAAGGCCGCCCAGAAAAAGAAAGCGGAAGCAGCGCCCGAAGCGGCTCCCGCGGCGGAAGCAGAGTAAGGAGTAGAACGCCATGGCACATAAAAAGGCAGGGGGTAGTTCACGTAACGGCCGCGATACAATCGGTCGCCGTCTCGGCGTGAAAAAATACGGCGGAGAAGCTGTAATTCCCGGTAATATTCTCGTGCGTCAACGCGGCACTAAGTTCCATCCCGGCGATAATGTCGGTATGGGTCGCGATCACACCCTGTTCGCATTGGTTGATGGTCAGGTGAAGTTTCACAAGACCCGCGCCCGCACCACCATCTCGGTGGAGCCGGCGGCGTAGACTAATTCGACGCAGGCTTTAACGTTCAGGGGAATGGCTAGCCATTCCCCTTTTTCGTTGGGGCGGAAGACATGAAGTTTCTCGATCAAGCCAAGGTCTACGTAAAGAGCGGTGAAGGCGGTAACGGCTGCATCTCTTTTCGGCGTGAGAAATACGTTGAGTTCGGCGGGCCGAACGGCGGCAGCGGTGGCCGGGGCGGTGATGTCATGGCGGTTGCGGTGCCGGGCCTCAACACGCTGATCGATTATCGCTACCGCCAACACATCAAAGCGGAGAACGGTCGCCCCGGCATGGGCAAGGATATGACTGGAGCCGCCGGTAAGACGGCGGTACTCGAGCTGCCCGTGGGTACGCAAATTTTCGCCGAGGACAACGAAACCCTTCTGGTCGACCTGACCATTGAGGGTGAGGAAGTGGAGCTGTTGCGGGGCGGCGATGCCGGGCGCGGCAACGCCCAATTCAAGACGGCGACCAATCGTGCACCAAGACGTGCGGAGGCCGGCTGGCCGGGACAGGAAATGTGGGTCTGGCTGCGACTGAAACTATTAGCGGATGCGGGCCTGGTCGGCCTGCCGAATGCCGGTAAGTCCACCTTCCTGGCGGCGGTCAGCCGCGCCAAACCGAAGATCGCCGACTATCCATTCACAACGCTTCACCCGCAATTGGGTGTGGTCTATCTGGATGGCGCGGAATTCGTGCTGGCCGATATTCCGGGATTAATCGAGGGCGCTCATGAAGGCCATGGACTCGGCGATCGATTTCTTGGCCATGTGGAGCGTTGCGGCGTGTTGCTGCATTTGATCGACGGGACGGAAGAAGATGTTGACGGCGCCTATCGGACGGTCCGCGACGAGATTATCGCCTATGGCGCGGGCCTTGAGGAAAAGACGGAGATCGTCGCGCTGAACAAATGCGACGCGCTCGATGAAGAGGCCATATCGGAGAAGAAAGCAGCTCTGGCGGAAGCGGCATCAACCCGCGACGTTATGACGATTTCGGGCGTCACCGGCGACGGCGTGCAAGATGCGCTGCGCCGCCTGCACAGAGCCATTAAATCCGAGCGGAAAAAAGTGACGCAATCTCCTAACGCCACCACCCGGCCATGGAACCTGTAAGCGACAACGCGATGACGGAACATTTGACCGGTGCCGCAAGGCTCGTGGTGAAGATCGGCTCCGCCCTCATGGTTGACGACAAAACCGGCACCATTCGACGCACCTGGCTGGAAGCGCTCGCGGACGATTTGCATGCCTTGCGCGAGACGGGGACAGAGATTCTGGTGGTTTCTTCAGGGGCCATTGCGGTCGGACGGCGCCATCTTGGCCTGACGCAAAAGACGATACGGCTCGAAGAGAAACAGGCCGCCGCAGCCAGCGGTCAGATACAATTGGCCCATGCCTATCAGGAAGCGCTGGCGCGGCACGACATTTCGGTCGCGCAAATCCTCCTCACGCTCAGCGATACCGAGGAACGCCGCCGACACCTCAACGCCCGCAGCACGATTGCGCAATTGCTGACACTAGGCGCGGTTCCCGTGGTTAACGAGAACGACACGGTGGCGACGACAGAAATCCGTTTCGGTGACAACGACCGTCTGGCGGCGCGGGTCGCGGCGATGATCAGCGCAGACACACTAATTTTACTGTCCGATATCGACGGGCTGTATGAGCGCGACCCCCGACAGGATTCAAACGCCCAACACATCGCCCGGGTCAACGAGATAAACCCGCAAATCGAGGCCATGGCAGGTAAAGCACCCACTGGATATTCTTCCGGCGGTATGGAAACCAAAATACAAGCGGCGAAAGTCGCCACCGCCGCTGGTTGCCGCATGGCGATTATGAACGGGATCGAGGCAAACCCATTGCGGCGACTGGCTGATGGGGCGCGATGCACTTGGTTCATGCCATCGGCCTCTCCACTTACAGCGCGCAAACGATGGATCGTCGGCTCACTCAATCCGGTCGGTGAAATCCTTGTCGATGCGGGTGCTGAGCGCGCCCTCAGACAAGGAAAAAGCCTGCTTCCGGCTGGAGTTGTCCGCATCCAAGGAACGTTTGAGCGGGGCGATGCAGTCATTGTCCGCGCCACCGACGGCAATGAAATGGCGCGCGGTCTCTCCGCCTATTCCAATACGGACGCGGCCCGAATATCGGGCCGCAAGAGCGGCGAAATCGCAGAGATTCTCGGATATCGGGGACGCGACGAACTCATCCACCGCGACGATTTGGTGCTGACCGTCTAAAGCGGCGTCGACGTCATCAAAAAGCGTTCCGCATCATCGAGAAACACCGGATCCTCAAAAATAACAGCACACGTCTCGACAATCTTTTGCGTTATCCCCACCCGAAATTTTACGTCGCGACCAAGTCGTACCGCAATCTCGGCATAGTCCGTCACATCCCCTGCGATCAGTTCTTCCATACCCATATGACGGTATATTCCTAAACTAACCCGGCCCCGAAGATAGCGTCCCGGCAAAGTGACGACCGGCGTGCCCATCGCCAGCGATTGATAGGTCGTATTGCCGCCACAAAATGGGAAGCTATCCAAGCTGACGTCCGACAAGCCGAGAAGTCGCATAAAATTGTCATGATTTTGACGCGGTAGAAACTTTATCCGCGCCGCACATGTGCCCATTGTGACGGCAAACCGTCGGCGCAACACATCGCCCCAGGCGTCGTCATGTCCTTCCAATAACAGGATAATGCCCTGCGGGTCACGCTGAAGGATCAACTGCAGGGCAGTGTCCATCTCCGGATGAATCTTGAACAGGTTCTGAGCCAAAAAATAAATCGTCGCATCTTCCGCAAGACCGAAGTCCGCGCGCGTCCCAGACGGCTCCGGTGCGATAGGACGGACATAAGAGAACGGCAAACCGCCGAGCGGTACAAGGCACTCACTATAAGCGCCACGCGCATCCGAATCGACAGCGGGTTCCGCTGCGGTACAGGACAAGAAATAATCGACATTGGGAATACCGGAAGTGACCGGATGTCCGTAGGAGACCGCTTGTATCGGTGCCAGACGCGCGAAAGCCAAAAAATAGGCCAACGGATCCATGCCGATCTCCGGATAGAAGACGATATCTGGCTGAGCCGCGGCAATCACCTCCCGCGCGCTGAAAATATCGGCGGGCAAGGTTTCGACATGGGAGACTAGTTCAGCAATTTCCCCGTGCACGCCATCGGCAGGCACGGGTGCCGTCTCGAAGCAAATCACCTCACAATCTCCACGTGCGGCGAGGCGGCGAAACAAACCGAGACACAAGCGCCCGATCGAGTGGTCAAAAAGGAAACGGGAGACAAACGCAATTCGTCGCTGGCCCTCAGGCTGCCTGAGCGTACGGCAATGCGATGCGGTCCAATCGAGTTTCGGGCATCCGGCCAGATAAACCGCAGCCAGCTGCTGTTGAAGGTCGCGGTCGTTGCGGCCGTGATAGGCGAGGTAGAATCGGCTACCCGGCGTTTCCGTCAATGGATTACCGAGAGTAGGCGGGTCGGCTTCCAATATTCCGAGTGCCGCCCGGTAACGCTCGTATTCCGCCGCATATGGCCCGGCGCCTTCGGGAATGATCGGCAGCCGTAAATCGCGCCGCAACCGAATTCCCGCCGGGCCACCCTTCTCCAACGCACGGTCATAGGCCCGCGCGGCACCATCGAGATTACCCTGCGCTGTCAACGCATTACCACGATTGAGATCGGGGAGATACCAATCGGGTTGGGCCGCCGCCGCCGCCTCGTAGTCCCAGACAGCCGCCGCATAATCCCGGGTTTCGTTTCGCAGATTGCCGCTCTTCACCGGTATCGCCGCGTCGGTCGGGTCCAGCTCGAAGGCCCGTCCGTAGGCTACCAGCGCTTCTTCGGTGTGACCGGATTTTCGCAACAAATCACCGAGCGCGACGACCGGGACGCTCCACCCAGGTTCGGCCGCAGCGCATTGCGCGAATAGGGACAACGCCGCCGCCGCATCTTCTCCTTCGGTCCGCCGCGCTTCCTCGAACAAATCGGCCGCAGCGTCGCTCACGGGTGGGTCGTCACTCATGGGTTGGTTTTCATCTCATTCGCCCTCTACATATGAAGTAAGCAAAATTTGATGCGCTTCGCTAATGTATTCGATAAAGTCGGCGGCTCTCGGGCTCCATCACCTGAGCGGGCGAATTCAAAGTAAGCTAAAAAGGCACAGATACATGACGAACGTCGCCACCCTTTCCGGATCGGACATTCCGGTTGAGGAAATGGTCCGGGGAATAGCCAAAGACGCACAGGCGGCGAGCCATGCGCTCGGGCTCGTCGAGAGCGAGACCCGGAGTGATGCCCTCCGCCAAGGTGCCGCCGCCATTCGGGAGAGGATGCCCGACATTCTTACCGCCAATGCCAAAGACATGGCGTTCGGCCGCGAGAAGGGCCTGTCAGGCGCCATGCTCGACCGGCTATTGCTGACCGAGGAGCGAATTGAAGCAATGGCGGCCGGACTGGAAAGCATCGCTGAGCTGCCGGAACCGCTCGGCCGGATCATCGACGAGCGCGAGCGACCCAACGGATTGAAAATCGCGCGGGTCAGCGTGCCGCTCGGTGTCATCGGAATCATCTACGAGTCCCGCCCCAACGTGACTGCTGATGCAGGCGCGCTTTGCCTTAAATCCGGCAATGCCGCGATCTTACGCGGTGGCTCGGAAAGCCTGCACTCTTCCGGCGCCATCGCCGCCTGTCTGCAGGAAGGCTTGCGGCGCGCCGGATTGCCGGAAGGTGCGGTTCAAACCATCCCGACCCGAGACCGGGCGGCAGTGGGCGCGATGTTAAAGCAATCGGACCTGATCGACTTTATCGTGCCGCGCGGCGGACGGTCCCTGATCGAACGGGTGATGGAAGAGTCCCGCATCCCCGTCATCGCGCATCTGGACGGCAATTGTCATGTCTACATCCATGACAGCGCCGATCACGCCATGGCGCGGGAGATTGTCATGAACGCGAAAATGCGCCGCACGGGTATTTGCGGAGCGGCCGAATCCATGGTGATCGACCGGGACATCGCCGAGCGATTGTTGCCGGATATCGTCGGCGACCTGTCCGCAGCGGGATGCGAAGTGCGCGGAGACGAGGCGGCGCGAAAGACTGACCCCCGGATCGTCCCGGCCAGCGACGATGACTGGGATACGGAATATCTCGATAAGATTATTTCCGTGCGCGTCGTCGACGGACCCGACGACGCCATTGCCCATGTCAACCGCCACGGCTCACATCATACGGACACGGTCATCGCAAACGATACCGCGGTCGCAGAGCGCTTCCTTGCGGATATCGACAGCGCTATTGTGCTGCACAATGCCTCGACCCAATATGCAGATGGGGGCGAATTCGGTATGGGAGCGGAAATCGGCATCTCGACCGGAAAATTACATGCACGCGGGCCGGTCGGCGCCGAGCAGCTTACCAGTTACAAGTACATCGTCCGCGGCACCGGTCAGTGTCGTCCATAGAGGCCGCAAACAATCCCCCACAATAAGTCGCAGCAAGCATGATCGGTACCGGCAGCAGGAAACGCGCGATCGGCCTTCTTGGCGGATCATTCAATCCGGCCCATGAAGGGCATCGGATGATTAGCTTGATCGCGTTAAAGCGGCTTGGCCTCGACGAGGTATGGTGGCTCGTCTCGCCGCAAAACCCGTTGAAGCCGGTCGATGGTATGGCCCCCTTCGCGGACCGCTTGGTGAATGCGCAAACGGTTGCCAATCACCGGCGCATAAAAGTCAGTGATATCGAATTGCGGCTTGGTACACATTACACGCGCGATACGCTGAAACGCCTGACGGCGCGGCGACGGCAGCACGATTTCGTCTGGCTCATGGGCGCCGATAATTTGATCCAGTTCCCAAAATGGGAAGGGTGGAAAGAAATCTTTGATACCGTTCCCATTGCAGTTTTCGACCGTCCCACCTATTCTTTCAGGGCATTGGCTGGCATTGTCGCGACTCGGTATGCGGGCAACCGGATACCAGAGCGAAATGCCTCGAGCGTGGCGCGACATAGTGCGCCAGCTTGGGTGTTCTTACACAGTCGACTGAACCCGGTCTCGGCAACAGAGATCCGAGCCCAAGATACCGGGATAACAGGTGAAGGCATTATGCCGAAAGGTGGTTGAATGAAACGGATCGCGAGGAACGTATCATAGCGACGCATACTCCGAACCTGCCGGCACCCGAAAAGCTACTCGAATTGATTCTGGAATCGCTCGACGACGACAAGGCCATCGATGTTGCGGATATCGATCTTGCCGGAAAGAGCTCCATCGCTGACTCCATGGTTGTCGCCACCGGCACCAGCACACGGCAGGTCGGCGCCATGGCGAATCATATTCGCGAGAAGCTGAAGGGCGTGGGTATTAAAGGCATTTCCATCGAAGGCCTCGAGAATTGTGATTGGGTCTTGATCGACGCCGGGGACGTGATCGTTCACTTGTTCCGGCCGGAAGTGCGGGATTTTTATAATATCGAGAAACTATGGTCCGAGGCTTTGCCCGAGTCCGTTGATATGAATGCGGCACATATCTAACGGGATGCCGCCATGCGCTTTCATATCATCGCCGTAGGCCGCTTGCGCCGCGGCGTCGAAGGCGACCTCTTCGAGCATTTCCACGGCCGGATAAGATGGCCGTTGGACATTCACGAAATTGATGACCGGAAATCTGGAACCGACGGCCGCAAGGCGCGAGAAGGGAAATCGATCCTGGCCGCGATACCGGATGGCGCGATGGTCGCGGCACTGGATGAGAAAGGCCGTGACCTCGGCAGCGAAGATTTGGCGGCACGTATCGGCGACTGGCGGGATTCCGGGATTGGCGACGTGGCGTTCGTGATCGGCGGTGCCGACGGCTTGGCCGAAGATGTGCGGCGGCACGCCGATTTGGTCCTCGCCTTCGGGCGCGCCACCTGGCCGCATCTCTTGGTGCGCGGCATGTTAGCTGAGCAACTGTACCGCGCGCAGCAAATTCTCGCCGGCCATCCCTATCACCGGGCATAGAGCATAGTTGCACTTAGACCCACTTTACATAGAATGGCGCCGCAATGAGCGAGACACCAAAACCCGTTGTTTTGTGCATCTTGGACGGTTGGGGCGACGGACCCGATAGCCCGACCAACGCCATCACTCGTGCGCAAACTCCGAATTGGGACGCCCTCTTGACGGCGCACCCTCACGCCCGGCTCGACGCCTCCGAACATCACGTGGGTCTACCAGATGGCCAAATGGGCAATTCGGAGGTCGGCCACATGAACCTCGGCGCGGGCCGTATCGTCCTGCAGGATCTGCCGCGCATCAATGCGGCGGTTGCCGACGGCACACTCGAACAGCACCCTGATTTGCGCGCCTTCATCGACGCCTTAAGGACCAACGGCGGCACCGCGCATGTCGCGGGATTGATGTCGCCGGGCGGCGTGCATTCCCACCAAGATCAAATTGCCGCCTTGGCGCGCTATCTGACGGCGGCTGGCATACCGGTGCGAATTCACGCGTTCCTCGACGGACGCGACACACCGCCGTCGTCGGCGAAGGAATACTTGGCTGACTTTATCGAAAAATCCGGTAGTGCCCCGATCGGGACCGTCTGCGGGCGCTATTTCGCCTTGGACCGCGACAAACGTTGGGACCGGGTCGAACGGGCCGTTCGTCTCATGGTGGACGCCGAGGGTGCGCACGCCGACGACGCCCTACAAGCGGTCGAGGCAGCATATAAGGCGGAAACTAGCGACGAATTCGTCGAGCCGACCGTTATCGGTGACTATACAGGCATGAAGGACGGCGACGGGTTGCTGATGGCGAACTTCAGGGCCGACCGGGCACGGGAGATTTTAACAGCGCTGCTAGACCCTTCTTTCGACGGCTTCGCGCACGCGCGATCGATCTCCTTTTCGGCGACCTTGGGATTGATCGAATACTCCGAAGCCCTTAACCCACTGATCAAGGCGCTCTTCCCCTCAGTTCAGCTGGAAAAGGTGTTCGGCCAGTTACTTGCGAATGCGGGGCGCAAACAACTGCGCATCGCGGAGACCGAGAAATACGCCCATGTGACGTTTTTCTTCAATGGCGGGCAAGAGCAGGTATTCGAAGACGAAGAGCGAATATTAGTGCCCTCCCCGGATGTCGCAACCTATGACCTCGAGCCGGAGATGTCGGCCGCCGAGGTGACCGATAGGCTCGTCGACGCCATCGCATCGAATGACTTCGATTTCATCCTGGTCAATTTCGCCAATACCGACATGGTCGGCCATACCGGCAATTTCGAGGCGGCTGTAAAGGCCGTCGAGACCGTCGATCATTGTCTCGGCCGCCTGCGAGACGCTGTGGTTGCCGCGGGCGGAGCCTTATTGGTGACTGCCGACCACGGCAATGCGGAAATGATGGCGGACCCGAACTCGGGCGGTGCTCATACTGCGCATACGCGCAATCTGGTGCCCGCCGTACTAATCGACACCAGCGGACAGGCGACGACGCTGAATGACGGATGCCTGGCGGATGTGGCACCGACGCTATTGGACCTCATGCAGCTGGCGCAACCGGCAGAAATGGGCGGAAGGTCGTTGTTGATGGAATCGGGCCGGCGACGTGCGGCCCGATAAATACCGGACACCTCTCATTGCGGCATTCGCCGCGGCGCTCACGTTCGCACCCGTTACATCCGCTTCGGCGCAGGATAAGCGCGATCTCGAGAAAATCGAACGGGAAATCAAAGCCAGCCAAAAACAGCGCGAGGCACTCGATCAGGAACGCAGAACTCTCGAGAAAGGTGTCTCAACATTGCGGCGAAATCTCATTCGAGCGGCGCGAACGGCGCAAGAACAAGAATCCGTTCTCTCCCGGCTGGAAGCAAAATTGCCAGAGCTGAAAGAAACAGCCGCCGAACGCCACCGTGCGCTCAACGATAGACGCAAACAAATGACTGGTACACTGGCCGCGTTGGAACGATTGTCGCGGAACCCACCGCAAGCACTCCTCCTGTCGAATGCTGAGCCTTTGAAGATCGTGCGCAGTGCCCTCCTGCTACGGGCGGCCCTGCCACATTTGCGCGCGCGGGCCGTGGCGCTTCGGCAGGACCTGAGCGAAATCACCACGATTCGAACCGAACTCGAAAACCGGCAGCGAAAAATCAAATCCGCAACCACCACATTGGAGAAGAAACGAAACCGTCTCAACGCTCTGATGGTGCATAAAGCCGTCGAACGCCGACGCATGATCAAGGCGACCCGACAAGTGGACAATCGCTTAGCGAGTTTAAGCGAGCGAGCCGAAAGCCTGCGCGAGTTGTTCGCCCACCTGCAGAAAGCGGCGAGGCCCAAACCCAAACCCAAACCCAAACCCGAACTACGGCGCCCGCAAACTGCTTCCCTTCCAGATGCTTCGATAGCAAAACTCGACTTCGGCACGATGACGCAGCCGGCGCGCGGTAAGCTGGTGGAACGCTTCGGCCAGAACACCAAAACCGGCAGTTCGGCCAAAGGTGCCACCTTCGAAACGCGCCTGCGGGCGCAAGTCGTGGCGCCGTTCGACGGAAAGGTCGTTTTTGCCGGACCCTTTAAAGGGTACGGGCAAATCTTGATCATACAGCATGGCGACGCCTATCATACATTACTCGCCGGCATGCGGCGGGTTGACGCCACATTGGGACAGCTACTATTGGCTGGTGAACCGATCGGCGTTATGGGATCTCAGGAAGCCGGTACGCGCTTGTACGTCGAAGTGCGCCGCAAGGGTCAACCCGTCAACCCGCTTCCATGGTTTACGGCGGCAAGAGACAAGGTGCGTGGATAATGCGTGACTACCTAAAGACCCCATTGGCGATCCTTTCTGCGTTCGCTGTCTTAACGCTATCCGGTACCGCCGGTGCAAAGGAGAATGATCGGTCCGAGACCTATCGTCTCCTGGAACTCTTCGGCGATGTCTTCGAGCGAGTCCGATCGGACTATGTCGAGGAAGTCTCGGACGAGGAACTGATCGAAGCGGCCGTGCGCGGCATGCTCATCGATCTCGACCCGCATTCGGCTTTTCTGAACAAGAAAAACTTCCGCGACATGCAGGTCCAGACGAAGGGCGAGTTCGGCGGCCTCGGGATCGAAGTCACGATGGAAGGCGGTTATGTAAAAGTCGTCTCACCGATCGACGAGACTCCAGCAGATCGTGCCGGTATCAAGGCTGGCGACTTGATCACCCATCTAGATGGGGACCACGTCCAAGGACTGACGCTCGCTCAAGCAGTTGAGCGGATGCGCGGGCCGATCAGCAGCGACATCAAGCTGACGATCCGACGCGCCGCCAAGAGCTTCGACGTTACAATTACCCGCGATAAGATACGCATCCGCTCCGTGCGCAGCCGCATAGAAGGCAATGTCGGCTACGTGCGGATCACCAATTTTAGCCAACAGACGGAAAGCGGACTCAATAAGGCAGTCGCAAAGATCAAGACTGAGGTTGGCGATAAGCTGGCCGGATTTGTCCTTGATCTGCGCAACAATCCGGGCGGCCTGCTAGATCAAGCAGTCTTGGTCTCCGACGCATTCCTCGAAGAGGGCGAAATTGTCTCGACGCGCGGCCGCGTGCAAGAGAACGCACAACGCTTTCACGCGACACCCGGCGATGTCACAGACGGGTTACCGATCGTTGTATTGATTAATAGTGGATCAGCATCTGCATCGGAAATTGTCGCCGGTGCGCTGCAGGATCATCGCCGCGCGGTCATCCTGGGTAAGCGGTCTTTCGGCAAGGGTTCCGTGCAGACGATCATTCCACTCGGCCGTAACGGTGCCATCAAGCTGACGACACAGCGCTACTACACCCCTTCTGGCACCTCCATCCAAGCGCGCGGCATCGACCCAGACATCGAAGTCTCTCAAGCGAAGATCGAGCCCTTGGAGGGCACGGCGCGGCGCGAACGCCATGAGGCAGATTTGCGCGGTGCCTTGGACAACAACCAATCGAAAAAGGCCGATCCAAAGGCCAAAGATGACGAGGAGAGAGGCGCAGACAAGAAAACCGAGGCCGACAGCGTTAAGAAAAAGCCAAAGCCGGTCGATTATCAATTGGCGCGCGCGCTCGATCTATTGCGCGGACTAGCGCTTTACCGCAACCGAATGGTAAACTAGGGAAGTCGACTCCTGAAGCTTCCGTTTTTAAATAAGCGTAACGAACGCCCCGTCCTCGACGATTTCGACGACGAAGAAGAAGACGTGTATTCATCGCCTCGCGAATCCAATCCACGATTGCCGTGGATTTTGCTCATGGCCGGTTGGGGTGGCGCGGTAGCGATTATGGGCGGATTAGTCGCGTATCTATGGCTCGCATCCGACAGCATTATGGACGAGTTGAAGGACCAACGTCCGCAAATCACCATCGAGATCAAACCGAAGAAACCCGTCGTCAAA
>JBMYRC010000116.1:0-13639 GCA_049601975.1 Alphaproteobacteria bacterium | reverse complement strand
ACGGCTCCCACGAGCGGCACCGTTCCCACCGCCGAACTACCGCCCCGAGCCGAGGACCCACGCGAGGAAATAGTCAAGATGTCGCGTTTGCGCCAACGTATCGCGCAACGCCTCAAGGAAGCACAGAACACTGCCGCGATTCTCACCACCTATAACGAGGTGGATATGACGAGCTTGATGGCATTGCGCTCGGAGTATCGCGATGCCTTTGAGAAAAAACACGGTGTGCGCCTCGGCTTTCTCAGCTTCTTCGTTAAGGCGAGCACCCTGGCGCTCCAAGAACTACCCGCCGTCAACGCGGAAATTTATGGCGACCAAATCGTCTATAAAAACTATTACGATATCGGCGTTGCGGTCGGCACACCCCAAGGCCTCGTGGTGCCGGTGCTGCGCGCTGCGGACACGATGACCTTCGCGGATATCGAGCGCACAATCGGTGAATTCGGACGCCGCGCCCGCGACGGCAAGCTGACCGTGGCCGAGATGACCGGCGGCACCTTCACGATTTCTAACGGCGGCGTCTATGGATCGTTGATGTCGATGCCAATCTTGAACCCGCCACAATCGGCGATCCTCGGCATGCATAAGATTCAAAAACGCCCGATGGTGATCGGCGACGAAATCAAGATCCGCAGCATGATGTATCTGGCGTTGAGCTACGATCACCGCATCGTCGACGGCCGTGAGGCAGTCACCTTCCTGGTGCGCCTGAAGGAATGCATCGAGGATCCACAGCGACTGTTGATCGACGTTTAGCTTCCGGTTAGCACGCTCACCCTTTAACGGGGCTCCATGACCAGATCCCTCACAGTCGGCATTTCCACCAACGATCGCATGCTGCCGTTGCTGCTGGGCGACGTGCCGACGCCGGGGCTCGATCTCACATTCGACCGCTCGTCCCCCATCGGTATCTTTCGGCGCGCGCTGCAAGAGGGCGCCTTCGACGTCACTGAGATGTCCTTCGCCGCCTATTGCATCCTGATGTCACGCGGCGAGCGGCCCTTTGTCGGCATCCCCGTTTTTGTCTCGCGCATGTTTCGCCACGGCTGCGTCTTCGTGCGCAAGGGGTCCGAGATCGAGACACCGGAACAATTGGCGGGTGCCCGGATCGGTATCCCCGAATACCAAATGACGGCCGTCGTCTGGATGCGTGGCATTCTCGACGAATATCATGGTGTCGATCCGAAAGCGGTCGAATGGGTCCGGGGCGGCGTCAACCAACCAGGTGCGCGCGGCGAGAAAATGCCGTTGCTGTTACCGGACGGGTATAGCGTCACGGACCTACCGGAAGGCCAAAGTCTCAACAGTGCTCTGCTTGCCGGCGATATCGATGCCTTGATCACGACGCGCATGCCCGAGGGCAAGGAGAGCGGCGGGTTGCGCTATCTGTTTCCCGACGTAAAGGCCGCGGAGCGCGCCTATTACGACGCCTCCGGTATCTTTCCGATCATGCATTTGCTCGTGGTGCGCCGCGAGATATATGACCGCGACCCGTCAACGGCCCAGGCACTTTACGATGCGTTCTCGGCGGCGAAAGAAACATCGCTCGCCCGCCTCTACGACATCGACGCGCTGTCGGTGATGGTACCCTGGCTCGTGCCAGAAATAGAGGCGAGCTTCGCCGCTCTGGGCCGCGACCCTTGGCCTTACGGCTTTAGGGCCAACCGCAAGGATTTTAATGTGTTTCTTCGGTACTTAGAAAAACAGGAGCTTCTCGCGGGATCACTCTCCCCGGAAGAGCTGTTCGCGCCAGAATTACTCGACACCTAGTTTGCCTGCCAGTGGCACTCAATAAACAATCCCTACCACGGCAGCCGTCGATAGTGTCGCCAAAGTACCGGCCAGTATGGAGCGCATGCCCAATCCGGCGATCTCGGCGCGACGTTCAGGCACGATGGTCGCCAGACCGCCGATCATGATACCGAGACTACCGAGATTGGCGAAGCCGCAGAGTGCGTAGCTCATGATTAAACGTGTCCGGGGCGCCAAATCTCCTGCACCCATCTTGGCCAGCTCGACATAGGCGAGGAGCTCGTTTAGCACCGTCTTGATGCCCATCAAACCGCCTGCCGCAACAGCGTCCTGCCAAGGCACCCCGGCAAGCCAGACGAATGGCGCCATGATCCAACCAAGGATACGTTGCAGGCTCAAGGCTTCACCATCGACCAACGGCAGCAACCCAATAACCACGTTGGCGAGATACACCAAGGCCACCAAGACGATCAACATCGCGATCACATTGATAAGCAATCCCGCTCCCTCGATGGCGCCGCGCGCGATCGCATCCATGGCGCTGGCGTCATCGGAGCGGGGAATATCCAGCACCTCCGCCTCGACGGAGGTGGCACCGGGAATCATCACCTTGGCCATGACGATGGCGGCAGGTGCATTCATCAGTGACGCCGTCAACAAATGGCCGGCCGGGTCGGGGATGACGCCTTGCAGTATCACCGCATAGAGCACCAACACCGTCCCGGCGATGGTCGCCATGCCACAACTCATCACCAGGAAGAGGTCGCTGCGGTCGAGGCGCGCCAAATATGGTCGGATCAACAGCGGCGCCTCAATAATGCCAATAAAGACATTCGCTGCCGCCACGATTCCGCCGGCACCGCCGATCCCCATCACACGCTCCAGCAGACGGGAGAATACGCGCACCAATCCCGGCAGGATGCGCCAATAATAGAGCAGTGCGGTCATCGCACTGATCACCAAAACCAAAGGTAACGCCTGAAAAGCGAGGATGAACGAGCTGCCCGGCACCGCGGCATCGAACGGCAGATCGCCGCCGCCGAGATAGCCGAAGACGAACGCGGTGCCGGCCTGGGTGGCTTCCTGTAACACCGCGACGCCGTCGCCCAACCATTGGAATACAACGTGGGACGCCGGCAACTTAATCAGCAGCAACGCGAGCGCGACTTGTAACAGGAGCCCGGCAATTACCGTCCGCCACGGCATCCGATGGCGATCTTCACTGATAGCCCAAGCGATGGCGATGAAGACACCGAGCCCCAAAATGCTTTGTAGAACCGAGAACATCCGGCGCTCAGGAGCCGCGCCGCGCGGGACGCCGGCGGGACGGCCCGTCGACGAGGCACAGCACTTTTGCGACGGTCAATTTGGCCCGCAAAGTTTCGCCGTAGCGGACATAATCCTTGTCACTTGGACCCACGGTGGTGAGGCCGCCCGAGGGTTGCCCGTCGGGGCGGACTTTTGCCATCGACAACATTGCATCCATCGTCACCGGCGCAGTGGTGAAAACACGACCTCGCCGTTTGCTCGCCGCCACGGTCACGCCGATGATTTCCCCCGCCGCGTTTAAGGCAGGCCCGCCACTAATTCCTCCCAAGGACTTCGTCTTCGGATGGCGCGCACGTTCGACCCACGCGACGACCGGCTCGGTTTGCCGGTACCGCCCGACCGTCCGCATATTGCGGCGTCCGATCAGACTGCTGACCACCTGTCCCGGTTTTCCTTCGGGATAGCCCACATGATAGCCCGGTTGATTGAGCCGCAACTCTTCACGCGCAATGGAAATCGCCGGTTTGCCGCCGCGTGTCCAGATCACTGCGATATCGGCGCTTGGATGTGATTGCACGCGCTGCACCTTCACGGCTTTGCGGGGGCCGACCCGCAAGCCGACTTGATCGCAACCATCGACCACATGCCGCGCCGTGAACCACGCGCCATCGTCCCGGATCGAGAACGCTGTGCCTGTGCTGTTACCTTTGTCACCGACATCGACCGTAAAGGCTGGATCGAGACGCGAGCGTGACCGCAAAATGGCACCTTCCTCACCGCCGCGGAAAACTGGGGCGGGGGCTATTCGCTCCGGCGCGGGTCGACGGAACTCCGACCGATCATCCTGATTGAAATAGAACAGATATATCTGCACCGCGAGCGCGGGCAGAAATATGTACCAAAGACGTTTCACCGGAGGAGCTCTTTCACTCTCAACCCGACACGGCGGCAGCGGTGATCGCGGCAACACCAAGCTTCACAGACGCCAGGAGAAGAGCCGGGCCCATCTCGCCGTCCTCGATCCGCTTCGGCAGGTCCTTCATGAGGAAGTCGATTACTCGATAGACAATCAACAAGATGGCCAAGGTCACCAATCCCCAGGCGATAATATCGATAACGCTGACGCTGACCGACATGGAGAACGCCAAAGGGATCGCCAAACTCAAGATTGCCGCGCCCAAGGAGATAGCCGCCGCGATGTTTCCGTTCCGGATCAACTCCAGTTCCGGATACGGCGTCATCCAAAGATAAATCACGACCCCCACGGCCAGCATCGTGACGGTCACGAGAAAATGCAGTAACAGAACCGGGAACCCGGCGGTAAGACTCTCGAGAACGGCTTCCATGAAATATTTCTTCCTCGCGACGATGGTTTTGCCTGTAAGGGTAGTACGACCCGCTTAAAACGCTAGCGGAGAAGTAAGATCGGCCCACATTTATTCATATGGCGAAATCTTCACAAAAAATCATCATTATCGGCGCCGGTCTGGGTGGCCTAACGCTGGCGCTCTCTCTGTTGCGGGAGGGGTTCGACGTCACCGTCCTGGAACAGGCCTCAAAGCTAGGCGAGGTTGGGGCCGGCATTCAGATCAGCGCTAACGGCGCGCGGGTTCTGCATCACCTTGGTCTGGAAGAAGCGCTGGCAAAAGTCGCCTTCCATCCGGAGAGCGGAGAGATGCGCCACTGGCAGACTGGAAAGATCTTGATCACCCGCCCGCTTGGTGATGCCAGTGTCGAGCGGTTCGGTTTTCCGTACTACCATATGCACCGGGCGGATTTTCACGGTGTGCTGGAAGCCGCCGTCCGGCAAACGGCACCGGACGCGGTTCGCCTCAATGCGAAGGTCGTGCGGATCGAGCAGGATGGCGATGGTGTCCGCGCGATCACGGCAGGCGGCGAGACCATCTCCGGCGATGTGCTGATCGGCTGCGACGGCATCCATTCCGCCGTGCGGGAGAGGCTGTTCGGGGCCGACGATCCGCACTTCACGGGCTGCATTGCCTGGCGCGCGACGATCCCGGTGGAACGCCTGCCGACGAATCACGTCCGACCAGTCGCTTCCAACTGGATCGGGCAAGGCGGGCATTTCGTCCATTACTATCTGCGCCGTGGCGAACTGGTGAATTGCGTCGGTGTGCTGGAGGGTCAAGACTGGTCGGCTGAATCTTGGTCGGCGGAAGGCGACCAAGTAGATTTTCTCCGCGATTTCGACGCCTGGCACGAAGACCTGAAAGTGCTCATTAGAAGCGCCGAGCGCTGTTTTCGTTGGGGGCTGTTCGACCGCGATCCGATGCCGCGCTGGTCGGAAGGTCGCATCGCGCTCCTCGGTGACGCTTGCCATCCGATGCTGCCCTTCATGGCACAAGGAGCGGTGATGGGGATCGAGGATGCGCACACATTGATGCGCTGCCTGCAGGAGAACGCGGACCCCGTTGCGGCTTTGCGGCGCTACGAAGATTTGCGCCGCGAGCGCACCGCCATCGTCCAACGCATGGCACGCGAGAACATGACCTTCTTCCACAATCCCGATGTCGACGATCTGGAAGAACGCCTCAACAGCCACCGCGACGCCCATATGTGGCTCTACGGCTTCGACGTCACCGACCAGGAATTCACCGCCTGAGCGAGAATCGGGGGTGACAAGGCGAAGCCAGTGCCGTTACCTTGCGCCGACTCGATAATATGGAGTGCTAAGCGATGGCGGAGACATACGATCTGATCGTGATCGGCGGCGGACCGGGCGGTTATGTAGCGGCGATCAGGGCCGCGCAGCTGGGGCTAAAGACTGCCTGCGTCGAGAAGCGCGGATCCCTTGGCGGGACCTGTCTCAATGTCGGCTGCATTCCCTCGAAGGCGTTGTTGCACAACTCTCATCTTTACACCGAAGCGGCGCACGAATTTAAAGAACGCGGGATCGAGGTCGGCACGGTTAAGCTCAACCTGAAGAAGCTGATGGGCAACAAAGACAAGATCGTCGGCGATCTGACCAAGGGCATCGAGTTCCTGTTCAAGAAGAACAAGGTCGACTATCTGCAGGGCCTGGGCACGATCGAAAAACCGGGCACGGTCGTCGTCAGCGACGGCAAGAAGAAGACCAGCTACGAGACCAAGAACATTATCATCGCAACGGGCTCCGACAGCGCGCCGCTACCGGGTGTAGAGGTTGACGAAAAACAGATCGTGACCTCCACCGGAGCGCTCTCTCTGCCCAAAGTGCCAAAGCATCTGGTCGTCATTGGCGGAGGCGTAATCGGCCTCGAAATCGGCTCCATCTGGGCGCGGTTTGGGGCGAAGGTCACCGTGGTCGAATTCCTCGACCGTATCTTGCCGACCAATGATGGCGAAGTATCGAAACAGTTTCAGCGTATCCTAAAGAAACAGGGTTTCGAATTCCGCCTTTCCACGAAAGTCACCGGCGCGAAGAAAGCCAAGACCGGCGTCACCCTGACAGTGGAACCGGCGGCTGGCGGCGAGGCCGAAACCCTTAAGGCGGATGTCGTCCTGCTCTCCATCGGCCGCACACCCTATACGGAAGGACTAGGGCTGGACACAGTCGGCGTCGAGACAGACGCGCGCGGTGTCATTCAGGTCGACGCGCATTTCCAGACCAACGTCCCCGGCATCTACGCCATCGGCGACTGTATTCCGGGACCGATGCTCGCCCATAAGGCCGAAGACGAAGGCATGGTTGTCGCGGAAATTCTGGCGGGACAATCCGGGCATATCGATTACGACGCCATCCCCGGCATCGTCTATACTTGGCCCGAAGTCGCGTCGGTTGGTAAGACGGAGGAACAACTGAAGGAAGCGGGCCGCGCCTATAAGGCCGGTAAGTTTCCCTTCATGGCAAACAGCCGGGCGCGCTGCAACGGTGACACGGATGGATTCGTGAAGCTGCTAGCGGATGCGGAGACCGATGAAGTGCTCGGTTGCCACATCGTCGGAGCGGACGCGGGCAACCTGATCCAGGAAATCGTCACCGTGATCGAATTCGGTGGTTCAGCGGAAGACGTGGCGCGTACCTGTCACGGCCATCCGACGATGACCGAAGCGGTGAAGGAAGCCGCGCTCGCCGTTGACGGTCGTCCAATCCATATCTGATCGCTGGTGGGTCTAACTTCATGGCCATGAGCCGCCGCACACGTTCCCTTCTTATCCAAGGCCTAGGATGGACCTTTATGGTGCTTGGCGTGCTCGGCCTGTTCCTGCCCATTCTGCAAGGCATTCTATTCCTCGCCATCGGCATGGTCCTGCTTTCCTACGAATCGCCATGGTTCAAACAGAAGCTCATCTCGGTGGAGCGGCGCTTCCCAAAATACGAACGGCAAATCCGTGAGGCCCGCATTCGTGCGATGTTGTTGGTACGGCGTTTCTTGGGGAGTTCCCGATAAAAAAAGCGGGCCGGATGAGAATCCGGCCCGTTAGTGCCCAAATTGGGCTAGTTGGGAGTGCATAGGACGTGTCTTGGGTATGCACGAGTTAAAATACCTTGAGCACCGCTAGCGCGGTATGACGGCCATCACACTTTGCGCAATTTTTTACGTCTCTCGACAATTTAGCTGCGGTGAGAAGTAACCAGGCGCACCCTCAAGACCTGGCTCGCGGGTGGGTCGCCCGGTATTCCCGCAGAAATTTCTCCGTATCAACAGCCGTATAACGCTGCGTCGTCGACAGGGACGCATGGCCCAGTAATTCCTGGATCGAACGCAAATCACCGCCGCCCGCAAGAAGGTGTGTGGCGAAACTGTGCCGCATCGCGTGTGGTGTTGCGGTATCCGGTAGACCGAGCCAGCCGCGCAATTTCTGCATCTGACGTTGGATAATCCGCGCATTGAGCGGCCCCCCCCGAGCGCCAACGAATAGCGGGTCGTCCGCTTCCAAATGATGAGGGCACTCCGCCAAATACGTGTCGATCGCTTCCCGCACCACCGGCAAGACCGGCACCATGCGCTGTTTGTTCCCTTTGCCGAGCACGGTCATGGCGTCGCCATCGGGCGCATCCCGGCGCGTCAGGCCGAGGGCTTCCGAAATCCGCAATCCGCAGCCATAGAGCAATGTCATGACCGCGATGTCCCGGGACGCAATCCACGGCTCGCTCGCCAGCGCGCCGATATCCGTCACCGTCACGGCCGCATCGCGGACATCCAGAGGCTTCGGCACCGATTGCGGCAATTTCGGTGTGCGGACGGTGCGGATTGCATGATTGCGGCCCCGCTCGTTCCGCTCCATCCATACATAAAACCCGCGCACCACGGAAAGGGCCCGCGCCGTTGACGTGCGCCCGAGCCCCGCCGAAGCGCGCCGGGCCAACCAGGCACGAAAATCCCGCGCACCCAACGCTTCCAAGTCGGCGAGGGTCGCCGGGCCGCCCTGATGCTGCGATAAAAATGTCAAAAACGCCGCAAGATCGCGGACATATGCATCAACTGTATGAGGAGAGGAGCGCCGTTCGTCGCGCAGCCACCGCAGCCAGTCGGCGACAACGGATCCAAGGGCCGCATCTCCCGCGACCCCTTCGAGAATCGATTCTAATCCGGTAGCGTTAGCCATCCACGAATGACACTTTCCAATACGGCCGCGAGAAAACCGATGAGTTCCGTCGCCTGCCCCGGATGAAATTTCTCCGGATCGCGCGATCCGAATGCTAACAGAGCCGGCGGCGTCGATGACGAAATCTGCAAGCGGACGAGCGCTTCGGAGCGCACGAGGCTGGCCGCTTCACCGAACGCTTCCGCGTGTCCGTCGATACCGCAGCGCAGAATTAATTCCTCGCCGGTGCCGAAGACTTCTTCGACAGTGCCTGGCGAAATCATGCGAAGCCCCTGACCGGCGGCCCCACCGGACCAGGCACCCTGTTCCGATTCAACGCACAACGTGACGACATCGAGATCTAGCAATACCGTCAAATCGGTCGCGACGGTTTCGATGACTTTCTCGAAACTACGCGCATCCAATAGCGCCAAGACGCATTCATGAACGCGCGCCTGGATCGATAAATTAGCTCGGCTGGTATCCAATAATTCCCGTTGGCGATCAGTGTGACCAGCAACATCGGCGCGAAGCCGGGAAATCATCGCTGATTGAAAATCAACGACCCGATCACCGAGTTCCCGTTCCGGCGTCGTTTGCTGGTCGAGCGTCTGCGGATTCCGGCTCAAAAAATCTGGATTTTGCTCCAGATACTCGACAACTTGCGCCGCTGTAACCTGGGCCGCTCGTGACGAATGGGTCGAGTCTTGAGTCATCCCTTCTTCCTAAAGAATAGACTGGCCGGTCTTCTGCCAATCGGCGAGGAACGCGTCGAGCCCCTTGTCGGTCAGCGGATGCTTGAACATCGCGAGCAAGACGTCCGGCGGCAAGGTCACAACATCTGCACCGATTTTCGCCGATTGCAGCACATGCATCGGCGAGCGCACGGAGGCAACCAGAACCTCCGTCATCAGGTTGGGATAGTTATCGTAAATATCGACGATATCCTCGATCAGCTGCATGCCGTCCGTGGCGATATCGTCGAGTCGACCGATAAATGGCGAAATGAAGGTCGCGCCCGCTTTTGCCGCCAGCAGCGCCTGATTTGCGGAGAAACACAGCGTCACATTGACCATCGTGCCTTCCTGCGACAGTGTCTTGCAGGTCTTCAATCCATCGCGGGTCAGCGGGACTTTGACGGTGATATTGTCGTGAATCTTCGCGAGCTTGCGGCCTTCGGCGACCATCGCATCGTACTCGATAGCGGTGACCTCGGCGCTGATCGGGCCATCGACGATGTCGCAAATCTCTTTCACAACCTCGACGAAATCCCGGCCGCTTTTTGCGATCAAGGACGGGTTGGTCGTCACGCCATCGACGAGACCGGTATCGGCCAGGTCGCGAATAGCGTCCACATCAGCGGTATCCACGAAAAATTTCATTGTTCTTTTCCAACCCTCCAGGCTGAGTTGTCGATGCCATCTGGCGCCGCGATAATTGTTGGATACACTCTAGCCGATGGGATTCTCAGGCGCCAGTTCGACCGACCGACCTAACGGCACTTCAAAACGCGTCCGCGTGCTGTTGCCGCTGCCGTTGGCAGGGGCGTACGACTATCGCGTGCCCGAGGATTTAGCCGTAATTCCAGGAGATTTTGTGCATGTGCCGCTCGGCAAGCAAACACGCGTGGGCATCGTTTGGGACCCCGCGGCCAATGGCGATTCAACGGGTGTAAAATCTGTTGACGACTCGCGGTTGCGCAATATCGAAGCGCGACTCGACACCTGGCATATGGGCGACTCGATGCGTCGATTGGTGGATTGGCTGGCCGCATACTCCATGTCGGCCCCCGGCGCAGTACTACGGATGGCCATGAGCATCCCCGAGGCCCTGCTGCCCGGACGGCCGCGAATCGTCTATCGCCTCTCAGCGACACCACCTGATTTCAGAGCGACACCGGCGCGCCAGCGGGTCATCGACGTGTTGCGCGACGGCCCGGCGCGCGGGTCGACGGATTTGGCGCGGGAAGCAGCAGTCAGTATCGGCGTGGTACGCGGCATGGCCGACCTCGGTGTCCTGGATGCGGTGGAGATTTCCGACGACGCTCCCCTATCGCAGCCAAACCCCGACTTGCCGGGCCCCGACCTTTCCCCCACTCAAAAAACAGCAGCCGACGATCTGGTCACAAAAACACGAGAGGCCGGGTTCTCCGTTTCCCTATTGGATGGCGTGACGGGTGCCGGAAAAACCGAGGTCTATTTCGAGGCCATTGCCGCCGCCCTTAAAGCGGACCGACAGATCCTGGTGCTGCTGCCCGAGATCGCGTTGACCGCACAGTTCCTTGGCCGGTTCGAGGAACGCTTCGGCACGCCACCCCTGGAATGGCATTCTGAGGTTCCCCGCGCCCGGCGGCGGCGAGTGTGGAGAGCGGTCGCCGATGGGCGCGCGCGGGTCGTCGTCGGCGCCAGGTCGTCGTTGTTCCTACCGTTCAAAGAATTAGGATTGATCGTCGTCGATGAGGAACATGACCAGTCCTATAAACAAGAAGACGGGGTCATCTATCACGCCCGCGACATGGCGGTAGTGCGGGGCCAGCTGGAAAAAGCGCCAGTCGTACTGGCGACCGCGACACCGTCGCTGGAAACCACCACCAATGTCGAGGCCGGGCGCTACAATTTCTTGCATCTACCCGCCCGCCATGGCGGCGCGGAATTGCCGGAAATATCCCTGGTTGATTTGCGGAAAGACCCACCGCAGCGGCAAACTTGGATTTCGCCGCCCTTGCAAAAGGCGATCACAGAGACCTTGGAGGAGGAAGAACAGACGTTATTGTTCCTGAACCGGCGCGGCTACGCCCCACTGACGCTCTGCCGCACTTGCGGCCATCGCTTGGAATGCCCGAACTGCACCTCATGGTTGGTGGAGCATCGCTTCGCCGGGCGTCTCAATTGTCATCACTGCGGTTATTTCACCCGCATGCCCAAGATTTGCCCGGAATGCGAGGCCGAGGATCGCATGGCCGCCTGCGGCCCAGGGGTTGAGAGGTTGGCCGAGGAAGTTGCGACACTTTATCCCGAAGCCCGCGTCGAATTGATGACCAGCGACACGATCTGGAGCCCCAGCGCCGCCGCTGAAATTGTCCGCCGCGTTCAAGATCATGAGATCGACATCCTGATTGGTACCCAATTGGTGGCGAAAGGCTATCACTTCCCCAAACTGACCCTGGTCGGCGTGGTCGATGCGGATTTGGGCCTGAACGGCGGCGACTTGCGTGCCGGCGAGCGCACATACCAACTCCTGCACCAGGTCGCAGGTCGGGCCGGGAGAGAGGAGCGCCCCGGGCGGGTGTTGTTGCAGACCTATCACCCAGAGCATCCAGTCATGGAGGCCCTGGTCGCGGGCGAGCGCGACGCCTTCATGGAGGCGGAATCGGAGCAACGAAAACTAGGCGGTTGGCCCCCTTTCGGACGCCTGGCGGCGATCATCGTCTCCGGCCCCGACGAGAGCCACGTCGACGGCGTCGCCCGCGCCTTGGCGCGGAGCGCACCGCAAGCCCCGGATTTCAAGGTATTGGGCCCGGCCCCAGCACCGCTCGCCATTCTGCGCGGCCGCCATCGCCGCCGCCTGTTGGTCCGAACCACCCGCGCTGTCCGCATCCAGGACCGACTTCGGCCCTGGATCGCATCTATCAAACCACCGAACGCCGTGCGGGTGCAGGTGGATATCGATCCCTACAGCTTTCTTTGAGCTTATTCGCGACCATTTCTCAGCCCAAAAGACACCATCAACGCGAGCACGAATACGGCCGCTCCACCGTAAAAGGCCGGTGCATATGACTGTACCGCATCATAAATCGCGCCGCTCAGCAACGGGCCACCAGCACCGAGAATGCCCATAAGCGCCAATACCGCTCCCATCAGCGCGCCCGCCGCCGTTGTGCCGAACAGGTCAATGCTGACAGAGGTCAGTTGGGCCGAGACGCCGCCGACGCCAAATCCGAGTAAAACTGCGATGATCGCCACGAGATAGAATGCTTCGGCCGCGCCGAATCCAGTACTTGCGGCAGCGCAGGAAACGAGCGCTAATTGATAGGAGCGGACGCTGCCGATCCGGTCGGAAAGATAGCCGAAGCCAACCCGTCCCAGACAATTGCTTGCACCGAACATTGTCACGAACGTCGCGGTTACAATCGAATCGAAACCTTTTTCCAGCAAGAACGGGGCGATCTGCACATAGACGATCGCGCCCGCAAACCACCAAAGGCCGAACGTGAGAGACATCCGCCAGAACAACCATGTACGTGCGAAATCGAGAACACGCGCTTGAGGCGATGCTTCCTTGGGCAAAGGAATAGAACCAGCGGCAGCCCCATAAGGCGACAAATCGCGTTCCGACGGGTCGCGGGCGAGAAACAACGCGGC
Source organism: Alphaproteobacteria bacterium (assembly GCA_049601975.1). Classification (GTDB taxonomy): domain Bacteria; phylum Pseudomonadota; class Alphaproteobacteria; order UBA8366; family UBA8366; genus UBA6544. The sequence continues at coordinate 728 of JBMYRC010000116.1, read as the reverse complement.
GACAACGATCAACCCACCTGAGAATACGCCGAGCCAAATATAAGCCATGCGCCACCCGGAGGTGGCGATTAGATACTCCGCAAGAGGGGCGGCAAAAAAAATGCCGGAACCACTGCCCAGGACGGCGATGCCGAGGGCCAGACCACGCTTTACCACGAACCAGCGCGAAACCGTCGACACCAAAGGCGCCCAAACGGCACCAACACCGGCAGCGATCAGACTGCCGTATAGTGCGTAGAGTTGCCAAAGTTCAGTGACAGTGCCCGCCAGCACCATCCCGGAGCCGAACAGAAGACCGCCGACGACAACGGTCCGCCGCGGCCCGAAGCGATCAGCGCACCATCCCATGGGTAGCGCGAAGAGGCCGTAGGCAATCAATCCAAGCGACATCACCCCCGAGATCGCCGATCGACTCCAACCGAATTCGATCACCAGGTGCGTATAGAACAGCGTGAAACAGTAATAAGTGCCGTAACCGCAGATGCCGATCAGCAAACAGGCGGCGACAACGATCCAGCCATAGTGCACGGCAGTAGTCCGATTAGTTGGGTGTCCTCGTTAGAGATATAGCATCGCCCGGTCGAATGGCAGGTTGTTGCATTCACCTCTATGTCGATCCTAATCGCTTTTAGTAAAACCCCTAACTCTCTCTTCTTTGCGGGAGAAATTAAGATTGAGGGGTATTTCGATTTACCCAAAGCGCTGCCGCCATTCACGGGGATGATCTG
>JBMYRC010000115.1:0-13787 GCA_049601975.1 Alphaproteobacteria bacterium | reverse complement strand
AGCTCGCGCAAATCAGACGGATACTCTATGCCGTCCAGTAACGGCGTCTTCGACTCTTCCAAGGTGTCCTCCAAATATCCGCGCGCTCTCTCGCAGTCTTCTTATGCTTTAGCTCTTCCGCTCGACGACGAATTTCGCCGCTTGGCACAGTAGGTCCGCTTTATCCCCAAAAAGCGCTAAATGTGCAATGGCTTGGTCCGCCAGCCGATTTGCTTGGGAGCGTGCCCGTTCGACCCCTAGAATCGAAACAAAGGTGGCTTTCCCGGCGTCTTCATCCTTATTCACGGCTTTGCCGACTTCCTCGACGCTTCCTTCGACGTCCAATAAATCATCCGCAATTTGAAACGCGAGGCCCAGATCATGGGCATATCCGCGTAAGGCTTCATGAGCCTTATTCGGCGCTTGTCCCAATATGGCGCCCGCTTCGCAGGCATAAGCGATTAATTCGCCGGTTTTAAGTCGCTGTAGACGGGTGATTTGCCCAATATCGAACGTCTCGGTTTCTGCCTGCAAATCGATCATCTGGCCACCGACCATGCCATGGGCACCTGACGCGCGGGCCAATGCGGCGATCAAATCAACACGGACATTCGCATTGGAATGGGTCTCTGGATGGGCCAGAACTTCGAAGGCCAACGGTTGCAAAGCATCGCCCGCCAGAATCCCCGTCGCTTCGTCGAATTCCTTGTGAACGGTCGGTTTACCGCGCCGCAAATCATCGTCGTCCATCGCCGGGAGGTCGTCATGGACCAGCGAATAGCAATGAATGAGTTCAAGCGCCGCGCCGGTCCGCAACGCGGACCGCTCACCAACACCGAATAAGCTGGCGCTTTGCATGACGAGGAAGGGGCGCAAACGCTTGCCGCCATCGAGCGTCGCATAGCGTATGGCTTCGTGCAGTCGATGTTCCGTCGCGTCTTCGATCGCCAATAATTGATCAAGAAATTTCTCTACCTGTGCCGCTGTATCGGCAAGGGCATCATGAAGGCTTGCCATGTGGGATTATTCCAAGTTTGCCGGTTCGGTTCGGGGCGTCCCATCGGCATCGAGCGATATTTTTTCGATCTTGGCCTGCGCTTCCCGGAGCTTGCTTTCGCAATGCCGCTTCAGGGCCGCGCCACGGGCGTAGCTATCTATTGCCTGGTCGAGCTTCACATCGCCCGATTCCAAGCCTTTCACGATCTCCTCAAGCGCCTGTAAGGCGTCTTCGAAGCTTAGCTTCGCGATATCTTCCGGTATCTCGTTTTTGGCCATGCCGCCTCCGTTGCGCGGGAGTTTAATTCGCGTGTTTGAACGAGTCCAAACCTATGTAATTCGAATGCCGCATACTTCTTGAATCAGGACTGCATCATTGCGGTTACGTGCGCCGAGACGCTGTTGGCAAGTGCGTCGAGGTTATATCCGCCTTCAAGGGTAGATATCACACGTCCCTCGCAACAATCTGCTGCAACCGCCAATAATTCGGATGTGATCCAGGAATAGTCGGCTTCAACGAGATTGAACTGGGCGAGTGGGTCGTCGGTATGGGCATCGAAACCGGCGGAAATGAAGATGAACTCAGGTTCAAACGATCGCAAAGCTGGTAGGACACGCTCGCTCATACCTCTACGGAATTCCTCGCTACCTGCATAAGGGGCTAGCGGGACATTGACGATATTATCGTGAGCCCCGCGTTCGGTCTCGCTGCCTGAGCCAGGATAAAGCGGCATTTGATGGGTTGAGGCGAAGAAGAGACCAGCGTCGTCCCAGAACATGGCTTGCGTGCCGTTGCCGTGATGCACATCAAAATCCACGACCGCGACGCGCTCAGCCCCATGAGCCTTTCTCGCATGCTCGGCCCCGGCCGCGATGTTATTGAAAATACAAAACCCCATTGGTGTGCCGGGTTCTGCATGATGGCCTGGTGGGCGCACCGCGCAGAAAGCATTGTCAGCATCGCCCGATACTACAGCATCGACGGCACTGCAGAGCGCGCCGACACCGCGCCGTGCGGCTTCGCCGGTCTTAGGCGACATATGCGTATCCCCGTCGATCATAACCCGTCCCTCGGACGGTACGGCTTCGAGGATTTGTTCAATCAATTCGCGGGGATGAATGCGGGCAATCAATTCTACATCAGCTTCGGGTGCTTCGCGCCGTGCAAGTGCAGAAAATTCCTCGGCGGCGAGGGCTTTTGTGACGGCCTCGAGCCTTGCCGGCGATTCCGGATGCATAGGACCTGGATCGTGTCCGATACAGGAATCGTGGGTATAGAGAAATGTCGTCATAGAAGATTCATAATTCTTGGTGGCTGCGTCGTTATGCGAAATAGCTGAGTTAGCGCGAATTCATTTGACTTGCAGGGCTCGGATGAGATTCCATGTTTTTAATGATTTATATGTAATTTTGCGTCTAAATATGATGATATGTACCAATGCTGAAAAAGCGCTCCTGAGCGTACCCAATCAAGTTACGAAGCGATTGCTTCTCGCGTTTATGCTGATTGTGGCCTATGCGGGTCCACAAGCGATATCTGCTGCGGAAAAGCCGCCGACGAAAGTGGTGGTCGAAAAGATCCGCAAGACGGAAGTGGTGCAGACCTTTCCCGCTATCGGCCGTTTCGTCGCGCGTCAACATGGTGTCGTGGCTGCGTTGGCGAACGGTCCGGTAAAGGAAATGCTGGTCAATGTTGGCGACCGGGTTGAAGCCGGACAGGTGGTCTCGAGGATGGTAAAGGCACGGATTCAGGCCAATCGCGATCTGCTCGCCGCCGAGTTGCGAGAGAAAGAGGCGGCTTTGCGTACTGCGCAAGCGCAGTTGAAATTGACGCTGGGCGAAATGGAACGGATTGGCGGATTGAAGAAGTCCGCGGCCTTCTCCCAAGGTCGCTATAGCGATAAGCGAAACGAAGTCGCGAAGGTCAGGAGCGAAGTGAGCGAGGCGGAAGGGGCCGTCGCTAAGGCGCGCGCGAACTTGAAACTCGCGTCAATCGATCTGTACAACGCGGAAGTGAGAGCGCCGTACAATGGCGTTGTCGTGCAACGTCACGCGGTGGCCGGGGCCCATCTGGCGGTTGGAGACCCAGTCGTCACGCTGGTAAACGACCGGGAAATGGAGGTCGAAGCGGATGTACCGGCCGAGCGCCTGACCGGCGTTTCAGTTGGGCGGGACGTTCGCTTGAAATTATCGGACGGAACGTTCCTGCAGGCTAAGGTACGCGCGATTGTACCGTCGGAGAATGCTAAAACTCGGACACGACCGGTGCGGTTCTCCTTGAATAGTTCCGAGGGTGCGGAGCGCCCAGCCATTGCAGACAATCAGAGTGTCACTGTCTTATTACCAGTGGCACGAGCGCGGCGCGTCTTGACCGTGCATAAGGATGCAGTGACGAGCCGTGGTGGAAATAAGGTTGTCATTACCGTGGTCGACGAGACGGCGACGCCGCGCAATATTCGCATTGGTGATGCCGTCGGCGAACGTTTCACCGTATTGTCGGGCTTGGAAGACGGCGATATCGTCGTTATTCGCGGGAACGAAGGGCTCCGGCCCGACCAGAAGGTTACGTTCGAAGCGCCGTCGGATTGACGGTAGGAAAGCAGAGCCATGAATTTGATTAAATTCGCGATCGATCGGCCAACTGCCGTTATGGCGGCCGTCATCATGGCGGTATTGTTCGGCGCGGTGGCACTGAAAACGATTCCCATCCAACTCGCGCCGGATGTCGCCCGCCCGGTGATTGATATTCAGACGAATTGGCTCGGTGCGGCACCCGCGGAAGTCGAGCGCGAGATCGTCAATTTGCAAGAAGAGCAGTTGAAGGGGCTGTCGGGCCTAGAGCGGATCGAGGGAAGGGCATTACAAAGCCAGGCCCGTCTGAAGCTTGAGTTCACCGTCGGCACCGATATGGATAAGGCTCTCTTGCTGGTCTCGAATCGGCTCGATGGAGTGTCCGGATATCCTGATGAGGCGGACGAGCCACGCCTCAAGATTGCTGGGCCGGAAGATAACCGGATCGCGTGGTTTCATCTTACCCGCCAAGACGGCAACACGACGCCGATCCATCATTATGGCGATTTCGCCGACGATATTGTCCGCGAACGATTGGAGCGCGTACCGGGAGTCTCTACGGTCAATTATTACGGTGGTGGGGCCAGGGAAATTCGGGTCGTCGTCGATCCGCCGAAAATGGCGCGCTATGGGCTGACTGTTCCAGAGGTCCTTAATCGATTACGGCTCGCGAATGTGGCCGTCACTGGCGGTGATGTAGAGGAAGGCAAACGCCGATACGTCGTTCGAACTGAAGCAGAGCTCAATACGGTAGAGGCCATCCGCGACGTTGTATTGCGGACGGATGACACCGGCGGCCCGACCACCGGCACAGGCGGTATCGGGCGGGTGTTGGTTGGCGATATCGCGACGGTCGAGTACGGCTATAAGAAGCCGACGGCGCGTGTGCGGACCAACGGGCATCCGGCGATTGCAATCAACGCCACCCGACAAGTCGGCGCCAATGTCATCGAGACGATGAAGGGTATACGCAAGGCAGTCGCCGAATTGAATTCGGGGCCGATTGCCCAGGAACGTTTGGTGTTCCGTCAGCTCTATGATGAAACCGTGTATATCGATTCGGCGATCGAGTTGGTGATCCAAAATATCTGGATAGGCGGCACCATCGCCGTTGCGATCTTGCTCATATTCCTGAAATCGATACGCGCAACCTTGGTCGTCGGTTTGGCGATACCGGTTTCCGTCATCGCGTCGTTCGTCGCGATGGCGCTTCTCGGACGCTCGATCAACGTGGTCTCGCTCGCCGGCATTGCGTTTGCCGTTGGCATGGTCGTCGACGCTGCAATTGTCGTCTTGGAGAACATCTATCGAATGCGCGAGCAAGGGAAGAAACCTTCGCTTGCGGCTCTGTTGGGCGCGCAGCAGGTATGGGGCGCCATTCTCGTCTCCGCGCTGACGACAGTGATGGTTTTCATTCCGCTGCTTATTATGGATCTTGAGGTGGGGCAGCTTTTCCGTGACATCGCGGTCGCGATTTCCGTATCCGTCTCTCTGTCCTTGATTGTCTCGATTACCGTAATTCCGGCTCTCGCGAAGCGACTGCTTGGTGGCGACGTGAAGCAACCGGGTAAAGGACTAAGCGTGCCCTTTGCGGACAAGTTCGGGCGCATGTTCATCGCCGGCGTCGTTGGCATTACCCGGCGCATGGTGGCTGATAAGAAGATCGCTCTCGGCATCGTCGGAGCGTTGATGGCTGGGACGGTATCGCTGACGTGGTGGTTGCTGCCGCCCTTGGAGTACCTGCCCGAGGGCAATCGAAATCTGGTGATCAGTGTCGTGCAACCGCCTGCCGGTTATAACCTCAAGACGATGAGCGAGCTTGCCAATCGGGTCGAAGCTGAAGTGCTTCCGCATATCGCCAAGGACGAGAACGACATCGCTGCAGCTGATATGCCGCCGAAGCTGAAATATTTCTTCTTCGTGGTTTGGCGTCAGCAGGTTTTCTTGGGCGGGCGGGGAATGGACCCGACGCGCGCAAAAGACATGATCCCATTGTTGGAGAAACCGGTATTCAAGGAGCCCAGCACGTTCGTCCATAGTTTTCAGCCATCGATTTTTGGGCGCGGTATCGGCGGCAGCCGATCTATCGACATGGACATTACGGGCTTGGAATTGACCGATATCTTTGAAGGAGCTCGTCGGGCCGGCGCTCGCATTGGCGAAATTCTGCCGCGTAAGGACGGCACCAGTTTCCGGCCTCGGCCTAGTCTGCAATTGGGCGAGCCGGAAATTCGGATCGTGCCGAACCGCATACGTTTGGCGGATGCGGGATTGTCGGCGCAGGACCTCGCCGTTACGGTCGACGCCTTTAATGACGGCGTTCGCGTGGCGGAAGTGACGGAAGGTGGCCAGCAAATCGATCTGATGTTGATGGGACCGGAAGACGGTATTGTGGAAACCCAAGGCATTGCAGCGCTTCCGGTCGTGACACCCGGTGGCACGATTCTACCGGTCTCTTCCCTGGCGGACGTCCAGGTGACGGCGGGGCCGACGGAAATTCGCCATGTGGACAACGCCCGCACTGTGACCCTACAAATTCGCCCGGCACCGGAACTGGCGCTCGGGGAAGCGTTGGATATTTTGCAGGGTGATGTGATCGACAAACTATTCGAGGAAGGTTTGCCGCCCGGCGTCAGAATCAGACTGTCCGGCACGGCGGACAAATTGCTCGCAACAGCTGCTGAAATGAAGTGGGATTTGGCGATTGCCCTGGCGATTGTCTACCTGGTTATGGCGGTGCTCTTCGAGAGCTTCGTCTATCCGCTCATTATTGTCCTTTCGGTGCCATTAGCGACCGCGGGTGGTGTCATCGGTCTAAACCTGCTCAATCTGTTCTATTTCCAAGCACTGGATATGTTGACCTTGCTTGGTTTCGTGATCTTGATCGGGATCGTCGTCAATAATGCGATCCTGCTGGTGCATCAGACGCTCTATCATATTCGCGAGGAAGGCTATGCCCATGGTGACGCGATCGTGGAAGCGACGCGGAACCGGATCCGACCCATCTTCATGTCGACTCTGACCAGCGTTGGCGGCATGTTGCCGTTGGTGGTTTTCCCGGGCGCCGGTTCGGAAATATACAGAGGTCTGGGCTCCGTCGTTGTTGGTGGATTATCGCTCTCGGCGGTATTAACGCTAGCTATCGTGCCGCCCTTGTTGAGCGTCTTCATCGGCGTCCTGGAACGCGGCCGTGGGGCGGGCGAAGCTGTCGCCGAGGCAGCGGAATAGAGTCGGGCGATGCGATACGATTTTATCATCATAGGCGGGGGGATTGCCGGAGCATCGGCCGCGTATAGGCTGGCACTGCATGGTTCAGTCGCGTTGCTCGAAATGGAAGACCAACCCGGCTATCACAGTACGGGACGTTCCGCTGCGCAATTTACCGAGCTATATGGCAACGGTCCAATCCGTGCCTTGGTACGGCTCAGTAAGGATTTTCTTGTCTCCCCTCCGGAGGGGTTTACGGATGCGCCGATCCTGACACCGCGCGGCGCGATGTTTGTGGCGACGGATGCTCAACGCCCGGTCATTGATGCCTTCGTGGCAATGGCGGCGGAAGAGAATTGTCCGGTATCGGAATTGGATGTTGCGGGAGCGCGCGGCATCGTACCGGTCTTACGTGCCGAGGCCTTCGACAGTGCCGTCCTTGAGCCGGAATCGACCGATATGGATGTGCATGCTTTGCATGGCGGATTCTTGCGGGGGACGCGGTCGCGCGGTGGCGACATTATCACGAATGCGGAAGTCACGGGTTTGACACGACAAGATGGCGTTTGGCGGGTTGAGACGCCAGCGGGTGGATTTGAAGCACCGGTCGTCGTGAATGCAGCGGGGTCTTGGGCAGATGTCGTGGCCGAGCGTGCCGGTGTCGGGACCGTCGGTTTGACGCCAAAACGCCGGACGGTAATCTTGTTCGATCCGCCGAGCGACGTGGCGATTGATGCCTGGCCACTGGTGATCGACGCAGACGAGAATTGGTATTTCAAACCGGACGCCGGGAAGGTTCTGGCGTCGCCTGCCGACGAGACGCCAGTTGAGGCATCGGATGCGCAACCGGAAGAACTCGATATTGCGTTGATTGCGGATGCGATTGAGCGAATGACGACGATGCGGGTCGGGCGGATTTCTCATAGCCGGGCTGGCCTGAGGACATTTGCATCCGATAAAACACCGGTTGTCGGTTTTGCACCGGATGCGGAAGGTTTTTTCTGGCTCGCGGGTCAAGGCGGATATGGGATCGAAACATCACCGGCGATGGGGGTGGCTACCGCGAGCTTGATCGTCGATGGCAACCTTCCCTCGGAGTTCCTGGAGGCCGGGGTATCGGAAGCTGATCTGACCCCACGCCGCTTTGTATAAATTCGGACTTATTCCATCACATTAACGTGTTCTGATGTGTCACCGTGTGAGGGACTCATACCTTATTATTCGCGAACTAAGTGAAGTGAATGAAGGGGTATACGCGTTGAGAGCTGCCGGTCGCGAAAAATTGGCGCAGAAATTGATCGACGATGTCGACGAAGCTGGCGCGTTGTTGAAGGCGATGGCGAACGAGAAGCGTCTCGTTATTCTGTGTCATCTGTTGCAAGGCGAGAAATCCGTTGGCGAGATGGAAGAGATACTCGATCTCAGCCAATCAGCGCTTTCTCAACATTTGGCGCGGTTAAGAGTCGCTAAGATCGTCAAAACAAGACGTTCCGCACAAACGATTTATTATTCACTCAACGGTCCGAATGCCGAAGTTATATTGACCGCACTGCATGGGCTTAGCGACGCAACCCCAATGAGACAACCTCAATCCACTGCTGCTTAGCTGTCTAACAGATACTAAGCGAAAGTATCTAAGACTCTGCCAAGTTCCCGCGCCCCACGAGATTCCCCGTTCGAGGCATCATCAAGCTCTCGCTTGTCATCAAGCGCCCGAGTGAACTCATCCGAAGCGATTAACGAATCCGTTTGGGCTATACCTACTTGCTGGCTTCGCTCAGCGGATTCAACATCTCGGACAGCCTGCTGATTGATATTGTTTTGGGATTGCTGTGCCGCATTACTTAACGAAATTTCGACACTGTCGTTCGCTCTGAGATTTTCGTCCTGTAGTTGGACTTGGGTGTTCTCTTCGCGTTCCAGGCTGAGATCGACCTGGGCGTTTACTTGCTCTTGCTGGACGTCGTCAGCACTGAAGTCAAAATTTTGATTACCCGGATTGCCGACACCATTATCGCCTGAGCCACCTTGAGCCTGCTCAACGCGTCGCGCGGCAACGGCAGTAGAGTCCTGATTGTTTTGTGCTTGCTGCTGGTTGAGCTGCTGCTCTTCATTCTGAACAGCAGCACGGATAAACCCGGCGTTCGCAGCGCCGACTCCCGCGATTTCAGTCATAATTTCCCCCGCATTCAGCGAGCGTTAACGTTCAATTCTGGCCATGAGAGCTTAAGAGGGAATTGTATCTGGAGTCAATGCGACTCGGTGAGGTTGTCCTCGAGGTGTTAACGAAAGGCGAAGTATAGTGGGGATAGCGCCTCGTGGCTCTCATTCCGGGCTAATCGCCGGCGCGTGGGTCTAAGGCATCCTGCAATCCGTCACCAAGGAAGTTGAAGGCGATGACGGTGACAAAAATCATTAATCCCGGCCAGGTCGCCAGCGCCGGTGTCGACCAAATTAAGTCCTGTGCGTTGCTCAACATATTGCCCCAGCTGGCAACGGGCGGCTGAATGCCAAGACCCAGGAAGCTGAGCACGGATTCGAACAATATGATGTTGCCAACGGAGAGCGTCGTCGCGACGATGATGGGGGAGACTACATTCGGTAATATGTGTGTCAGGAGTATTCGATCCGTGCGGGCACCCAGAGCAACGGCGGCGCGTACGAATTCGCGTTTCCGCATCGATAATGTTTCCGCGCGAACCAATCGGGCGACGGTGGTCCAGCCGACGAGGGAAACAATAATGACGATCCGATAGAGGCTGGTATCCTCCGAATTCGCAATCCCTTCCGGCAGTCCTAGTTTTTCGAGGTCAATGGCCGCGAGGACGATCAGTAGGGGCAGGAGGGGGAGAGCGATGACACTATCGGTCATCCGCATCAGTAAGGCATCCAAACGGCCGCCGAAATATCCCGCTAAGATACCGAATATCGTGCCTATAATGGCTGAAAAGAACGCGGCAATGAGGCCGACCGCCAGAGATATGCGTCCGCCATAAAGCAACCGCGCGAGATGATCGCGCCCGATTTCGTCCGTGCCCAGCGGATGCGCCAAGGATGGTCCTTGCAGGCGTTGGTAAAGGTCGGCGGTGAAGGCATCGACACCGAACCAAGATTCGATCAAGGGGGCTGCCACTGCCATTGCACACAGAACGAGCAGGATGATCAGGCTGACGACTGCCAGTTTGTGGCGCAGAAACCGCCGCCAGGTCCGCGCCCGGACACTTTGACTAAGAGGAGCGGAGGCGAAGCTCATGTCTCGTCCTGTTCTGTCAGGCTTACGCGTGGATCGAGCCATGCGTAGCAGATATCCGCCAGGAAATTGCCGAGCAAAGTGAAACCGGTCGCGAACAAGAGCCCAACCAGAGCGAGGTTGAAGTCGTTCCCCATGATCGCGTCGAAGATCGTTTTACCCATTCCCCGCCAGCCGAACATTGTCTCGGTGATTAAGGCGCCGGAGAATAGCCCCCCGAAACTCAGGGCGACAACGGTGACCAGCGGTGTAAGCGCGTTTTGCAACGCGTGGCCGATCACGACCCGTGTTTCTGTAACGCCTTTTGCGCGTGCCGTGCGGACATAATCTTGGCGTAATGTCTGGAGCATACTGGCGCGCATGAAGCGGGTAAACCCGCCAATGGAATGAATGGTCAACGTGAGGACCGGGAGAATCATATATTGAATGCGGTCCCATATACTACCGTCACCGACGGTCTCCATACCTCCTGCCGGCAGCCATCCCAGGATCACCGCGAAAAGCAAAATAAACAGCAGGGCAAGCCAGAACGGTGGTAGAGATATGCCCGCGAAACAGAGCATATTTACCGCGTAATCGACCCGTGAGTACGGTTTGAGCGCGGCATAGACGCCGAGCGGGATCGCGATCACGAGTGAGAGCAGAAGGCTGATCCCAAGCAATAGAACCGTATTGCCGAGGCGCGGGATCAAAATCTCCAAGACCGGTTTTGTGTGGACCCGGCTGTATCCAAGGTCACCGCCGAGTGCTGCGCTCAACCAATTGAAATAGCGCTCGACGATTGGCCGGTCGAGACCGTAGAGCGATTTGAGGCGTGCCGCGTCGTCGGGCGTCAGCTTCGGGTCGGCGTTAATCATCAGGTCGATGGGGTCACCTGGCATCAAGCCGATCAAGCCGTAGATGACGAAGGACATCACGGCGAGGACGGCGATGGCTTCGAATAAGCGGCGCGCGAGAAAGCGTATCATCCGTGCGCCCTCATGAACCGGGCCGCCCTTCGGCGAACCAGTCTTCCACCCATAAGGTTGTGCTATATTGATGGCCGGTCGGACGGATACCCTTCAACCATTTCGGCAGGATGAACGGCGTCGCTCGGAAATACAGCGGCAGGACCGGTAATTCGCTGGAGTAGATCGTCTGTAGGCGGTTCCAGAGCGCTTGATTGGGCTTGGGTTCGCAAACGACCTCGACATCGTCGAGGACCTTGTCGAGTTCAGGATTGCTGTATCCGGGATAGTTCTGCCCGGACCAGCCATTGGCGTCCGTCGGAATGGTTTCGGAATGCAGGGTCGTGCGCGGGACGTTACGCGGGGCGGAGAGCCAAGCATACATGGCCAGGCCCTGGAACTTTCGTTTCGTTACCGTCTCGCCAAAATAAACGCGCGGTGGCTCATTCCGAATTCGAACGTCGATGCCGACCTTACGCCATTGGCTCTGCAGAACCTGTTGGATCAGCTCGCGCGTCTTGTTGCCGGCGGTCGTCATGAAGGCAAAACGTAGCGGAGAGCCATCGGCGTTCCGGCGGATATCGCGGCTTCCCTCCCGGGTCCATCCGGCACTGTTGAGTAGCCCGCTCGCCTTGTCAGGATCAAATGCGTATTTTGGGATTTCGGGGTTGTAGACACGATCCAGTGGATTGGTTTGGCCATGTGCGACGGGTTGGTGACCGCCGAACAAAATCTTGCTAATGGCTTCGCGGTCAACCGCGTGGAGGAGCGCCCGGCGTACCCGACGGTCCTTGAGAGCCGGTATGTCGAGGTTGACGTCGATATGCTCGTAAATCAGGCCCGGTTTATAGTTGAATTCATAGCGGCCTTCAGCACGTTTCTCGAACGCCATTGCTTGGTCGACCGAGAGCCCCAATTCGCCCGCGATATAGTCGATGCCGCCGGAGAGTAGGCTCGCCGTCATCGCCGCTGTATTGCCGATGGCCTTCACGATGATGCGGTCGAAATAGGGTTGTCTCCCCCACCAACGCGGGTTGCGATCGAAAATCACATGAGCGCCGGAGACGACTTCACTGACCCGGTAGGGGCCAAACCAAAGGCCGGGATTGGTGGTGTCGCGTTCATAGGCGCTGCGATTGCGGTATTCTCGTGGCTCGGCAAAATTTTCGCGATCGATATGGGCGGGCAGCAACTCGAATCCGTTGATCCCCGCGTAATCGCAGGTCCGCTTGTTGACGTGCATCGTGAACGTCTTGTCATCATGGGTGTCGATCTTGGTGATACGGCGAAACGTCTCCGCATCGCCGACGCCGGAAAGCTTATGCTTTCCCACTTCCCAGGTGAACAGGATGTCTTTCGTTGTGATCGGCGTGCCGTCGCCCCACACTGCCTTTGGGTCGAGACGATAGGTCACGGCGATGCCCAGTTTTCCGTCAGCGGTGAGCTCGTGAACCGCGGAGCCGTCGGCAAGGTCGGGCAACGCTTCGCAAAGCAGGCAGATCAGGTTCCAGTCCTGGTCGTAGACCGTGATCGGCCGCCGTGCGAGGGCCAGCATATAGGACTTGGCCAACATGCTGTTGATGAGCGGATTGAAGTTCGACGGGAACTGGCTGATCCCGATGACAAGCTCTTTCTCCGCCGCCCGCAGAGGCGGGGACAACAGCATCAGGCAGAATGCGAGCGCAAGGAAGAATAACCGCATAGAAATCAATTAGCATGGAAGCCGGTTCGACGGGACATAATAGTTACTGAAAGAGCCGCGAAACCGAAAGCCCATAAGCGAGGACCACACATGATCAGACGCGTATCGATTTTGACCCGCAAACCGGAACTGACCCATGAGGAATTTGTCGATCATTGGGAGAACGTCCACGGTCCCTTGGCGCTTAAGGTTCCCCGGATTCGCCGCTACGTTCAAAGCCATATTACCGGCCAGCATTTCCGCCCCGATATACCCGCGCAAATTGACGATGTCGATGGCATCGCCGAGCTGTGGTATGACAGTCTCGAGGACTTAGAGGCGTCGAGCGCGTCACCGGAGGCCAAGGCGCTCTATGCGGATGGCGCACTAATTATTGGTAAAATAAGAACGTTTATTATTGATGAAAAAGAAATAATTGGATGAATGTTTATTCAAAGGGAAAGTGATATATGAGTAATGATTCAAATATTACTGTATTAGGCGCGGGAATAGTTGGAATTTGCACCGCGCTGTCATTAACGGAACGTGGCTTTAAGGTCACGTTACTTGACCGAAATCCCCCGGCGGAGGGCGCTAGTTACGGGAATGCGGGGTCATTATCGCCATGGGCCTGCGTCCCGCAGTCGATGCCGGGGCTCTGGAAAAGCGTGCCGCAATGGGTGCTCGATCCGGAAGGGCCGATTGCGCTGCGATTGAGTTACGCGGCGACCTTCCTGCCGTGGGCGGTGAAGTTTCTGCGTTCGGGCAAGGTCGAAGGTTTGGATGTCATCGCCGACGCCATGATGTCGTTGACCCGCCCAACGGTCGACCTGTACCGCCATCATCTGTCCGGGACCGGACGCGAGGATCTGGTGAAGGATTCGGTTTATGTCCACGTCTATCGCAAGGCCGAGGACGCGGATCTTTCGCAATTGGCCTGGCGGATGCGCCGCGACCGCCAAGTACCGGTCGAGGTCGTGAAAGGAGAGGCGTTGCGCGAGGTTGAGCCAGCGCTGTCGACGGATTATGAAGCCGCCGTGTTGATCAAGGAGCAGGCACGCGCACTCGATCCCGGTCGGATCGGCAAGACCTTGGCGGAGAAGGCGCAATCGATGGGCGTTGAATTTAAGCAATGCCGTATTGACCGGTTGATCCC
>JBMYRC010000114.1:0-13845 GCA_049601975.1 Alphaproteobacteria bacterium | reverse complement strand
AGCGTCCCGAAATCCATCCCACGTCTCGTTTGAATCCTTGACGCACGGCAAGCTTTAGACCGAGAATTCGATCTCTCAATTCAATCGCGGGCTAGCCGCGCCTATTACGTTGCCGGAGGAGTTCATTACATGGCCAACGCCGCCACACTGGAAGGCACTGGAGATGATTCTGGCGTTCGGGCTAGGATTCAAACACTGCTCCCATGGCAAAGAAAGGCAACGTCGTCCAAAGCATCAGAAACGGATCCAGATGACGACGAAGATAAAGATTCTGGCGGACGCCGTTGGAAAATTCCGATAGCAACGCTGATTTGCATAGCGATTTTAATCGCCGGTGTCGGAATTCGGATTTTTGACCCACCATTTGTCGAATCTTTGCGTGTAAAAACTTTTGATTTGTACCAAAGAATGTCTCCGCGACCGATTGGCGAATATCCAGTCGGCATTATCGATATTGATGAGAAAAGCCTCGCGAATGTGGGGCAGTGGCCGTGGCCGCGCACGACGATCGCGAAACTCCTCGAACAGGCCCACAAGATGGGGGCCGCAGTGGTTGGCTTCGACGTTGTCTTCGCCGAGCAGGACCGCATGTCCCCTGCCCTAGTGGCATCAAGTCTGACACAATTGGATGATTCTACACGGCAACATTTACTCACCTTACCGAGTAATGAATCGTTCATGGCCGCTGTCCTGAAACGATCGCAAGTGGTATTAGGACAGGTTGGCGTTTCGGGCGATATGCCGGCTGGCAAGAAATCAGCAAACACACCTACTGCCGTGGTTTCAGTCATCGACAAGAGATCGCCCGAATCTCGCGCCGACGGGATGAAAACCTTCGACTGGCAAAAACATTGGTTGCTTAAGTATAAAAATTTATTAGGCAATGTTCCCGAAATTGAAAAAGCGGCAAGCGGAAACGGCCTCTTCTCCGTCGGGGAGGAGCATGACGGTGTCGTCCGACGTGTACCCCTAGTCTACAATGTCGGCAAAAAGGTCTATCCTGCACTGTCCCTCGAAATGCTGCGGGTCGCGTTTGGCGCGCGGACGATCGCGACTAAACTTAACGACGCGGGGATGGTGTCCGTCGTCCTTCAGGGTCGCAACAAATTCGAGGTTCCAACTGACAAGCACGGTCAAATTTGGGTCCATTTTAGCAAACCTGATATCTCTGAAAGTGAAACAAACGAAGGACGCTTGTATATCTCTGCGTCGGATATCATCAATGGAACGGTCGACCCAAAAAAAATAAAGGGCAAATTGCTTATCGTCGGCACATCTGCCGCAGGCCTGAAGGATATTCGGAATACTCCCATCTATGGCAGGCTGCCGGGAGTCGAAGTACACGCCAATATCCTCGAAAATATATTCGCCGCACAAAAAGCCTATGAAAAGACACTCGAGAATGCGGAAAATAGCGTCCTGGATGCCCTACCAGACGAACAAGGCGCCAAGGCGAAATCGGCCAAGGCGGAGTTCGTCACAGCATCGAATGCGTTTGCACCGGTCTCCCAGACAGCGCGAGCACTCCAGCGTCAGAAAAAACCGCTGCCTCCCCAGCTCATTCAGCAAATTCAAAAACTTCAACCTGCCTATGTAGCGGCTCAAAAAAACTACAAGACTGACTACTTACCCCATACACCGGCGATCAAGACTGGCAAAAATGCGCAAATCGCGGAGACGCCATTCCGATCATTCTTCTTGCGATATCCGAACATCATGAATTCAGTCGAGATGCTGCTGATTATTGTCGCTGGTATCGCCATGATGATATTAATCCCACGGGTTGGCCCAATTTTCACCTTAGTGGGCTTGGTTATGGCGGGCGCCGGGTTAGTTGGGATTACTTGGTATCTCTATATCGAACGACAAATTCTCCTCGACGTCACCTATCCGGGCGCCGTGACGATGGCAATTTATGCTATCCTGACATTCTCCAACTATGCCCGTGAAGCGGCGGAGAAACGCCAAGTCCGCGGCGCCTTCGCGCACTATCTCTCCCCTGCCCTGGTCGAGCAATTGGCGGAAAATCCGGACCAGTTGAAACTCGGTGGCGAGACCAAGGAAATGACGTTGTTGTTCTGTGACGTCCGCGGTTTCACCACGATTTCTGAACAGTTCAAATCTAATCCGCAAGGTCTCACCGTCCTGATTAACCGCCTATTGACGCCGCTAACCGGTGAAATTCTCGATCGCGAAGGCACGATCGATAAGTACATGGGCGATTGCATCATGGCGTTTTGGAACGCGCCCCTCGACGATCCGGAGCATGCCTACAATGCCTGCGCCTCATCGCTCGCGATGTTCGACGCATTGAAAATACTTAATGCGGAACGCAAACTCGAAGCGGAAGAGGCGGGCACCGAGTTCCTCTCGCTCAATGTCGGTGTCGGCATCAATACCGGCGATTGTGTTGTCGGAAATATGGGGTCGGAGCAGCGATTCGATTACTCCGTCCTCGGGGATGCCGTAAACTTGGCGGCGCGCCTAGAGGGGCAATCCAAAAACTACGGCGTTGATGTCGTCATCGGTGAAGTCACCTATAACCAAGTCGGCGATCGGTTCGCCACCATCGAACTCGATCAGATCGCGGTTAAAGGTAAAACCGAAGCCGTCACGATCTTTGCTATCCTGGGGCCGCCCGAAAGGCGCGAGGAAGCCGAGTTCCAAACCTTCGCCACCACTCATCAAAAGATGCTCGACACATACCGCGGCCAGGACTTCGATGGTGCGGAAGTTCTCTGCAAAGAGCTCCGGACCATGCCAGGCGCGCCGCAGGTCCTTTATGACCTCTACGAGGAGCGTATCGAGGAATACAAAGAAAATCCGCCAAGCCCGGACTGGGACGGTGTCTTCACCGCGACAAGCAAGTAGCGCATTCCGGCTATACGTGTGTTTCATCCCCGTTGACCAGTGCTTGCGCGCGCCTATTTGCCTATCCGCATTCATTCCAGATAGGTAATCGGGTAACCACGTGTCTCAAAAACCAGCTCTCGACGGTATTCGCGTCTTCGAGATCGGCAGCAGCGTCGCCGGTCCGTACGGTGCATGGATTTTAGCGCAATTTGGCGCTGAGGTTATCAAAATTGAAAAACCGGGCGCGGGCGATGACGCCCGCCATTGGGGTCCACCATTCTGGCACGGATCGGCGGCCTATTTCCAAGCGCTCAACCGCGACAAGCACGGCGTCACGGTCGACTTTAAGAACCCAGAAGAAGTAAGCCGCATCAAGCAGTTAATCATCGATACCGGAGATGTGGTTTTACAAAACTTCCGCCCCGGCCTCGTCGGCGAGATGGGTATCTCCGCGGCCGACATTCGCAGCAAAAACAGCAAAATCATCTACTGCAATATCGGTGCTTTCGGCGATGCCGGCCCTTATAAGGAGCGCCGCGGTTACGACCCCCTCATGCAAGCGTCTGCGGGTCTCATGAGTGTCACCGGCGAAGGGGGCGACCGCCCGCCCGTACGGGTCGGGACTTCGATCATCGACATGGGCACCGGCATGTGGACCGCGATGGGTATCTTGGCGGCCATCCGACAACGGGATACATCGGGCGAAGGCTGTACCATCGACGCCTCCCTCTACGAGACCGCATTGGCTTGGATGACCTATCACGCCGCTGCTTTCGACGCCTCGGGCGTTATTCCGAAAGCCGCCGGCTCCGGCATGAACGCTATCGTGCCCTATCAAGCCTATGAATGTTCGGACGGCTATCTGGTCGTGGCGGCCGGCGGTGATTCGTTGTTCGTGAAACTTTCCAAAGTCCTTGGTTTCCCCGAATGGCCGGACGATCCCCGTTTCGCGACCAACCCTGACCGGGTGCAGAACCGCGAAGCGATCAATGGTGCAATCACCGAAGTGATGCAGAAGAAAACCCGCGCCTACTGGCAAGAAGCTTTGGAAGAGGGTGGCATTCCAAATGCACCGATCCTGCATATGGGTGAAGTCCTGGACCATCCACAGACCGAAGCCCTCGGTATCGTGCAACAAGACCCCACCAATCCCGACATGCGATTGGTCGGCTTGCCGATGCAATTCGACGGCGACCGCCCTCCCTATCGCAATTCTCCGCCCGCGCTCGGGCAAGACAACGACGACATTTTTGGGAAAGATTAGATCATGCGTGACAATTTCGAGACGATTAAACTCGAGCGGAAAGGCGACCACCTGCTGGTGGTAACCCTCAACCGGCCGAAAGCCGGAAATTCCATGAGTACTCTTATGGGTGAGGAACTACGGGAGCTATGGAGCGGCCTCTATTGCGACCAGGAAGACATTCGCTGTGCCATCCTGACCGGCTCCGGCGACCGTATTTTCTGTGCCGGTGCCGATTTGAAAGAACGCAACGGCATGACTGATGCGCAATGGATGGCACAACATGCCTTGTTCGAGCAAATGATCATGGCGGAAATGGACTGCCCGGTGCCGATCATTGCCGCGATCAACGGCGCTGCCTATGCAGGTGGTTTCGAGATGACCCTCGGTTGCGACTTCGTGTACGCCGCAAAGCACGCCCGCTTTGCGCTCACGGAAGTAACGCTCGGGATCATGCCAGGAGCCTGCGGCACCCAAAACCTGCCACGTGCCGTTGGTTTGCGGCGCGCAAAGGAAATTATTCTGACCGGTACGCCGATCTCCGCGGAAGAAGCGTACGAATACGGCATTGTGAACAAACTTTGCGAAGGTGAAAGCCTGCTCGACGAAGCCCTCGCGACCGCTCAACGGATTTGCGACAACGCCCCAATCTCCATTCGCCAAGCTAAAAAATCGATGAACATGTCACAGAACGTCGATTTGAAGAGTGGCTATATGTTCGAGCTCGAAGCGTACAATCGCATGGTCACGACGGAAGATCGCGTGGAAGGCATCCTGGCCTATAATGAGAAGCGCAAAGCTAACTTCCAAGGTAAGTAGACGGGAACGTTAGCTCCCAACCTTTAATGGCTGAACGAGCCCTCGCAGCGCCGCAATAGTACTGAGCGGCGTCAATGCCCCGGTGCGTGGGTTTTCTAACGATGGCACATTCTCGATCGTCATCTCGAAACGCACAGAATCCGCTTCGACCTTGATTGTGTGCGTATTCCGGGTCACTCCGGGGTCGGCCCACACTTGAATGGTCGTTCGGTCCGGTCCAATTCCCGCAAGGCTAAGCGCCACAGCGACATTCACGTTCGCCGGAAACCCTTTGACGGCGCCGCGAGCGCTGCCGTCAAAAACCATCAACGGTTCGGACAAATCGCTCACATCGATATCGTTCTCAACTAGATGCGGCGCACCCGCGAGACCACTTGGCGGCTTGCGGGTGACCATAGTCACGGACTCGATTTCGCCTTCTGCGGCTCCCCGTACGGCGTCCAATCCTAGGAGTGCACCGGTCGGTACAACAATCCGAGCACCTTTCTCCTCCGCCCGGGTGACCAAATCCATATGATCGAGCAATTGCCCGCAAGAGAGCGGCATGAAGATGCGACCCTTTTCGATCGCGGCCTCCGCCACTTCGCGAAACACAGCGGACGGAGCGCATTCGATAACGATATCCGAGGTGTCGGCGAGGGCCGCCAATCCCACGACCGAAACAGGGGACGCATAATCCTTCATGCGTGCCGCCGCGGCCGGTTTGTCATTGGCGGAGACCGCCGCTAACCGCATCCCCGGAATACTCCCGCCGTCGAGGGCTCTCGCGACGGCCATACCGATCGCACCGAACCCGCCAATACCGACGCTCATTTTCCCATTCGCCGCCATTTTACTCTCCTTCAAGCCGGATCAATTGTGTCTAACATCCGCCAACCTGATATGATGGATTGCAGGATAGGAGTCCAACATGTTGCGCAGCGCTATCGTCGCGTTCCTGACGATCTCACTCATTTCGTCTCCGCTATCGGCGGCGGATCCACCTCAAGACCAAAAGTCACCGGAAGAGCTGGTGACCGAGGGAATGCGCACACTAATGGAGGCCATGAAGCTGTTCATACATTCACTGCCGCAATTTGGTGAGCCCTATATAAACGAAAACGGTGATATCGTGATACCACGCGTCCATCCGGA
Source organism: Alphaproteobacteria bacterium (assembly GCA_049601975.1). Classification (GTDB taxonomy): domain Bacteria; phylum Pseudomonadota; class Alphaproteobacteria; order UBA8366; family UBA8366; genus UBA6544. The sequence continues at coordinate 7,796 of JBMYRC010000114.1, read as the reverse complement.
GACACCGAAGGACAAATCCAACCCCGACGAAAAAGACAAAGGGAAGCGACAGATCTGATGGCTAAAGCCGCATCAAGAGCCTGGCAACGCATGTTGAGCGGCCGCCGCCTCGACCTGCTCGACCCCTCCCCACTCGATATCGAGATTGACGACATTGCACATGGTCTCGCCCGCGTCGCGCGCTGGAACGGGCAGACCAAGGGTGAGTGGGCCTATTCGGTCGCACAGCATTCAATTTTGGTGGAACGCTTGGCGGTGCGCTTCCGGCCGAACTTGGATCGGGAATGGCGACTTGCGGCGCTGCTACATGACGCCCCAGAATATGTCATTGGCGATTTGATTTCGCCCTTCAAGGCCGCGGTCGGTGTGGATTATCATAAACTGGAGGAACGGTTGGCCATCGTAGTGCATCTTCGGTTCGGCCTGCCCACGAAACTGCCGCGCGCGATCTCTGGATTAATTAAGAAGGCGGATCGTGCATCGGCGTTTCTCGAAGCTCGGCAATTGGCTGATTTCGAGGAAAAGGAATCACTCCGATATTTTGGCCGACACGAAGGCATCGACCGGATACGGCTGCGCGCCTTGCCGCCGCACGAAGTGCAAGATCGCTTTTTGGAGCGCTTCAACGCGCTCTACACTGGTTAAAAAAGCCCCCGGCGCAGCATATTCAGGGCCATCGCGATCAAGATTACCAACAGCGCTTTCCTAAATATTTCTTGGGAAATACGCCCCCGTAGCCAGGTCCCGAAAAATACCGCCGTTAAAATTAAGATCACACCGATGCCGGAGAGCATCAGTTCGGGCTTACCCAATACCCCCTTATAAACGAGGGTTGCGAAGACAGGCATGATGCCGATCAGGTAGAGCATCCCGGCACAGCTCACGAATTCTTCTTTCGTCACCTTAAGCGCCAGTAAATACATGATCACCGGCGGCCCGAAATAGGCGGCAAAGCCACCTAGCAAGCCGGACAAGAACCCGACGCATGCGGTCCAAAACTTTTCTCCGGTCGGGGCCGGCGCCGGGACTCGCACACCGGTTAATTGCGAGATCGCATAGACCAAGACGATCGCTCCCAGCGCTATTTGCGCCGACTTTGGGTCAATCGTCGTGATGAATTGAGCCCCCATGACACCGCCTAGGATTATAGTCGGAATCGCGGTCCAGAACCGTCGGAACGTCTGACTGAAGCGCCGCCCCTCCAACGCCTGCCACAAGTTGGAAAGCACGATCGGCAGCGCTAAGACTGAGAGTGTTGTCGCCGGATGCATCACGCCGCTCAACGCCGGAACCGCAATCAACGGGATACCGACGCCAAGCACGCCTTTCGATGTACCGGCGACTAAAAATGCAATAACGACCAGCACAATCGCGGCCGGGGTCGGGTCGAAAGGTAACATCAGGACGGTTCTTGCGGCGCTGAACGCGCGCACCCACTTGGAAAACGCCAGACCATGATATACTTAGAATTCCAACGATTAGCGAAACCTAAATGCCGCAAATTTATGTCCGCGGCATCGTTTGAGAGAGGAACTACCGTGAGCGAAGATAACTGGCACCGCGTGGCCGCAAAGGCCGACGTCGCATCCGAAGAACCGATCCGTGTTCAAGTCGGCGAAGAAGACATCGCAATCTATAATTTGGATGGCGATTTTCACGCCACCAGCAACATATGTACCCATGCCTATGCATCGATGGTCGATGGCTTCCAAGAAGGCGACGAGATCGAGTGCCCCCTCCATGAAGGGCGCTTCAACATCAAGACCGGCGAGGCCCTCTGCGCGCCCGTGACCGATGCCCTCAAGGTCTTTGAAGTAAAGGTCGAGGGCGATGATATTCTGGTGAAAGTTTGATCCGATAGGAGGATGACGAGATGAGCGAGCCCAAGGGAAAAATCGTCAATCAAACGGGAATACCGCGCGAGAAGGAGTTCGACTTCTGGGAGCCGGTCATCTTCACCAAGGAAGACATCGACAATGAAATCGAGCGTCTTGCCGATCTGGATCAGCCGGAGAACGGCTTCCGCTCCTCGATTCTCGCTCATCCCCGCGCTGAGGAATCGAGCCTCGGCTTAGCGCCCGGCATCCGCGTCAGTCTTGATGTGCTGCGCCCGGGCGAGCAGTCGCGCTTGTTCCGACACAATGCGACGGAAGTGAACTTCTGTATCAAAGGCAGCGGTTATACGGAAATCGCCGGAAAAAAGATCGAATATGGCCAGTATCACGTGGTCAATCACCCGTCCTACACGGCCTACCGACACGTGAACGACACGGATCAGGTCCAAGCGCGCCTCACCTATTCCAACATTCCGCTGCTCCAGCGCCTCAACGTATACACCGCGGACGAGAACCCGCCGGTGATGGCAGCGGTCGAAGAGGACCGCGGCGAGGAGAAAGGCCGCGAGGATCCAAAATCGAACAGCCCTTACGGCACCTTCCAACTGAACGAAGACGGTGCGTGGTTGATGCCCTATGAAGTGCTGATCAATCCGCAATCCGTCGAATCCAAAGCCTTGCATTGGCCCTGGGAAGAGGTGCAAGAGCATCTCGTTAAACTGGAGGCGCTCGGTAAGGACTATGTCGGACGCCGCCTCTACATGATGTACAACCCAATGACGACGCGCTTTAACGGCTGTACACCGAGTTTCTTCGCAACCATCACCATTCGCCCGCCGAAGATCGTCGACCGGCCGCACCGGCACACGTCCGCAGCTATTAACTACTATTTCGAAGGCGAAGGCCGCAGTACGGTCGAGGGTAAGGTTTATGAATGGAAAGCGGGAGATTTAATGCTCTCCGCCCCTGGATGGGCGACCCATAACCACGCCTCCTATGACGAATACGTTTACGAGTTGACGGTGCAGGACCAGCCGCTCCACCTCTTCATGGAATCACTGATCTGGCAGGAAGATTTAAAACTTCCGGCCGCGTTATTGGGCTCGAGCGTCGGTTTCGGCACAAACCGGTCGGCGGCGACGGCGGCGGAATAGCGACCAGCATCTATCAACCGTCATTCCCGCAAAGACGGAAATTCAGGAGCGCTTCCAATGGCCCGTGTCCCTAAACTAAGCGCCGACGAAATTCCGGAGGAATACCGGGATTCCTTCGTCAATATCGAGCAGGCATTCGCCCGCAACGCCAATTTGCCACCGCATTATTTCCATTGTCCGGAAATCGCGGAGCTCATATTCGGTATGGGTGCCAAATTTCGAGCTAAGGAAATCTTGCCGCCCCGTCTGGTCGAGATCATCGTCGTTACCGTCTCCAAGGTAAACGAGTGTCCCTATTGCACGGTCCATCACTCGAACCGCGCGGTCGAACTTGGGATGGATACGGAGACGCTAGAGAACATACTGGAACCGAACCCAACGGGCCTCAATGCAAAAGAAAAATTAGTACGCGATTATGCCCGATTGGTCATCGAGCGTCCTTGGGGTATCCGCGATAAGGTTTATGAAGATATGGCGGTTCATTTTAGTGATCGCGAATTGGTCGCCATTACCATGCGCGCAAACCTTGCCAGCATGTTCAATAAGATCAACATGGCGTTGCAGATCGAGATGGAGGACGGTGCCATGGACGGCATGTTGGAGAGCGGATTAAATGCCGCCCACGTCCCCGCCCCGGAAGCCGCCGAATAGAAATCAACACAATCGAACGAACGGAGAAATGCCATGAGCGATAACGGCGCCCGAATTATAGCACTTGATAAGGAACGTATGCAGGCAATGGTCGACAAGGATGTCGCCAAACTAAAAAACTTGCTGTGTAAGGATTTGGTCTACACCCATTCCTCTGCGCGCCTGGACACCAAGAACAGCCTGATCGCCGCCATGGAATCCGGTGCTACAGAATACACCTCCGTTGAAGCATCCGACGTCGAAGCCCAAGATTTAGGCGACGCCGTCATCCTGACGGGTACCGCCCAAATCAGTATCTTGGCACATGGTGTGCCCAATTCATTCGGCGTCCGGTTCACAGACGTATACCAAAACCAAAGCGGCACATGGCGCATGGTCGCTTGGCAATCCACAAAATTACCCGCTTAAACCAAAGGGTCGCACTCGACCCCACGGAGATCACGCAATGAACGACTCTTCAGCTTACACTCCTCCTAAAGTCTGGAAATGGGAGGCCCAGGATGGCGGCGCCTTCACCAATATCAACCGCCCGATTGCCGGGCCCACCCACGACAAGGAATTGCCCATCGGCGAGCATCCCTTGCAGCTCTACTCATTGGGCACACCCAATGGCGTGAAGGTCACGGTGCTGCTGGAGGAACTCTTGGCTCAAGGCCACAAGGATGCCGAGTACGACGCGTGGCTGATCAAAATCGGCGACGGCGATCAGTTCGGCAGCGGATTCGTCGATATCAACCCGAATTCCAAAATTCCGGCATTGATGGATCACAGCACGCCGACGCCAACCCGGGTCTTCGAATCCGGCGCGATCTTGATGTATCTGGCAGAGAAATTCGGCGTATTCCTTCCGACGGAAGTGTCCGCACGAGCGGAATGTCTCTCCTGGCTGTTCTGGCAAATGGGCAGCGCCCCCTATCTTGGCGGAGGGTTTGGCCATTTTTATGCCTATGCGCCGGTTAAGATTGAGTACGCCATCGACCGGTTCAGCATGGAAACGAAGCGCCAGTTGGATGTGCTCGAGCGGCGCTTGGCCGAAAATCAGTTCATGTGCGGTGACGAATACACCATCGCCGATATGGCGATCTGGCCATGGTATGGCGGCTTGGTGATGGGCTGGCAGTACGACGCCGCCGAGTTCCTCGACGTGCAGAGCTATACCAGCGTCGTGCGCTGGGCCAATGAGATACACAACCGAGAGCCCGCCCGACGTGGCCGGATGGTGAATAGGGTTCGGGGCGAACTTAGTGGCCAGCTCCGCGAGCGTCACGACGCCAGCGACTTCGAGACCAAGACTCAGGACAAGCTCGAAGCGAGCGAGTGAATTCCGTTCTGGGACTTTGAAACGACGGGAGGCAAGAGCATGGACGATATTTATCTGGTCGGCATTGGCATGACGAAGTTCGGACCGCTTCCGGATATGTCAATGAAGGAAATCACGGGCGTCGCGGTCAATGCGGCGCTTGAGGATGCAGGCATTGATGCAGAAGCAATCGAAGCCGCCTATTTTGCCAATGCGACCCAAGGTGCTCTTGAGGGACAATACATGATCCCGGGCCAAGTCGCCTTGCGGTCCATCGGAATTGAGGGCGTGCCTGTCGTCAATGTAGAAAACGCCTGTGCGAGCGCCTCAACCGCCTTTGCGCTCGCGTGCAAGGATATCCGAGCGGGTGACGCCTCCGTCGTCCTAGCTGTCGGCGCGGAAAAGATGATCACACCCGACAAAGTCAAGAATATGGCGGTATTCGACGGCGCCATCGATGTCAACGGGCGCGATGCAACACTGGACGGATTACTTGCTCTTTCCGAAGGGTTCGAACTGCCGCCCGAAGCCTATGAAGAGACCGGTATGCGGAGCGTCTTCATGGATGTCTATGCGGCCATCGCAAAACATCATATGAAGCTGCACGGCACCACGCAGCGGCAAATGGCGGCTGTTGCCGCGAAGAACCATAATCACTCGGTCCACAACGAGCGCGCCCAATTCCGCAAATCCTTCACAATCGACGAGGTCATGGAGGCGCGCGGTATTTCCTGGCCCCTGACCCTGCCAATGTGCTCACCGATCAGCGACGGTGGAGCAGCTGCCATCCTGTGTTCGGGCGACGTCCTGGATCGGTTCGATAAATCGCGCGCGGTAAAGGTCGCAGCATCCGTCATCGGTACCGGCAGCGCCCGCGATCCGGACGACGGCACCAAACATATTTGCCGTCTGACGGCGGAGAAGGCCTATCACAAGGCAGGAGCCGGGCCCACGGATATGTCCGTCGCCGAAGTCCATGATGCCTCGGCCATTGCGGAAATCATGCAGTCGGAGAACCTTGGCTTTTGTGAAATTGGCGAAGGTGGATCCCTCGCGGAAAGCGGTGCCACGTCTCTGGGCGGCCGCATCCCGATTAATCCCTCTGGCGGACTGGAATCAAAAGGCCACCCGATCGGCGCCACGGGATTAGGGCAAATATACGAACTCGCGACGCAGTTGCGCGGTGAAGCCGGATCGCGCCAAGTCGAGGGCGCACGCTTCGCCATTGCCGAGAACGGCGGCGGTATGCACGGCATCGAAGAAGCAGTCGCCTGCGTGACGATCCTGCAACGCGGTTGAAAGAACCGACAAACTAGGGATTAGAGGCAAAGAACATGAGCGATTGGAGCCAAGCCAAAAGGCCTATTCCTGTTCCCGACCAGTGGACCAAACCGTTTTGGGAATCGGCGAAACGCGAAGCCTTGGAATTGCAGCGGTGTCAGGACTGCGGACATTTCCAACACCCGCCCTACCCGACCTGCGTCAATTGCATGTCCATCGACCTAAAGTTCGAACCGGTCGGCAGTAGCGGTACTATCTACGCCTACACCATCATGTATCACGACGGTGACAAACGTTTCGCGGGTGCAATTCCATACGCCAGCATCATCGTGGAGTTGGACGATGCGCCGGGCGCACTGATGGCCGCGAATTTGCTAGACGCGCCATATACGGAAGCGAAGGTCGGACGCCGCGTCGAAATGGTGTTCGAGAAGCTGAACGATGATATCACACTGCCGCAATTTCGGTTGGCGGACTAAAGGGAGACGACCCGTATGTGGGATAACCGATGTAAGATCGCCATCAGCGGTGTGGGGTACTCCAAGGCAACGCGCTCTGCCGACATTCCGCTCGCTGCCCACGCGCTGGAAGCGGTGAAGGAGGCCGTTGCGGATTCCGGACTTGAGATGTCGGACATTGATGGATTGTCGACGTATCCAGAATTACCCGCAACCGGGCATGCCGAAGTCGACGGTATTTCTGTTGTCTCAGTCAATTGCATGATGGCGATGCTGAAACTGCCCGACCTCACTTGGCACATCCAGGTCGGGACGACGAATATCGGCGGCGCGGTGCAACAAGCGGCGAATGCCCTGCTCGCCGGTGTCTGTAAACATGTCGTGGTGTGGCGCGCGATGCACAATCCACGCGGCACCTACCAGAACCTGCCGGGTAATGAGGCCCATGGCGCCGCACAGTTCACCGGCCCCTTTGGTTTCGGCGGCCCGGGACAAGGCATGGCCGTTGCCTATACGCGGTGGCTGGAGACACACAATCAAGATCGGGAAAAGATGGCGACTCTCGCCGTCACGCAACGTAAGCACACCCAGCACAACCCGCATGCCTATTTCCACGGCACCGAGCTGACCAAGGAGGATTATCTATCCTCGAGAATGGTCGCCTATCCCTTCTGCCTGTTCGACTGTGATATTCCTGTACAAGGTGCCGTCGCCATCGTCATGACGACGGCGGACCGGGCGAAAGATTTGAAACCGACCCCGGCTTATCTCGCGGGCTATGGCCAACGGCTCCATTTCGAAGTGGAAGGGCGTATCGGCAGCCTTAGCAGCTATATGGAAGGCGGCAGCAGTTCCTCGCGTCTCACTTGGGAGCGTTCGGGCTTTTCGCCGAAGGACGTCGATGTCGCGCAAATTTACGACGGCTTTTCGGCGTCAGTGATCTATGGATTGGAATCCTATGGATTCTGTGGCGAGGGAGAAGCGCTCGATTTTATTCAAGGCGGACGGATAGAGCTCGACGGTGAATTACCCCTTAACACATTCGGCGGTAGTCTCGGGACTGGGCGAATACACGGTCTCTGGCATATCATTGAAGGTGCGCTGCAAGCATCGGGGC
>JBMYRC010000113.1:0-14095 GCA_049601975.1 Alphaproteobacteria bacterium | reverse complement strand
TCGACCGTACTTTCGGATTGCTCTTGCGTGAGGTCGACACCGGTGATTTCAACAGCGAAACCGGGCCCTAATACCTGATGTTCCATTGTTCTAACGTCCCTTGAAATTAGCATCCCGCTTTTCGCGAAACGCGGTCGTCCCCTCGTCGAGGTCTTCCGTCCGGCCAAGATCGTAGAACGAGCGCGATTCCATCCGTAACGCATCTTCCATCGCCTTGCCATATGCGGCTAGGACGACTTCTTTCGCAGCTTGTTGCGCAAGCGGCGCGCGTGCGGCCAATCGGTCCGCATATTCCAGTGTCTCTTCAAGCAGTGTTTCCGCTGGAATGATACGGTTCACCAACCCAATACGAAAGGCATGATCTGCGCCGACCCGGTCTCCCGACAGAATCAATTCCATCGCATGGCCCAAGCCGACAATCTGCGGCAAGCGCACGCAACCACCATCACAAGGATGGAAGCCCCAGCGCACATCTTGGAAGGCAAACTGCGCGTTCGGCGAGCAAAACCGCAAATCGGCCGCCAACGCCAATTCCAACCCGCCCGACATCGCATACCCATTAACCGCGGCGATGACCGGCTTGTTGATCTCCATACCGCGCGTGATGCCCGCGAATCCCGGTCCATTGGTGTATTTGTGTCGAAACTTCATCGCCGGCGATGTCGCAAAGGGCATCGTGTAGGTCTTGAGATCAGCGCCCGCGCAAAAAGATTTTTCCCCGGCACCGGTGACGACCGCGACACGGGCACCATCGTCGTTGGCGAAATCCCGCCAGAGGTCGGTCATCTCTTCATTGGTAGTGAAATCGAGCGCGTTCATTTTCTCCGGCTGATCGATAGTGAACACCCAGACCGGCCCGCGTTGGTCGAGTTGGATTGCCTTTGTCATGCAAATTTCCTTTAACTTCCCATCATTAGGGACTACGCATAAGAAGTTAATTTTTCCCGCCAGAAAAGCGACCTCGCGTAACATTTATGCAACCCTATTTCTACGCGACATTTGCTAAGCTGTTCTCGTCCCACGAAATTGCGGACATGTGGACGGGCGAACATCGGAACCGTAACGGGCATCCGGCGAGTAATTAGAGGTCTGTTTCTATGTTGTGGAAATTTTCGATCACTTTACTGAGCGGTATCTTTCCATTGATCGGCACATCCTCATAGCAAGCCGACTCTCCAAGATCCAAAATATATCGATAGCGACAATGCCAATTCGCTGCTGTCGTTTGTCGTAAGCGACGATCAAGGGTCTTATTTCTATGACGGCCGCCAGGCCAATACGGACAACCTGAAGGCAGCCCACGACGCCTACCTCGTTGGTGCGCAAAATGCCAAGACCCGCTCTGGCTAAGTTTGCATTTTCTGATTCGCCCAACTTTACGAGGCCGGCCGAAGGGTCAAACCGGATTTGGTTCAAGCCTATCGGTGGTTAAGCGTCATCCTGCATCTGAACGGTCAAATCGACCTCAAAGCAGTGGGACCTTGCGCGCCAGAGTCGCCACCGAACAAATCGCCTTTGGCAAAGCTTTTAGTAAGCAGGTCAGGGTCAGATAGACGCCAACAGCATTGCAATACGGTTTTCAGCCTTAAGATCGCTCTCGCTCTCGCTATCTGCGCAGCCGAAGCCAGGCCGATGCCTACCGTCTGGATTTTATAATTCTCCGGCTCCCGACCAAGCCTTCACGACCTGGTGCCTCGTGCATAGCTTGTCGACTTTATTGATCAACGATCAGATTCGCCCAGAAATGATTGTCGGCGGCAGCGTCGCCCACCTCGAACTGACCAAAAGTTTCGGCAAGTTTCTCAATTTTTCTCGTCCCTAAAGCTTACGCCGCACGGGGAAACCCCTCAGAGAGCCGCCCTTCGAAATACGGCATGACCTTGGTCGAGAATACGCGCGCTGCTTCCGCGTGCGGATATCCCGATAGACAAAAACTCGTGCATCCCGCCGTCACGAACTCATCCAACGTTTCGGCCACTTGTTTCGGGGTTCCTACGACGGCGATCCCGGCCCCAGTGCGAACGGTCGAAATACCGGTCCACAGATGCGGATGAATTTTCATCTCATCACCGGACTCTTCCAGAAGTTCCCACACCCGGCGATTCGCTTCCGATGTCTTACGCACCCCTTCGACCGCGCCCGCGCCTAGTCGACTGTTGGCAATTTCGAATTTCGTCGACCCGGCGATCAGCCGATAGGCCGCATCCCATGCAGCGTCCTCAGTCTCTTCGCAAATAATCTGCAGCCGCATGCCAAATTGAATGTCATCCCGCCGCCCGTATTTCGCAGCGCGTTCGCGAATATCACCGATCTTCTCTGCAATAACTTCCGGCTTGTCGCCCCAGAACAGATGGACCGTCGAATGCTTCGCCGAAATCTCGAGCGCATATTCCGATCCACCTCCGAGAAAAAAGGGCGGATACGGCCGCTGTAAAGGCTTCGGTTCAATTGCCTGTGTCACCGAATAATGCTTGCCTTGATGATCGATCGCGCCGGACGCTGCCCAGAGCTTCTTCATGACTTCAACTTCTTCGTCCATCTTCTCGTAGCGGACTTCCTTGGTGTCCATAATCCCGTCAGCACGCGTGTCGTCGTCGCTGATCCCGGCAATCAAATTGATACACAACCGCCCGCCCGACATCTGGTCCAATGTCGCGAACATCTTCGCCGCAAGAGTCGGATTGCAATAGCCGGAGCGAAGCGCGATCAACGGCGCTACATTCTTCGTCCGCGCCGCGTAATATGAGCCGACGACCGTCGCTTCCCAACAGGTCGCATTCACTGGCATCAAAAGATACTTGTACCCGCCTTCGTCGACGGCGGCGACGATTTCATCAAAGACTTCCGAACTCTGTGGGATGCGCGCGGCTGGATCGCCGAAGCAAGTCGTATCGCCGCTTGTGGGCAGAAACCATCCGAAAGTGAGATCGTGGTGAGGCATCGCTGCATCTCCTCATAATGGGTATAAATATATCCTAGCCCGACCCGTGTTGCCGGCCAGTCGTCGCTTCGCCCACGGTCAGCGCTACATCATAGAGAAATAGCCACGGAGAGCTCTCATGCCGTCAACAGACCGGGAACTTGCAAACGACGTCGCCATCGTCACCGGCGCTGCGCATAATATCGGCCGCGCCACGTGTTTGGCTTTAGCCGGAGCGGGAGCAGCGATCTGCGTCAACGCAATGACATCGGGTGCAGAAGCGGGGGCGTTGGCACGTGAAATCGAAGACGCCGGGGGCCGCGCCATGCATTTCACCGCCAGCATCACCGACGCCGCAGCCATCAAGGAGATGACCGATGCGGTCGTCGAGCGTTTCGGCAAACTCTCGATCCTCATCAACAATGCGGGGGTGCGTGGCAATACACCATTGGACGCGCTCACCATGGATGAATGGCGGCGGGTCAATTTGCCAACGGTCGAAGGCACGATGCTCTGCAGCCAAGCCGCCCTGCCGCACCTTCGCAAGGCGGGCGGCGGCACGATCATTTCACTCGGCGGGATCGCCAGCCACACGGGCGTCGCCGGGCGCACCCATGTCGCCGCCGCGAATATGGCCATTATCGGCTTTATGAAGGGTCTGGCGCATGAGGTCGGCGGCGACAATATTCGCGTCAACACCGTGGTACCGGGCCACATCGATACGGTGCGGGGGGCCTCTGCGGGTGCCCGTCCGAAGAGCGATATCAAATTCCTGATCCAGGACCGCATGGGCCGGCCGGAAGAAGTCGCGGCTATGATCCGTGCGCTCTGCGGTCTGGCGGGCAGTTACGTCACCGGACAGACCATCCACGTCAACGGCGGCGCCTATCTCCCCTAGGCCGCACGAAAGGATTTTACGATGTCTTTAAAACACATCCACTCGGACGAAACCCCGGCTCCGCTTTCGGCGCATAGCGACGCGGTTCTCATTCCTCCGGGCGCGGCCATTCTCGTCAGCTCGGGACAAATCGGTATGCTCAAGGACGGCACAATCCCCGAGGACACGGAACAACAGATCGAAGCCGCCTTCGATAATGTCGAAGCGGTACTGCGCGCCGCGGGCATGACGATGAGCGACGTGGTGAAGATGACGACTTTCATCACCGATCCCCGCTACCGGGACGCCTTTCGCGCCGTCCGCGCCGAACGCGTCGGCGACCCGCCGCCGTCCTCGACACGTATCGTCGTCACCTCACTGTCCATGCCGGAGATGAAGGTCGAGATCGAGATCATTGCGGCGAAGGTGCACTAAGCAACCATTCCCCCACCCTAACCCTGCCCCGTAAGCGGGAGAGGGGACGTCGCCGAGTGGCAAAGTAGGTTTCTCTCTCCTGCTTGCAGGGGAGGGTTGTTAACGATTTACGTTATCGCTATAGAACGCCGAGGGTAGATTGTCCTTTGGCCATTCGCTGCCGTTCTCGAATGGGGCCACACCAACCGCGTGCCGCGCCATGCCAGATTCCAGCATCGCCATGGAGACCAGCTCGGCGATGCCAACATCATCAATCCCGTGATCGCGCAATGCCTGGAAGTCCTCTTCCGTCGTCCCTTCGTTGAAAGCGACCTTGCGCGCGAACCGCAGCACATCCTTCCACATTGGATCGAGGGATTTCGAACTTTCGAAATCGATACACTCCATCACATCGTCGACAGTCATCTCAAAATGTTCGATCAGATGGGTTTGATGGTTGTTGATGCAGCGCGGGCAATCGACTTCCGCCGCACAGACCAGCGAGATCGCGTTCAGCAACGGTTTCGGCAGCGACCCTTCTGTCATCTGCAGGCGCTTCGTCAACGTCCACCAGCCTTTTAACAGTTCGATATCGAGCGCGAAAAACCCCCAGGTCGGCGTTAGAAAATTCGCACCCTTGGTCTTGCGAATATCGTCGAATATAGCCGCGACCTCGTCATCCGCAAAATCCGGTTTAACCAGTTTTACCTTATCCATTTCGAGCTCCTTCCAACACGCCTTTAGTCCATAACATAGGTCCATCCGGGCAGATATCCCCGCTCGATCTTGTCAGAGCGGAGTTGCGGGCGGGACGGAATCCATCGACACTCGAATGAGTAAACGTTGAGGGAGAGAGATTCCGCTCATGGCCAACACCCTTCAAACGATCCCGGAACGCGCCGGCATCGCCGCACGACTCCGCACCGGCCAATCCATACGGGTCATTAACACCCACGGCCAGCAAGTGGTCGACACCTGGGCCTTCGCCACGGCCAATCCGGGTGAATTCATGTCGATGGAACACAGCCGCGCCGCTTTCCAAAAAGCCAATCCGGATGTCGGAGATACATATGTTACGAACCGACGACGCGATATCCTGAACGTGACCACCGACACCAGTCCGGGCGTTCACGACACCCTGATCGCGTCGTGCGACCCTCAGCGTTACGAACAGCTTGGTCATGTCGGGCACCACGACAATTGCACCGAAAACCTCCACAAGGCGCTGTCCGATATCGGCGTGGCCGCGCCGGAGACACCCTGCCCACTCAACCTGTTTATGAACATCGCGATCCTGGAGGACGGTCGATTGGAATGGCGCCCCCCGGTAAGCGCGGCCGGCGACGCCATCACCCTCAGGGCGGAGATGGATTGCATCGTCGCCTTCTCCGCCTGCCCAATGGACCTGCTGCCAATCAATGGGCCCGACGGGCAGCCGACGGAGGCTCATTTCGAGATTCTCAGCTAACCGGAGGACTGTTCCATGCCCCCCATCGACGACATGCTCGATCCCAAGCACTACGTGAATGCGCTAAAACCACCGCTGGAAGCCGAGAACCTGCCACCCTGGTGTTACACGGACGAAGGTTTCCACCGGCTTGAGATAGAGCGTGTCTTCATGAAGGTTTGGAACTTCGTCGGGCGCGGCGACCTATTGCCTAATCCAGGTGATTATTTGGCGGCTGATGTAGCGGGCATCCCCATCCTGCTGACCCGCAATGAAAAGGGTGTGATTAAAGCCTTCGCCAATTCCTGCCGGCACCGGGGCACGCAACTGCTCACTGGTGAAGGCAATTGCAAGGCCATCGTCTGTCCCTACCATCATTGGGCCTTCACCCTCGACGGCGGACTGATCAGCGCCGGCGGCATGGAAGACACCGTCGGCTTCGAGATGCAGGATAATGGGCTAATTCCAGTCCGACTGGAGACCTGGGCCGATTTCCTGTTCGTGAATTTCGACCCGCAAGCCGAGAGCCTCGCCAGCTATCTCGGCGAACTGCCATCGCACATCGCCAGTTACGACTTCCCCAATTTGGTGACAACCCGGCGCAAGGTGTGGGACGTCGCCTGTAACTGGAAAATCTACCTTGAGAATCAGCGCGAATCCTATCACATCCCCGCGGTTCATCGGCAATCATTGGGCGACCAGATGGCGGCACCGATCGATGCAGTCGGCGCCTGGTCAGGCTCGCTGATCCCGGTCGCCCAGACGGCGGCATTGCTGAAAGGTGACACCTCTCCCTTTCCACCGATTGCGTCGAGGTCCGGCTCAGCGCTCAAGGGCAGTCATTTTCTGGGCATCTATCCCTCGACATATTTCGTTGCTACATCGGATTGCTTTTGGTGGATGGAAATACGCCCCCGCGGCGCGGCGCAGATTGAGCTCGTCGTCGGCTCCGGCTTCCCGCGCGAAACAGCAGCGCGGCCCGATTTCGAGGAAATTGCCGAGCGCTATTATCGCCGCTGGGATATGACTCATACGGAGGACAACGTCATCTGCGAGCGCCAGCAATTGGGCATTACATCGCCGCTAGCGCTGCCGGGCCGGCTCGCTCGTCGCGAATGGGGCGTCAATGCGGTCGACCGCTGGATCGTGGAACAATTGCTCGACGGACAGGGCTCCGAAACCCAAGCGGTGGCGGAATAGGTCGATGGTAGCAATAGCTCGCCGTATCCGGATGCCGAAAGGCTGGACCGCGCCACCGGAGCGCCTGCGCCTCCATATTCAAAATGTGGCGCCGATGGATCTGGTCTATAAAGTCACGCCAGAGCGTTATACCGCCGCCGCCGCACGCCATCCGGACCTCGCGGCACGGATCGACGTCACGGTCACAGAAGACGCAAACGACTACAGGCATATGGTCGAGGATGCGGATATTCTCGTCGGCTGGCGATTTCCGTATGCAGAGACGGAAACCCTCGCCCCGCGCCTCAAATGGATACATATGACGGGGGCTGGGATCGAGCATATCATGCCACTCGACTGGCTACCGCTGGGCACGGTCCTCACCAACAACCGGGGCGTCCATGCACCTAAGGCAGAGCAATTCGCCATGACGGCGCTGCTGATGCTGAACGAACGAATCCCGGAGACGGTGACCGTCCAGCGAGAAGGTTTGTGGAAGCGTCATTACGCGACGGCAATTCAGGGCAAGACCGCTCTCATCATCGGTGTCGGTAATATGGGCGTTGCCGCCGCAAAAGCGGCCCGCAAACTAGGCCTGCACGTCCTCGGCATTCGGCGCAGTGGAAAATCACATCGCTCGGTCCACGAGATGGGAACGCCGGACCGACTGCATGAAATGATGCGCCGCGCCGATTTTGTCCTCGTCGCCACACCTTTAACATTGGAAACCGAGGGCTTAATCAATGCCTCGGCTCTTGATTGTTTGCGCCCTGAGGCGGGCCTGATCAATATGGGGCGGGCTCGGATCGTGGATTATGAAGCACTTCGCCAACGTCTCGTCGACAGACGGATACGAGGCGCCATCCTCGATGTCTTCGACCCGGAACCTCTTCCGTCCGACTCGCCTCTATGGAGCGCGCCCAACGTCATCCTCACACCGCATGTCTCTTCCGATGACGACGATAATTATGCGCCGCTCACCATCGACCTCGTCTTCGACAACATTGCCCGCTGGTATGCCGGAAAACCTCTGCGGAACGTCGTCGATCGAGGCTTGCGTTACTGACCGCCATGCGGATATGCATTCTCGTCGTACTTCCGAATTTGGAAGATGACGAGTTCGCTGTGGCCCGGATAAACTAGCGACAGAACCGAGGGAGAATCCTCATGCTAAAGATGCCCGAGACGGATAAGGACGTGATGGCGCGCCGCGTTGAGATTGCAGCCGCTTTGCGTGAAATCGTGCCCGGCGAGGGGGTCATCACCGAAGAAGCCGAACGCCGCGCCTACGAATCCGACGGGCTCACCGCCTATCGCCAATTACCGATGATCGTGGTCCTGCCGGAGACGACGGAGCAGGTCAGCGAAATTTTAAAATATTGCAACGACAACAATGTCCGCGTGGTGCCACGTGGCGCCGGCACATCCCTGTCGGGCGGCGCGCTGCCGTTGGAAGACGGCGTGCTGTTGGGGCTTGGAAAGTTTAACCGGGTGCTCGAGGTCGATTTCGACAACCGTTGCGCCACCGTACAACCAGGCGTCACCAATCTCGGTGTGACGCAGGCCGTGCAGCACAAGGGGTTCTACTACGCGCCCGATCCTTCCTCGCAGATCGCCTGCACCATCGGCGGCAATATCGCGGAGAATTCGGGCGGCGTGCATTGCCTCAAATACGGCCTCACTACCAATAATGTGCTAGGCCTGGAACTCGTGATGATCGACGGTGAAATTATTCGACTCGGCGGTAAACACTTGGACAGCGAAGGCTATGACATTCTCGGCATCTTGACCGGCTCCGAAGGTTTGCTCGGCGTAGTTACCGAAGTCACAGTGCGCATCTTGCGCTCCCCCGAGACAGCGCGCGCGTTGCTGATCGGCTTCCCGTCGAGCGAGCAGGCCGGGCAATGCGTCAGCGACACTATCGGCGCCGGGATCATTCCGGGCGGCATGGAGATCATGGACGGTCCGGCAATCCAGGCGGCCGAAGATTTCGTCCACGCGGGCTATCCCGTTGACTGCCAGGCCCTGTTGATCGTGGAGCTCGACGGTCCCGAGACGGAGGTCGATTATTTAATTGAACGGGTCCGAGAGGTCGCTGAGCAAAACCAAGCCCAATCCATCCGCGTCTCAGAGAACGAAGAAGAACGCCAACGCTTCTGGGCCGGGCGCAAGGCCGCCTTCCCCGCCATCGGTCGCATCTCACCCGACTACTACTGCATGGACGGCACCATTCCGCGCCACCAATTGCCCCATGTCCTGAAACGTATGAACGAGATGTCGGAGCATTACGGCCTGCGCGTCGCCAATGTCTTTCACGCAGGCGACGGCAACCTGCATCCGCTCATACTGTACGACGCCAACGAGCCTGGCGAGTTAGAGAAAGCGGAGGATTTCGGCGCCGATATCCTAAAACTCTGTGTCGAGGTCGGTGGCGTCCTGACCGGCGAGCACGGGGTCGGTGTCGAGAAGCGTGACCTGATGGGCACTATGTTCAGCGAAGACGACCTGAATCAACAACAACGGCTCAAATGCGCCTTCGACCCGCATAGCTTGCTCAATCCCGGCAAGGTATTCCCGACGCTGCACCGCTGCGCAGAACTTGGCCGCGTCCACATTCATGGCGGCCAAACCCGCTTTCCTGATATTCCGAGGTTTTAGACAATGTTGGCTCACAACATGCCGTCATTCCGGGGCATGCTCAGCATGAACCTGGAATTACTGCCTGAGTCCTGCAAACAGCAAATTTGCAGCGAAAGAGACGCTCAGGCAAAAATTCCGGATAGCGCTTTGACGTTTCCGGAAAGACGTTGATTTTGGTGGCGCCCGAATGCCCGAAACCTTAAAACCCGAGACGCCGGAACAAGTCCGCGACGCCGTGCGCTGGGCAGCCGAGAACAAGACTCCCGTCGAATTAATCGGACACGGCTCGAAGCGCACCATGGGGCGGCCGGGCAATGTGGGCCACACGATAGACGTCTCGGCGCTATCGGGTATCAGCCTATACGAGCCGGAAGAACTGGTTCTCTCCGCTGGGGCCGGCACCTCACTCGCCGAGATTGAGGACACCGTCGCCGAGCGCAATCAGCAGCTCGCCTTCGAGCCGCCGGACCTCTCTCACCTGCTGGGGCATGACGGCGGCAAGGGCACCTTGGGCGGTAACATCGCCTGTAATCTCTCTGGCCCGCGCCGCATCAAAGCGGGTGCCGCGCGCGATCATTTTCTTGGATTCCAAGCAATCTCGGGCCGCGGCGACGATTATAAATCCGGTGGGCGTGTGGTGAAGAACGTCACCGGCTACGATCTCTGCAAACTTCTGGCGGGCTCCTGGGGCACACTTGGCGTGATGACGGAATTGACGATCAAGGTGCTGCCAGCGCCGGAGAAGACGCGCACGGTTCTGGTCATGGGTTTGGACGGCGACCAAGCCGTCGCGGCGATGACCCGCGCCTTCCACAGCCCGCACGACGTGACTGGCGGTGCGTGGATGCCGCAGAGCCTTACCGTCGGCTCCGGCGCTTCCTATGTCCGCGATGCCGGGGCCAGCGTAACCGCCATCCGGGTCGAAGGGCCTGGCCCTTCGGTCGAATATCGCTGCCGGGTGCTGCGGGAAGACTTGGCCACGTTCGGCCCAACGGAGGAATTGCACGGCCACAACTCCGGTCGGTTCTGGACGGAAGTTCGTGACGTGCTGCCCTTCGCCGATGAGGGTGATACCCGCCCGGTCTGGCGAATTTCCGTGGCACCACAAGCGGGCGCACAACTCGCAGCCCAATTGTCGACTGCGCCCGATGCGGACGCCTTTCTCGATTGGGGCGGTGGGCTCATCTGGCTCGCCGTGCCGCAAACCGATGCCGCGTCCGCCGACGCCATCCGAAGCGCGGTGGCGGAGACCGGCGGCCACGCGACGCTGATCCGCGCGCCCGACGAGTTGCGCGCCGCCATCCCCGTATTCGAGCCCCCATCGGACGGTCTCGCCAAGTTGAGCGCCCGGATCAAGGAAAGCTTCGATCCGCTCGGCATCCTCAACCCCGGCCGTATGCACGCGGGGGTCTAAGATATGCAAACTCACTTCACCCTGGCCCAGCTCGCCGACCCCGACATTGCGGAAGCCAACGCGATCTTGCGGGCCTGCGTCCATTGCGGGTTCTGCACCGCGACCTGCCCGACCTACACGCTGCTCGGCGATGAACTCGACTCACCGCGCGGGCGCATCTATCAAATCAAGGATATGCTGGAACGCGACATTCCGGCCCCGGTCGAGACGGTCAAACATATCGACCGCTGCCTCTCCTGCCTTTCCTGTATGACGACGTGCCCATCCGGCGTGCACTACATGCATCTGGTCGACCATGCCCGAGCCCATATCGAGCGGACCCACACGCGTCCCCTCATGGACCGGGCGATGCGCCGCTTGCTGGCCTTCGTTCTGCCGAAACCCTTCCTCTTTCGCCTGGCGCTGATTGGCGCATCGCTCGCGAAACCGCTTGCGCGCTTCCTACCGGGCACGCTCGGCGCGATGTTCGGACTGGCACCCGCCTCGGTGCCGCCGCCGTCGCGGGTCGACCGCCCGCAGACCTTCCCCTCCTCTGGAGAACGCCGCGCCCGTGTCGCCTTGATGAACGGCTGCGCGCAACAGGTCCTGGCGCCGGAAATCAACGAAGCGACGGTGCGGCTGTTGAACCGGCTTGGTGTCGAAGTCGTGGTCGCCAAAGGCAGCGGTTGCTGTGGGGCGCTCGTCCATCATATGGGCCGAACCGACAACAGCCATGATCAAGCGGCAGGCAATATCCGCGCGTGGCGACGAGAGATGGAGACGGGTGGGCTCGATGCGATCATCGTTAATGCCAGCGGCTGCGGCACCACGGTGAAGGATTACGGCTTCATGTTCCGCGAAGATGCCGCACTGAAAGAAGATGCGGCACGGATCTCAGGCCTTACCAAGGACATCACAGAATTTCTGGCGACACTGGACCTGACCGCAGCGAAAGCACCGGAACCGCTGGCAGTCGCATATCATTCCGCCTGCTCCATGCAACACGGTCAGAAGATCACCGACCTGCCGAAGGAATTGCTCGGCAATGCCGGATTCGACATTCGCACCCCGGCAGAAGGACATCTCTGCTGCGGGTCGGCGGGCACCTATAATTTGTTACAGCCGGAGATCGCCACGCGGCTGCGGAACCGCAAAATCGGGCACATCGAGGCGACTAAATCCGACATCATCGCCGCCGGAAACATCGGCTGCATGGCGCAGATATCGGCCGGCACCGATCTGCCGGTTGTCCACACGGTCGAACTGTTGGATTGGGCGACGGGTGGGCCGAAGCCGGACGCCTTAGCTGGTCGGCACTTTTAGCGCGTCCAACGGAATATCTTGGCGCAAGACGGTGGCGCCTTTCAGATTTCGTGTCGATAGATGCACGATCGGTTTCGGCGCGTTCCAATCAATCTCAATCATACCGAAATTCGGCGCCCCGAACGGGCCAACCACGCGCCGCGCGTTCGGCCGCTTGCCGCGATTGTATTGATTGAGCGCGCTCGACGTCATATCCCAGAGCGGATAGGACACCGAAGCGTCGGCGATTTTTGAGTATTCCGAGAAATGTGGATCACCGCTAAAGAACAACACACCGTTGGCGGCAGTCTTACCGATCAACTCGAATAGGCGTCGGCGGTCGCGGGGAAAGTTCGCCCACTCTTCATGTCCGGTTTCTTCCGCCAGTACCCGTGTCCCGCTGGCGATCAGCCGCAGGTCGGCGGGCTTGCGCAATTCCCCCTCGAGCCACCCCCATTGATCCTCGCCGAGCATTCGCGCCGCCGGATCGGGATTAGCGCGGTAGCATCCCATATGCTTTGCCTTCCGCGCCGCGCGTTCCTCGCGTGTCACCTTGACCAAGGGGCTGCGGTCATATCGCACATCCAACAGGATGATCTGCACACGCTGGCCAAGCGGACCAAATTCATAGGACGTATAAATACCGCCGTTCCGCGTGCGGCGTTCCGAACTCAGCGGCTCACCGAAGAAATCGCAGAAGACCTGTTTCGTCGCGGCCTTCGCCCGGAACCCTGACCCGGCATTGTTCTTACCGAAATCATGATCATCCCACGTCGCCACCACCGGAACCTTTCGACGTAGCGCCTGATAACCGGCATCGCCCCACAACCGTCCGTATTTCGAGCGCAGTTCCGAGGTGCTTTCGGTGTCTCCATACACATTGTCGCCGAGGTGGACGAACAGGTCCGG
The DNA here is from genome assembly GCA_049601975.1 of Alphaproteobacteria bacterium. Lineage (GTDB taxonomy): Bacteria > Pseudomonadota > Alphaproteobacteria > UBA8366 > UBA8366 > UBA6544. The sequence goes on along the minus strand of JBMYRC010000113.1, from coordinate 1,014 downwards.
CTTCGCCGCCACAACGCGCGGCCATATCGGCTGCGCCCGGTTCTCTCGCAGGCAAGACCCAAGCGCTATTCGGGTGAGCGGTTGGCCGGGATCCCGCCGGAGAGTGACCAAATCCTTGGACGCAAACGTCGCACAACCCGGTGCCAAGAGCGGTAAGGACAGGGACCACAAGAGAGAACGGCGGGAAATCCCGGTTGCCATATTCACAGGCCTCAAGCTTATAGATTGACACCGATAAGACCGCGAAGCTTCGTTTAACGTCAAGACGTGACACCGGCGCTCCGGCACGGCACGATTTGCCATCGCCTGAAAGAGAGGAAAAATCCCATGCCCGAGCTTAAATCCGAATTCTTGTTCACGATCCGTGTCACCGTCGACCGTTTACACGATGTCGGCGAGACACCGTTCGGCACCCGGCACATCGATATGCTCGGCGACGGGAGTTTCGAGGGGCCGAAACTCAAGGGAATCGTCCTAGGGGGCATGGATCAGAAGATCTTCCGCAGCGATGGCGCGATGAATCCGAATGTCCGCATAATCCTGAAGACGGACGACGATGCACTCATCTATATGTATTACACGGGTATTCGCTATGGCTCGCCGGAAGTGATGCAGCGAATCGCCGATGGCGAGACGGTCGACCCTTCGGAATACTATTTACGGAACACACCCTATTTCGAGACGTCGGTCGAAAAATACGATTGGCTCAATCGCATCGTCTCGGTCGGCGTCGGCAGACGCATGCCGGATCACGCCGAATACGACGTCTTTCAAATACTTTAAATTCTATTGAAGAGCCTCGAGAGTTTTAGTGAAGCGCTTTGGCGGGCTCTTCTTTTTTCCCGGCGGGCTTTGCCATGGCGTCTTCGGATTTCGGCGATCGCGGGATTGCCGCTTTCGGTAAATCAGGTGGCGTCACGTCCTTGAACCGCTCTCCGCGTTTTTCGAAATCTTCCGGCTTGAGGTGCTTGTACAGCCCATCGACCATCGCACCGGCATCGATTTCAATCTTTT
>JBMYRC010000112.1:0-14638 GCA_049601975.1 Alphaproteobacteria bacterium | reverse complement strand
CATGATCACAGCCATAGTCATGGTCACCATCACGGCGACGGGCATGATCATGACCATAGCCACGATCATGGCCACCATCCCTATCCCCACGCAGATCACCCGCTCGGCCCCGTTACCATGGAACCCTCGAAGGACGACGCGGAATAATTCGATGAGTGCCTATATTCGCGACCCCAAGGAAATTTACCGGCGTTCCTTCGCCATTGTACGTGAGGAAACGACGCTCGACGGCTTACCGCCCGAAATGGCAGACGTCGCGGTCCGTCTCGTGCATTCCTGCGGTATGCCCGAGATCATCCCCAATCTCTCCTGGTCGCCTGATTTCGTCGCGGCGGCGAAACAAGCCTTGCTGGCCGGAAAACCCATCGTCACCGACGTGCGAATGACGGAAGTCGGGATCATTCGAAATCGCCTGTCGAACAACAACCCTGTACACTGCGCCATCGGCGACCCGGATGCGGCAACTATTGCACAAGAACGTGGGACGACACGCTCGGCTATCGCCATCGAGAACCTCGCATCGGAATGGAATGGCGGCGTGGTCGCTATCGGCTCCGCACCGACCGCCCTGTTTCGAGTGTTGGAATTGATCGCTGAAGATGTCGCCCGCCCCGCGGCCATTCTCGGTTTTCCGGTCGGATTTGTCGGCGCCGCGGAATCGAAAGAGGCACTGATTGCCGACAATCTCGGGGTACCGTATCTCACGTTGCGCGGACGGCGCGGTGGAAGCGCTCTCGCCGCTGCCGCCGTGAACGCCCTTTCCGGCCCGTTGGAGGGTTAAGCGATGTCGGAAAAATGGCTTTCCATTGTGGGAATCGGCGAAGATGGAGTGGGCAGACTTACGCCAGCGGCCCGGACATTGCTCGACACGGCGGAGATTCTTGTTGGCGGCGAACGGCATCTGGCGATGGTTCCCGACGACAATCGCGAACGACGGGCCTGGCCAAGCCCGATCCGCACCTTGATCCCCGAGATCGAGGCGCTGCGGGGACAACGGGTCTGCGTTCTCGCGACCGGCGACCCGATGCATTTTGGTGTCGGCACGACATTGCTGCGCGGTATTCCCCCCTCTGAGGTGACCATCGTGCCGGGCCGCTCCGCCTTTACCATGGCGACGGCGCGTCTCGGGTGGACGCGGCATGAAACGGATTGTCTGACCTTACACGGGCGGCCCTTGGAGTTGCTCCACGCCTATCTTTATCCGGGCGCAAAACTCCTTGTTCTGACCGACGACGGCGCGGCACCAAGGGCCATCTCGGCATTGCTCACCGAGCGCGGATACGGACCGAGCCGCCTCATGGTCCTGGAGCGAATGGACGGTGCGTCCGAGGGAAGCATTGACGGCACCGCTGAGACTTGGAGCGCAGATCGAACGGACGATTTCAACACGGTCGCCATTGACTGTATCGCCGGGCCAAACGCCCGTCACCTCACCCGTACGCCGGGCCTACCCGATGATGCGTTCGAACATGACGGCCAACTCACTAAGCAAGAGGTCCGCGCCATCACGCTATCCGCCTTGGCCCCAACTCCGGGCGCCGTGCTATGGGACGTGGGCGCGGGATGCGGGTCGATTGCGATTGAATGGATGCGCCAACATCCGCGGAATTCCGCGGTCGCCATTGAACATAATGCCGACCGTCTGTCACTTATCGCCGCCAATGCAAGTGCACTGGGGACCCCCAGAATGCAGTTCGTCTCCGGTAAAGTGCCCGACGCACTCGCCGGTCTCGAGCCGGCGGACGCGGTCTTCATCGGCGGCGGCATCACGACAGGTGGATTAGTCGAGCGCTGCTGGAACGATTTGAAACCAGGCGGCCGATTGGTCGCCAACGTCGTAACTACGGAAGGTGAACGCATTTTGAGTAACTGGCGAGAGAATCATGGCGGCGATCTTCGGCGCATCTCCATCGAACGCGCGGAGCCAGTCGGACGTCTGACTGGATGGCGTCCCGCAATGACGGTCACCCAATATATCGGCAGGAAATCATGAGCGGCACATTGTACGGCCTCGGCGTCGGGCCTGGCGACCCGGACCTCATCACACTAAAGGCGCTCCGCATTCTGCAATCCGCGCCCGTCCTCGCCTATCCGGCCCCGGAAGTCGGAGATAGCTTGGCTCGAAAAATCGTATCTCCGCATCTCCCCGGCACGCAGACCGAGATTGCCATTCGCATGCCGCTCTCTGCCCCTAAATTTCCAGACGACGAGGTATATGGCGTGGCTGCGGTCTCGTTGAAGGAGCATCTCGCGGAGGGCCGTGATATCGCGGTCCTATGCGAGGGCGATCCGTTTTTCTACGGCTCGTTCATGTATCTCTTCTCGCGCATGGCGGAGGAGCACAATGTCGAAGTGGTCCCCGGCGTCTCCTCGCCAATGGCCTGCGCGGCGGTTCTTGGTGCGCCCTTAGCCGCGCAAAACGATGTGCTGACGATCTTACCGGGACCGCTCGACACGGACACGTTGCGCGCGCGCCTGGAAATCACGGATGCGGCGGCCATCATAAAGCTCGGGCGGCATTTCCCACGTATCCGCGCGTTACTTGAGGACATGGATCTGATCTCTCAATCGCGCTACGTGGAGCGGGCGACGATGGATGCGGAACGCATCGTACCGCTTGATGAGGTAGACCCGACATCGTCACCCTATTTCTCAATGATCCTCGCACACCGCCGGGGGCAGGCATGGCTGCGATGAATTCACCAAGTATCATCGTCTTAGCTGAAGCGGCATTGAAAACCGCCGAACGCGTCCGCACCCTTTATCCTGGAGCGGAGATATTTGGGCGTGCCGGGCGAATCTCTGATGGCACACCGTTCGACGATACCGGCACGCTGCTAAGACAATTATTCGCGGAAAACCGACCTATTATCGGCATTTGCGCTGCCGGAATATTAATTCGACTCCTCGCTTCGGAACTGAGTTCCAAAGAAACCGAACCTCCGGTCTTGGCTCTCTCCGAAGACGGGCAAGTCGTCGTTCCCCTCTTGGGTGGCCACAACGGCGCGAACCAAATGGCCGGGGAAATTGCTGATTGCCTCGGCGGCAACGCCGCCCTCACGACTGCGACCGACCGGCGATACGGTGTGGCGCTCGACGATCCGCCGCCAGGCTGGGTTCTCGCCAATCCGGAAGATGCAAAATCCTTCTTCGCTGCATTACTGGCGGGTGAGAATGTCCACCTATTGGGCGAAGCGGATTGGCTGACAGCGAGCGACCTCCCCATCGACCCCGACGGTAAGCTTACGATAGAGGTGAGCCAATCCCTCCAGGCCGGTAGCGCCAAACACCTCATCTACCATCGCCGAAATCTCACACTCGGTATCGGTTGCGAGCGCGGCGCGTCTTCTGAAGAAATTTCCAACTTGGTTGCCGAAACTCTATCCACGAACCACCTACATCCAGCAGCGGTCGCCGGTGTCTGGTCCATAGACGTCAAAATGGATGAACCTGGTATCGCGGAACTCGCGCAGTCGATCGCCGTGCCATTACGGTTTTTCCCGCCCGAGACGCTGGAGGCGGAGACACCGAGATTGGCCAACCCATCGGAGCTCGTCTTTCGTGAAGTCGGCGCTCACGGTGTAGCGGAAGCCGCCGCCCTGGCCGCTGCCGGACCGACATCGGCACTCATCGTGCCGAAAGCCAAGAGCCTGCGCGCAACCTGCGCCATCGCCCGCGCTGCCGAACCGATCGAAGCGACAGCAGGAATGGCACGGGGACACCTAACGCTCGTTGGGCTCGGCCCGGGCTCAGCCGAATGGCGCACGGCGGAATGTGTGACCGTCTTGCGCGAGGCGGAAGAGATTGTCGGGTTTCAGATGTATATCGACTTGATCGGCGACCTCGACCTCGCGGCCCGCAAGCACGCCTTCAAGATCGGTGCGGAAAGCGAGCGCGTTCGCGCCGCCCTCGACCTCGCCGCGCAAGGACGACGGGTCGCGTTGATCTGTTCCGGCGACTCCGGAATTTACGCCATGGCAGCGCTCACCTATGAGATGGTCGACGAGAGTCCAAGCGTCGACTGGCGGCGTATCGACATCTCCGTGGCCCCCGGCATCTCGGCTCTTCAAGGCGCTGCCGCCCGCATCGGGGCACCGCTCGGACATGATTTCTGCACCATCTCGCTCTCCGACCTACTAACTCCTTGGCCGGTGATCGAAAATCGAATTCGCGCCGCCGCCGATGGTGACTTCGTCGTTGCATTCTACAATCCCGTCTCAAGACACCGGAACACGCAACTTCCTGCCGCGCGGGACATTCTACTCAAGGCCCGCCCATCGAACACACCAGTGGTCCTCGCCCGCAATCTGGGGCGCGCGGACGAAAGCATCGACGTCATCACCCTCGGAGCTCTGACAACAGAGACAGTCGACATGACGACAGTGGTCTTGGTCGGCTCTTCCGAGACCCGCCGGATTGATCGCCGGGACGGCGGTGTTTGGGTCTATACGCCGCGCGGTTACGCCGCCAAGAATTCAAAGGATGCTCAGGCATGACGGTTTATTTCATTGGTGCCGGGCCAGGTGCTGCGGACCTCATCACCATTCGCGGTCAACGATTGATTTCCCGCTGTCCGGTCTGCCTATACGCGGGATCACTCGTCCCCGAAGAAATCGTCGCCGCCGCGCCCAATGATGCGCATGTGCTTGATACAGCAAGTATGAACCTTGATGAAATCATCGCGGAGATCATCGCCGCCCATGAGGGCGACAAGGATGTAGCCCGAGTTCATTCCGGCGATCCATCGATCTATGGCGCCATCGGGGAGCAAATGCGGCGGCTCGACGATTTACAGATCGATTACGAGATCGTCCCCGGCGTACCCGCCTTCGCCGCCGCCGCCGCCGCCCTGAAGACCGAACTGACATTGCCCGATGTGAGCCAGACGATAATCTTGACGCGCACGGCAATGAAATCTTCGGCCATGCCCGCAGGCGAAGAATTGGAGAATTTAGCGCGCAGCGGCGCGACCCTGGCAATCCATCTCTCAGTCCGCAATATCAAATCCGTCATCGAAGCACTGAGCCCGGTCTACGGGGAGGACTGTCCAGTCGCAGTCATCTATCGGGTCACTTGGCCCGATGAGATGATATTGCGCGGCACCCTCGCCGATATCGCCGCGCAGGTTCGCGCAGCCAAGATCACGCGCACTGCTCTGATCCTCGTCGGCCACGCACTCGATCCCACGTCGGGAACCGAGAGCCGATTATACGCCTCCGACCACGTCCATCTGTTTCGCCATCAAAAAAGTAAACAGATGAGTAAAGCCTAGCGAATTTTGGCCTCTATCCACTCTAACGCGGCGTCCACCGTATCCACGACGGGAGCCTTCGGCATTTCCGGACGTTCGATCATAATGACGGGGATACCCGCTTCCCGAGCCGCTTTAATTTTCGGATAAGTATCTGTTCCACCACTATTTTTTGAAACTATGCAATCGACCCTATGCTCTTGGAGCATACGACGCTCTGCCGCTAAATCGAAGGGACCTCGATCACTGATCAGTTCGAACGCATTCAGCGGTGGTGTTGTCGCTGGTAAATCGATCAGGCGAATTAAGAACCAAGCATCACGGCATTCCGCAAAGGCATCGATCTCCTGGCGGCCAATCGTCAGGAATACCCGAGAAGCATACTCTGAAACGCACGCTGCGGCCTCCTCGACATTAGCAACGGAAATCCATCTGTCGCCGGCCTGTTCCGCCCATGCCGGACGACATATGACCAATCGATCGGTCGTGCAATTTTCGCTCGCTGTAACCGCACTCCGGCTGATTGTATCCGCGAAGGGATGAGTCGCATCAACCAAAAGATCAATGTCTTGCGCAGTTAAATATGCTTCAAGTCCCGCAGCACCGCCGAACCCGCCGCGCCGGACATCCCCGGCGATTTCCGCCGGTTTCGCGGTGGCTCCGGCAAGTGACGTCTCCACGTGAATCTGGGCATCTCCGTCAAGCTCTCCTGCTAAACGTCGTGCCTCGCCAGTGCCACCGAGGATCAGAACTCGGAGTGGCTCAACCATCGCAGCGCCCAACCAACACCCCTTTGCGGTCGAAGATCAGAACTTCGACTTCAGTCTCACTCGAAACTTGCTGGAGCGCCGTATTGCGCGCTGCCCGAGCCACGATATCGCCGATGGGAAATTGGGCGGCTTTCGCAATCTGGAGCGCGCGCCCGGCTGTCTTCGCCTCTCGTATGTCCGCTACCAATAACTCCGACGCACCCGATTCCCCCGCGCATCCTGCCATCCAATCGAGATCAATGCGCCCGCGCTTCGAATGTAAATCCAGCAATCCAACCCCGAGTTTGCCGAGCTTCGCAAATCCGCCCGCGATGGTGAGGCGGCGAATGGGATGGCGGCGGATATATTTCAGCGTCCCGCCCGCGAAATCACCCATATCGATCAGCGCTTCTTCCGGCAAATTATAGAGCGTTTTGACCGCGAGTTCGGAAGTCGATCCGGTTGCAGCAGCCGCATGTTCGATTCCCGCCGCCCGCGCAACATCGATGGAGCGGTGGATTGAGTGTATCCAAGCGGAGCAGGAAAACGGAATGACGACACCGGTTGTGCCCAAGACCGACAATCCGTCAACAATTCCAAGACGCCCGTTCAACGTCTTTTTGGCGAGCTGTTCGCCGCCGGGAATGGCGATTTCAACTTCCACGTCCGGCGAGACACCGTGCGCCGCGGCGACATCAGCGACCTCCGCGACGATCATGCGCCGTGGAGCGGGATTGATCGCCGGTTCCCCAACGTCAAGTTCAAGCCCTTCGCGCGTTACGGTACCGATACCTTCACCGGCCCGAAATCGCACTCCTTCGCCCGCTTTTAGTAATCGCACCCGTACGACGACCAAAGCACCATGGGTAACATCGGGATCGTCCCCGGCATCCTTGACGATGGCGGCCTCCGCGACACCGTCTCGCAGGGTGTGGCGCGCCAAGGCGAAACTCGGTCGCTGGCCACCCGGCAAGGTAATCGCGACCGGATCGGGAAACTCGTTCTCGATCAAGGCGGTATAGGCGGAACGGGCGGCAGCGGCAGCACATGCCCCTGTCGTCCAACCGCGTCGCATTTCTTGTACAGGTGTTTCAGTCATAAGTTCACTTTATACGCCTCTTTGCCTACCTATCGAAAGGACCGAGGTGTAAATTGCGGCTATGTTCGAACGTCTCCCTCATATGCCAGAATTTGAGCCCGGCTGGGTGTGGCTTTCAGGCGCCGGTCCCGGCGATCCAGGTCTCCTGACATTGCTCACGCTCCACGCCTTACAATCCGCTGATGTGGTGGTCTATGACGCGCTTGTAGGCGACGGCATATTGGAGCTGGCCGGTGAAAATGCCGAGCTTATCTATGCCGGAAAACGAGGTGGAAAACCTTCGCCGAAACAGCGCGACATTTCCCTTCGCTTGATAGATTTCGCCCGTGGCGGCAAGCGCGTGTTGCGCTTGAAAGGTGGTGACCCCTTCGTCTTCGGGCGCGGCGGAGAAGAAGCCTTGGCCCTTGTGGAGGCTGGTATCAATTTCCGGATCGTCCCCGGTGTCTCCGCGGGAATTGGCGGCCTCGCCTATGCCGGTATCCCACTGACCCACCGTGATACCAACTCAGCCGTGACCTTCGTGACTGGACACAACGCTTCCGGCGTGGTTCCCGACAGTGTCGACTGGAAAGCGTTGGCCAAAGGGTCCGATACCTTAGTCGTCTATATGCCGTTGAAACATATCGAACGCATCAGCGAGATGCTGATTGATGCGGGGCGCGCGCTGGACGAACCAGCGGCGCTGGTCTCCAAAGCGACAACCCAAGACCAACAAGTCGTCGTCTCGACCTTATCGCGGATATCCGAAGACGCCACCGCCGCCGCGCTGGAACCGCCGGCGATGTTCATCCTCGGACACGTCGTTCGACTGCAGGATGGGTTGGATTGGCTTGGCGCGCTCTCAGGCAAAAAGCTCCGGGCCGACCCGTTGGGGACGAAACGGCTCGACGACAGCGCGTGACCACGACGGCCACCCTTAACGGCTTTATTGTCGCAGCCCCTTCATCGGGCAGCGGAAAAACTTTTCTTACCCTATCGCTCCTCCGCGCATTTCGCACACGCGGGCGGAATGTCGGCTCGTTCAAGGTCGGACCGGATTATATCGATCCCGGATTTCACGCCGCCGCATCGGGCCGTCCTTGTATCAATCTCGATCCATGGGCGATGCGCGCAGAGACGATCCAGAACAATCTCGCCACCACTGTCGACAGCAGCGATCTCGTGATCGGCGAAGGGGTGATGGGCCTGTTCGACGGGGCGGTGGGCGGCAACGGCTCGACGGCGGACCTCGCCGAAAGTATTGGATTTCCGGTTATCTTGGTCGTCGACGCCAGTGGCCAAGCAACCTCCGCCGCAGCCCTTGTCCACGGTTTTGCCGAGTATCGCCCTTCCCTCAACTTGGCGGGTGTCATCTTCAATCGTGTCGGCGGTCCACGGCATCGCGACATGCTGCTGAGCGCCATGGCGAATCGCCCGACACCGGTATTAGGTTGCGTGCCGCGCAATGCCGACCTCACATTGCCCGAACGTCACCTGGGATTGGTGCTTGCGGGCGAACATACCGGATTGGAAGTATTTCTCGAGCGTGCCGCCAATCACGCCGCCGACCACATCGATTTGGATACACTCGCAGCTCTGACCGCTCGATCACCGGTCGCCGGAGGCGGTAAATCTCCACCTATCCTACCTCTCGGTCAGCGTATTGCGGTCGCTCGCGACGATGCCTTTGCGTTCGCCTACCCGCATATATTGGGGAGCTGGAACAACGCGGGCGCGGCTATCGAAACCTTCTCCCCACTTGCCAACGAAGCGATACCCGCGTGCGATGCGATCTATCTTCCGGGCGGCTACCCAGAACTTCATGCAGGCGCTCTATCCGCCAGTCATACTTTCATGGACTCCCTTAGAGCCGCTGCCAAACAACAAATACCGATATTCGGGGAATGCGGCGGCTATATGATGCTCGGTGATGGCCTCATCGACGCGGAAGGAGACCGTCACGCCATGGCTGGCCTACTGCCACTTGAGACATCCTTTGCCGAGCGCCGTCTGCATCTTGGATATCGCGACGCCGTACTCTCGACAGATATGCCATTCGGAGCGAAAGGCGCCCGGTTTCGCGGCCACGAATTCCATTACGCCACAGTCTTAAGGGAAGACGGAGACGAGCCGGTCTTCACCTGTAGCGACTCTTTGGGAGATTCTCTTGGCGATTTCGGCCGGCGCATCCGCAGCGTGTCTGGATCATTCCTGCACTTAATCGACCGGCGGGATTAACGCCTGGCGCACTCTTTCAAAATCTTCCTCGCTCGCGGGAATGCCGAAACGCAGCCAATCGGGATGTTGCGGAAAATGCCGCGCCAATATGCCCGCACGGCCCAAGCGCTGAAAGATCGTCTGGGCGTTTTCAGCTGCCGCCAACCGGAATAACGACGTCCCGCCAATAATTGTCAGCCCAGATTGCGCCAACATCGCATCCAAACGCTGCGCAGTCGTCGATAATCGTTCTCGGATTTCAGCGTGCCAGTACTCATCGGCGAGTGCCTCGCACGCGATTGAGATGGCGGGTCCGCTGATCGCCCAAGGGCCTAAAGCTTCGCCGAAGACGCGGGCAAGCGGAGGCGTGGTCATTGCAAAACCCAGGCGGAGACCTGCCAATCCATAAAACTTTCCAAAAGAACGCAAGACGATAAGTCCCTCGCTCCCGCACCAATCAGCGACACTGGCATCAGGCGCGATATCGGCAAAGGCCTCGTCGACGACAAGCCACCCGCCGCGTGCTGCGAGTCTTTCTCTAAGCACACTCAATCGCTGGCGCGACATGACCCGGCCATCAGGGTTATTTGGGTTCGTCAGGACGACAACCGACACATCGCCGTCGATACTGGTCTCGTTTTCAACCTCGACAACGGAATGCCCCGCTGCCCGCCAGGCCGCCCGATGCTCTCCGTATGTCGGCGACAGCACCGCGACCTTCGATGTCTCCCGCAGCCTAGGCAATAATTGGATCAAGGATTGGCTGCCCGGCGCCGCGACGATCGCCCCTTGTTCGGAAAGTGCGTATCGCCGGGCGGCGGCCGTTTCCAATGCCGCGATTTCTACGTCTGTCGGCAGGCGCTGCCACGCTTCCGAGCTCGGCGGTGTGAACGGATAGGGCAGCGGATTGATCCCAGTACTGAGGTCGAGCCAACTCGAATCCGGCCGTCCGAATGTCTCTTCCGCCCAATCCAGATTGCCGCCATGGAACTCATCCGTCTTCCCGGAAGATTGACGCGGCTCTTTTGCATTCACGGTTTTTGCATTTTCGGAGCCCATCACACCGGCATCAACGATATATGTGGCGCGGTGCGTGGCTCCGAGACACCGCCCCGCACGCCAAGGTCCACGCTGCCATAAAGCCCTGCGAATGCATCCGGCAGCGGCAGGCCATCAAGAGGGGCCAACCACAATCGCAACAGGTAGCGCTTTCGATCCGGGTCCTCCCAATCCTCATAGGAGGTGCGGTCATGCATGATTTGATGATTGTGGACGATTTGCATGTCGCCCGGCTCGAACGCCATTTGCATGTGTAGGCCCGGATCGTTGGCAAGTTTCTCAACTAAATCCAGTGCCTCGGACAACTCCGGCGTCATCGGTCGTGCGCCGGGGTATTTCGTTGCGGAATCGATGTGACGTCGAATTATGTAAATCGCCAACCGCTCCCGGTAATAATTGAAAACCGGCAGCTCGTACCACGGTCCCTTTCCCGGAGGTATTTCATCATGCCGGTCGCGCGGGATCGAACCATACAAAACGCGGGCGAGATCGGGCCGAGACGCCCAGATTTCATTATGGATGGTATGCGAACTCACCAGCGAACTGAGACCGCCCGATTTGGATTTCCGCAGACAAAGCAACGCGACGATATCCACGTAGTCGCAATGATATGGCAGATGCCGGTTGGTGAGATATCCCCGCGCCGCCTCGACGACGGAGCCTTCCACATCGGTGACATGGCCCAAGAGGTGTCCGCGCCCATTCTGAGGCCGCGCATTACCGATATACGATCCAAGGCCCCAATAGAGCGCCGCCGTCTCTTCGAAGGACAAGCCGTCGATAGGCACACCGCGCAGCAGAACGAAGCCGCGCCCATTGATCACTTCCTGGCGTAACGCGTCGAGCCGTTTCCCCAAAACCGGCAGCGTAAACGTATCTCGATTTATCCGTTGGAGATCGGCCCCAAACGAGCGGACACTTCGAAGCGCATCCAATAATTCCGCCTTTTCACGGATATCCAACGGTTCAATCCACCGGGAATCCCCACATATCTCCGGTCCATACCAAATCGATGGCCCGGAAATCGGCCCCGTATGGGCCGGCGGATGGTCGGGCGGCAATCGATCCCCAGGGATCGTCGCCGCAATGGAGGCCTGAACGCTCATGAATTCTTAACTTTCATCGTATCGTCCACAGGGTAGCCTTCCCCCTGTTGCCTGACAATTGCTGGCCTGAGTGGTCTGGTCATCGCGCCGGGTGTCGCCATTTTAAGATATGATCGAAATACACGTACGAGGCGGAAACATGAGCGAGAAAAAATTAACGGGCAAGGTAGCCCTAATCACCGGCGGCGCACGCGGCCTGGGCAGGGGCTATGCCCTGCGACTGGCGGGATTGGGCGCGGATATCGCCATCATCGACCGGAACCTCAAGGCCGCCGACGTCTACGAATTCGAAAAAGAGCTGATGAACGCCGACAGCGTGATGGCGGAATGCCAGGCGCTTGGAGTGCGAGCCATGGGGCTAGAGATCGACCTGACCGACCGCACCGCGACAGAGAAATCCATGGCAGAGATCGCGGCCGAATTGGGCAGCATCGATATTGCGGTGTGCAATGCTGGCGGCGGCACGGTCGTCTTCGCCGATGAGCGCGACGCCTCCACGGGAGCCAATGACACCCAGGATCTGGTCACCACGGGCCTACCGTCAGACACATCGGAAGAAATGTTGACCCGTGTCCTCGACATCAATGTGAAGACCTGCATGAACACCTGCATGGCGGTGGCGCCGTATATGAAGAAGCAAGGTGGTGGAAAGATCGTCACTGTCTCCTCGACCGCTGGGGTCGATGGGAAAGGCAGCTACCATCCCTACGGCACCGCGAAAGCCGCGATCATTCATTACACCCGCGCCTTGGCGCAGGAGCTCGGCCCCGACAATATCAATGTGAATTCAATTGCTCCCGGCATCATCCGAACCGGGCGTCTGGGCGACCGCAGCGAACGTGCGCCAGAAATCGCGCTCCGGCGCGAAGGCACGATCGACGATTGCGCCAAGGTGGTCGAGTTCCTGACCACGGACCTCTCGGATTACGTAACTGGCCGCACCATCCTCATCGACGGCGGATACCTGCGCTGACCGCTACCCTTGCGTGAGCGGTGACGTCACATCGCGGAAGGACAACCCGTCGAACGCGGTGACCACATCGACCACGGTCGGCACACCGGCGGCCAAGGCCTCCTTCAGCGCCGCGTTCAGGTCGGCTGGATCTTCCACGCGGATACCCTTGCAGCCCATCTTCTCAACAATCTCGGCAAAGTTCATATCAGAGAAGGTACTGGCGATAGTCCGGTTCCCTTGACCGTGTTTCACCCAACCGAGCGCGCTGTTGTTCAGAATGACCGTGACGATCGGGATATTCTCGTCCCGTGCGGTCATGATGCCGTTCATCGCCATGCTGAAGCCGCCATCACCGGTCACGGCGATGACCTGGCGGTCCGGACTGACGAGTTTACCCGCTAGCGCCGCCGGGACCGCATAACCCATGGCGCCGATGCCGGGCATCAGCAGTGTACCGGGGCCTTTTGTCTGGAAGAAATGCGTCATGAACAAACGGTTCTCGCCCGCATCGCAGGTGATGAGGGCATCGTCGTCGATGACATTGTGCATTTCCCGAAAGACGCGAGGCGGCATGATCGGCGTGTCGTCAGCTGTGTAGGCTGGATGATCGAAGAAATCGTGCTCCTCACGCGTCGCATCCAATGCCTGTTTGCGCGCGCCGACCGTCTCATCGGACGGCGCGCCGACCTCGCTGACCGCGGCGATGAGCTGATCCAAAACCATGGCTGCATCGCCAACCACGACTGTGTCACAAGGAAAAGACCAGCTGGCGTTCTTCGGTTCGATATCGACCTGAATGAGCGTTTGCCGGGCCGGATCGATAAAGGCTGGATTCTCATTCACCGTATCGGCCGGGCCGAGGCGCGTGCCAATCGCCAACACCAAATCGGCAGAGCCGACATAGGTGTTCGCGGTCCCTTGTCCAAAATTCCCGCAAGTGCCGAGCGCCCAATCATGGGTCTCGGCGATCACGCCCTTACCTGACGCAGTCGTCGTGACCGGCGCGCCGAGAAGTTCCGCTAACGACGTTAGTTGATCGTAAGCCTGACTGATGCGCACGCCATTACCGGCAATAATCACCGGTCGCTCCGCCGCTGCCAAGGCCCGCGCCGCCGCCTCTACATTGACCGGGTTACCGGGCTGTCTTTCAGGCAAATAGGCATCGGTATTGTATAGAAACGGCCGCGCGTCGGGATTGATGGTCCCGCCCGCGAAACAATTGCTGTCGAAGATGATGCCGACCGGGCCGCGCTCACCGCTGAGCGCGTGTTTAATACCGAGTTGCACTGCATGCACTGCTTCCGTTGGCGTCAGCGCTGTCAGCGTGTTCTTGGTCACGGCGCTCAACGCTTGGCGGGTATCCGCCCCGCCGTATTCGCCGCGCCCGCTTTGATAAGGCGCGTGTTGTGCAAAAGGCGCCACATCGGAGAAGTCCGTCAGGAACAACATCGGCGAGCTGCCAAAATGCGCTTCCAGCGTGCCGAGAAATCCGTTCGCCAGCATAAAAATGCCTTGCCCGATACAAACGCCCGGCTTGCCCGTCAAACGGCCATACACTTCTGCCATAACGCTAGCCAATTGTTCGTGGCGCACAAGAACCGATCGAACCGAATCCTGATGATCGTAGAGCGCATCGTAGAGCCGCCCCATATTGCCGCCCTGAATACCGAAAACCATGTCGATTCCGGCTTCCTCGAGGACCCGCGCGATGCCTTCGCTGGCCAATGTTGATTCTTGCAGCAATTTTCCTTTGGTTGCCATGATTCCTCCGGGACGGCTGGGTTACAGTTGCCGGGCGGGCCGAGCCCGCCGCATAGGTGAAGCTAGGGCAGAAATACAAATTATGAAGCCATTCCTTCAAGGGGCTCCCAATTCCAGAGGGCGGAGAACTTTTACCGCTTTGAAATTCCATATAATATGTCCGCTACTCGTCAGGTATCGGCTATAGAATGACCGAATCTGCATGACAAACGCCTAAGGACACCGTGAACGGCGAAGATTCCCGCTTAAGATCGGCCGTCGACGCTTGCCGCAAAGGCCTCATCGCCATTGGGGCGTTCAGCCTGGGCGTAAACCTGCTGATGCTGACGGCGCCGTTGTTCATGCTGCAGCCGTTTGTAATTAACGGTGCAAAAATCGACCACAGTAACAGTGGTAATTGTTCTGCCGTGTCGGTTTAAAAGCCGACCACGTCTTGTGCCCCGTCAGAGCCAATGAAACAAA
>JBMYRC010000111.1:0-14855 GCA_049601975.1 Alphaproteobacteria bacterium | reverse complement strand
TTCTCCTTGATTCAAGGTGCGTTCGTTATCACGAGTAGTGGAATCGGCAAGTTCAATCCGGAGGACGTAACGGTCCGCACGCCTGCCACCACGATTGCTATTCGCGGCACGATGATCACGGTTCTGGAAGGTAATGTCATTGTCGCCAACAACGCCGGCACGATCGAGCTAAACACTGTCGGCCAATCGACCCGTGCAGCGGGATACGATGCCGCACCGTCGGCTGCGTTCTCGCTTGGCGCCAGTAGGATGAACGACGTCTATGGCCTCATCCTGAAAGCGCACCCGACGCAGCCACCGCTCGAAGTGAACGTCGATTCGCAGGAAAATCAACAAGACCAAGAGCCGGAGTCGGAGTAGCAAGACGAGGAAGACCTTGAGAAACTCGCCGAGGCATTGGACGTCGTTGAAAACGCTGCCAGCGGCGAAGCTGGTGAAGGTGAGGATGACGCCGAAGAAACCGAAGAAGAGATGGAACAGCTCGAGCAAGTCGATACGGTTGCCGGCGGCCATACGGATGAGCCGGGCGAAGCTGATATGGAGCAGCTCGCCGATCAGCTAAACGAGGTCGACACAGCTGCCGGCGATCTTTCGGACTTCGCCAACGCGCTCATTGTTACAGACAACACCGATCTAGGAAATCAAGCCGAAGCACTGAACGATATCGAGACGGCGGCCGGTGGTTATGAGATCATTGTCCCCACCGAGTTAGGCGATGCGGGCGAAGCCGTTCCTGATAATCGGGAAGAAAAAGGTGCGCTTGGCAATGATGAGCCTGACACAGCTTCGCCGCCTAACAATGATCCCGTCGAGGTCGTAACCTCGGCCCAGGGTCCAACCGTTACCGGCGGACCGGTAAGCGTTTCAGAAGACACGGCTATTGATCTCAATATTTCGGCAGCTTTGGCCGCCAGCAACGATGCCGGCACAGAACGGCAACTTTAAATGTAACAGTAAGCGCAGTTGCCGATACCGCCACGGCCGGCGCAAGCGACGCATCCGGCGCGTAAGATTCCGCCATTGCGCCGACAACCAATCCAACTACCGCCGATGTCAACACCATCAGCGAAGTGCTCTCCGTCACGATTTTTGGTATCCCGGACGGTGCTGTTCTCGGTAATACGGCGGAGGACACAATTACCATTAACGGCGGCGCAGCAACGCTCACGCCGGAACAACTCGCTGGATTGACGGTGACACCGCCGTCCGGTAGCACGGCAGATTTCGACTTGAAAATAGAGGTCACTGCCCAGTAAACCGATCCGGACAGTGCCAATCCTGACAATACCCCTGTCACGAGCGCGGCAACATCAGAACAAACCATTCAAATCACTGTCGCGAATTCTATTGACGACCTGGCAGGCAATGAGGACGAAGTCATTACACTCGACTTCTCCTCCCTTGCAGCTGATCTCGATGACTCGGAGACCCTTTGTGTCACCCTAGAAGACATCCCCGTCGGCGCCACAAGACGGCACCAACTTCATCGCAAGCGCAGGCAACACCAGCTTCACCCTTCCGGACTTCTCCGGCGAGGCCGGTGAGACCAGTCCGCTGACCGGCGCCACCATCACCGCACCAAAGGACTTCTCCGACGATATAAACTTCTCCGTCAGCGCCACCTCAACTGACGGCATCAGCGAGAGCACGGTCAACGACACGTTTACCGTCTCTGTTGATGCGGTCGCCGATGCACCCGATCTCACCGCCAACGACGTGAGCGGTGATAAGGACGCGGCCATGACGCACTCCAGAACAACGCTGCTCTGGATACGACCATTAATCTTTGGCGAGGGTAACTATGCAGACATGGTCGACTCGATCAATAACATCGAAGCCATCGACCTTACCGGTGGCGACGTTAACATCACATTGGGTCTTGACTCCGACGATGTCATAAAGCTGTCGGACACGATAACGAGTTTGATATCATACTTTGCGAAGGCGACGAGGTGGACTTTGGCGATGGTGACGACCAACCGGTCGAAAGCACCAACGACGATGGCTTCACCAGTGTCGTCTGCTTTGACGACGGTGAAAACATGATGGCTAAAATCAATATCCGCGACGATACGGACAACACGGGCACGTGATTCTATAAGCGTCTGTATGCAGGGCGGCGTGTCCCCAACCACGCCGCTCTTCTCTTTTTTCGAGGACGTTTGACACTGGCGTAAGCAGGACTATCCTGAGGATGAATACTTCCCTAACGCCGTCGAGGCCTCTCCATGGATATGTCAGGCGAATACGTCATCGCGGCCCCACGCCAAACGGTTTGGGAAGCGCTGAACGATCCGGAAATTCTGAAACAATGCATCCCAGGATGCGAATCCGTCGATAAAACCTCGGATACATCCTTCGAAGCTAAGGTCATGGCAAAAGTTGGCCCGGTGCGCGCTAAATTTAGTGGCAAAGTAAATATGTCCGATATCGATCCGCCTAACGGATACACGATTTCGGGCGAAGGTACGGGCGGAGCGGCTGGATTCGCGAAGGGCGGTGCTAGGGTTGCACTTTCAGATGACCCAGAGGGCACGAAACTCGAATATTCGGTGGATGCGACTGTAGGCGGCAAGCTGGCGCAAATCGGCAGCCGACTGATCGATTCGACGGCGAAGAAGATGGCCAACGACTTTTTTGGTAAGTTTGCCGAATTGGTTGCAGCCGACGCCCAGGCATCTCCCGCCGCCGAAGGCGAACCTGAAACGACTGCGCCAACAGAAGAAACAGCCCCCCAAGCTACTGATTCAGATGAGGAAAAGAAGGGGCTGAGCCCCATGGTTTGGATCGCCGGTGTGATCGTTGTTGCCCTAGCCCTTGTTTTCGCGTTCCAAGGGTAGAATTGTAATACTTGCGAAGTATCCGGTTAGCCGCTTGACCTAGCTATCAAGCGATTCCAGAGTCTAGTTAATAGCCGGTTGAAGACGCCGGCGGTAACGGGCTGCCGCGACACCGGCTACAAAGAAATTTGGCGCCGCGGCGCGCGGTCCAAGTCCAGGGAGGAAAGCTCGATGACCATTGCTGTTTCTATGACCGTGAACGGAAAGTCCGTCAGCGGCGACGTGGAACCCCGCACACTTTTGGTGCAGTTCCTGCGCGAGCATCTTCGGATGACCGGCACACATGTCGGTTGCGACACCAGCCAATGCGGCGCCTGCGTCGTTCATAAGGATGGCCAATCGGTGAAAAGCTGTACCATTCTGGCGGCACAATGCGACGGTGCCGACGTAGCCACGATCGAAGGATTGGCCGATGGCGATACGTTGCACCCGATGCAGGAAGCCTTCCGCGAGAATCACGGCCTCCAATGCGGCTTCTGCACGCCGGGTATGGTAATGAGCGCCCTTGATCTAGTGAAGAATAACCCTGATCCGAGTGAACAAGAAATCAGGGAATGGCTTGAAGGTAATATCTGCCGCTGCACCGGCTACCATAACATCGTAAAATCAATAAAAGCTGGCGCTGCAAGCATGCGATAAAGAGCGATACACACGCCGCAGGGGGAGGAACAAACCATGTCTGAGACCGGAATTGGCGCTTCAGTACGCCGCAAGGAAGACCGGCGGTTCCTAGTGGGGAATGGCAACTATCTCGACGATATCAATGTCGAGGGGCAAACCTACGCGTATTTCGTGCGCTCGCCGCACGCACACGCAACCATCAACACAATCGACACCAGCGCAGCCGAGGCGTCCGAAGGCGTTGTTGCCATCTTGACGGGTAAGGACCTCGCGGCTGATGAAATCGGCGGCTTGATTTGCGGCTGGACCATCCACAGCAAGGATGGAGAACCCCATAAAGCGCCCGCTCACCCTGCCCTCGCAACCGAAAAGGTCCGCTACTTAGGTGACCATGTCGCCATTGTAATCGCGGAAACTGTCGACCAAGCAAAAGACGCGGGCGAGAAGGTCAATGTCGATTACGGCGTCCTACCGGCAACTGCAGTGACTGCGACCGCTGCCGACGCATCTGCACCATTGGTGCATGACGATGCTCCCGGAAACATCTGTTATGACTGGGAGATCGGCGATGCGGCAGCAACGGATGAAGCATTCAACAATGCCCATCACGTCACCAAATTGAAACTCGTCAACAATCGATTGATTCCCAACGCGATAGAGCCACGAGCGGCGCTCGCTGAATACAACAAAGGCATGGATAGCCTGACCCTGCACACGACCAGTCAAAACCCGCATGTTACACGATTGGTCCTGTCAGCATTCAACGGAATCGCGCCAGAGCATAAATTGCGGGTAATTGCACCCGATGTCGGCGGTGGCTTCGGCTCGAAGATATTCATCTACGCCGAAGAAACGGTCTGTTTGTGGGCGGCTCGCAAGATCAATCGGCCGATCAAATGGAATGCGGAACGTTCTGAATCCTTCCAATCGGACGCACACGGACGTGACCACGTCACGACGGCGGAGTTAGCCCTCGACGAAACTGGCAAGTTCCTGGGCATGCGGGTCCACACGGTCGCCAATCTGGGCGCTTATCTGTCCACCTTCGCTTCTGCTGTACCGACCTACCTTTATGCAACACTGCTCGCGGGCCAATACACGACACCATCAATCTACTGTGACGTATTGGGGGTGTTCACTAATACTGCACCAGTCGATGCTTATCGCGGTGCAGGACGACCGGAAGCGACATTTGTCGTTGAGCGTCTGGTGGACGCCGCTGCCCGAGAAATGGGTATTGATCCAGCAAAGATTCGCCGGAAAAACATGATAGCGGCGGATGCCTATCCCTATCAAACGCCGGTCATTCAGCAATACGATTGCGGTGATTACAACAAGGCGTTGGACGACGCGTTAGAACTGTTCGACTACACCGGCTTCGCAGCGCGCAAGGAAGAAGCCAAATCCCGCGGTAAGATGCGCGGTGTCGGTCTCTCCTCCTATATCGAAGCTTGCGGAATTGCACCTTCGGCTGCCGTCGGCGCACTTGGCGGCGGCGTCGGCCTTTGGGAATCCGCTCAAATTCGCTTCAATCCAACGGGCAATGTATTACTTCTTACAGGTTCGCACTCTCACGGCCAGGGACACGAAACAACCTTCGCGCAATTAGTTTCCGAACAACTAGGTGTTCCGGTAGAGAATGTCGAAGTCATTCACGGCGACACCGAGCGTGTTCCTTTCGGAATGGGTACCTACGGATCGCGGTCACTAGCCGTTGGTGGTTCGGCCATCGTTAAAGCGGCAGACAAGGTCATTGAGAAAGGCAAGAAAATCGCTGCTCATACCTTGGAGGCTTCGGAGGACGATATCGAGTTCTCCGGCGGTAATTTCACGGTAGCGGGCACCGACAAGTCGATGAATATAGCCGAAGTCGCCTTTTCCGCTTATGTTCCGCACAATTATCCGGAAGGGCTAGAGCCGGGATTAGACGAGACGGCATTCTACGACCCACTAAATTTCTCGTTCCCAGCGGGAACGCACATTGCCGAAGTCGAAATCGATCCCGAGACAGGTGAAATAGAGGTCGTGAACTACACCGCGGTCGATGATTTCGGTACTGTCGTCAATCCTATGATCGTCGAAGGTCAGGTTCATGGCGGCATCGCTCAGGGCCTTGGGCAAGCCATGTTGGAAAACGCGGTCTATGACGACGAAGGCCAGCTTATCTCAGGCTCTTATATGGATTACACGATGCCGAGAGCCGACAATATGCCGGACTTGAAGCTTGGCTTCGCTGGTGTCCCTTCACCGCTCAATCCATTGGGTGTGAAAGGGTGTGGAGAAGCCGGGGCAATTGCCTCTCCAGCGGCTCTCTTGAACGCTATTATCGATGCACTGAGCCCACTCGGTGTCACAAATATTGACATGCCCGCCACCCCGCAACGGATTTGGCGCGCCATTCAGGATGCGGCCGCTTAACCAGCGCCGTCAGTTAAAGGAGAAAGATATGTATAACTTCAATTATCAACGCGCTGGTTCCGTCTCTGACGCGTCATCCAAAGTAAAAGGATCGGACGACGCCATGTTAATGGCCGGTGGAATGACGTTAATCCCAACGCTGAAACAACGCCTGGCTCAACCCGCAGATGTCGTCGATCTTGGCGGCATATCAGATCTTGCCGGTATCTACGTTGATGGGGATACAATAACCGTCGGCGCCATGACGACCCACGCGACCGTCTCCGCTTCCGCTGACGTCAAAGGCAAAATTCCGGCACTTGCGGATTTGGCTGACGGAATTGGCGATCCACAGGTGCGCAACCGTGGTACGATCGGAGGCTCAATCGCGAATAATGATCCGGCGGCAGATTATCCTTCGGCTTGCCTGGCATTGGGCGCGACCATCGTGACCGATCAGCGCGAAATCGGGGCCGATGATTTCTTCACAGGTATGTTCGAGACCGCATTGAATGAAGGCGAAGTCGTCACTGCGGTAAAGTTTCCGGTACCGGGCAAAGCCGCCTATATGAAGTTCCCGAACCCTGCATCGCGCTATGCCATTGTCGGTGTTTTCGTCGCTCAGAATAGCGGCGACACACGTGTAGCCGTCACCGGTGCCGGCCAAGACGGCGTCTT
This sequence comes from Alphaproteobacteria bacterium, assembly GCA_049601975.1. GTDB lineage: Bacteria > Pseudomonadota > Alphaproteobacteria > UBA8366 > UBA8366 > UBA6544. The sequence goes on along the minus strand of JBMYRC010000111.1, from coordinate 8,319 downwards.
CCGAGTACCGGAGATGGAAAGCGCGTTGTCATCCAATTTCTCGGCGGACGCGGTGGCGAATATCTCGGTTTCGCCGGATGATTTGAACTCAGATATCCACGCGAGCTCCGAATATAGAGCCCATCTCGTCACAGTTATGGCCAAACGGGCTGTTGCTAAGGCAGGATGACGGCATTCAGATAATTTCGAATTCAAAGCCCGACTTACTCTGAGTCGGGCTTTTTCGATGAGGAAGGCCGGACCAAGTACATTAATTGTATTACTTTTCTTATTATATCCAGACATTGCGGTATCTTTTTACCGCAAATTTCTGATTAAAGGACGAAATTGGAACACCCTAATATACATGAACATTCCAAATCATCGTATTTCTCAATACTCGCAATCACGATAAATGCCGACTAATTAAGGATACCCGGCCTTCCTCTTTACACTCGCTGGATAAATTTCCATAGAGTCCTCGACCCACGGCAAAGGCATACCGAACATCATGAGCGATCAACTTCCCGCAACTATCGACCAAACCATCACGCTACTCGACAAAGGGAATTACGTTTTGGACCGAAGCCTCGCCACGGCGTTGCATCTGGCGTTGACCCTGCGACGCCCACTTTTCCTGGAAGGCGAAGCTGGTGTCGGTAAGACCGAGATTGCTAAGGTATTGTCTGAGACGCTCGGTCGACGGCTGGTGCGCCTGCAGTGTTACGAAGGCCTCGATGCAGCCTCCGCTGTTTACGAGTGGAACTACTCACTGCAAATGATCGAGATTCGACTTTCGGAAGCGGTCGGCGATAGAGACCGTATAGCTCTTGAGAGCGATTTGTTCAGTGAGAAATTCCTCATCAAACGCCCCCTCCTCCAAGCGTTAGAGCCAAGTATCGACGGTCCTGCTGTATTACTGATCGACGAATTAGATCGCACGGACGAGCCCTTCGAGGCCTATCTCCTCGAAGTCCTCTCGGACTTCCAAATCACAATCCCCGAATTGGGCACAATCAAGGCCGATGAACCGCCGATCGTCATCATAACCTCCAACCGGACCCGTGAAATCCACGATGCCCTAAAACGCCGATGCTTCTATTACTGGATTGATTACCCAGGTGCAGAGCAGGAATTGGAGATCCTAAAGATAAAGGCACCGACCGCGCCGGAAACCCTCTCTGCGCAAGTCGTCACATTTGTCCAAAAACTAAGAGAAATGGATCTTTTCAAGCAACCCGGTGTGGCGGAAACCATCGATTGGGCCCACGCGTTGACGCAATTGGATTGCATGACCCTCGACCCGGATACGATCAACAATACGCTTGGCACCTTGCTAAAATACCAAGACGACATCGAAAAAATCCGCGGCAGCGAAGCCAGTCGCCTCCTTGCGGAAATCAAGAATGAGATGTTGTTGGCCAACGGCGCATGACACCGGTTGACCAAGACGGTGGACGGATCGCCGCCAACATCATGCACTTCGCCCGAGTGTTACGGGCGGTGGGACTGCCAATCGGCCCCGGTAAGGTAATCGATGCCATTAACGCCTTGGAGCAAACCGGTCTCGGGCGGCGCGACGACTTTTACTGGACCCTACACGCCGTCTTTGTGAACCGTCGCGACCAACGCGAACTCTTCGATCAGGCGTTTCACGTCTTCTGGCGCAATCCGCAAATCCTCGAACGCATGATGTCGATGGTTCTGCCGACGGCACAGCTTGGCGAAGGTGAAGCAACGAAAAACGAGATATCCCTCCGGATCGCCGAAGCACTGACGGCGGGCGCCACACCGCAGGACGACATCAAGACACGAGAGACTGAAGAAATCGAATTCGACGCGACTCTAACCTTTAGTCAAGACGAGGTTCTGCGCGAGATGGATTTCGAAAAGATGACCGCTTCCGAAATCGAAGCCGCGAAATCTGCAATGCGGCGGATGCGCCTCCCGATCATGGAAATACCAACACGACGGTTCCGACCCGATAATACCGGCGCGCGTGCAGATATGCGCGCTACACTCCGCACTGCATTGCGATCCGGCGGCGATATTATCCCGATGCGATGGCGCCGACGCCGCCAACGCAAACCGCCAATCGTCGTGCTGTGTGATATTTCCGGATCGATGGAACGGTATGCCCGAATGATGCTGCACTTCCTGCACGCCATCACCAACGACCGTGACCGGGTCCACGCATTCCTATTCGGCACTCGCCTCACCAATGTGACCCGTTATCTCCGCAATAAGGATATCGACGTCGCGTTGGAACAAGTCACCAATGTGGTCGTCGATTGGTCCGGCGGGACCCGTATCGGGCAGTGTTTGCACGACTTCAATCGCGATTGGTCGCGCCGCGTACTGACACAAGGCGCCGTCGTCATTTTGATCACCGACGGCCTCGACAGAGAGGGCGGCGCAGGTTTGCCAAAGGAAATGGACCGATTGCACCGCTCATCACGGCGGTTAATTTGGCTAAATCCTCTCCTCCGCTACGATCAATTTGAACCCAAATCCCAAGGCATCCGCGCCATACTACCCCACGTGGATGATTTCCGTCCGGTTCATAACCTGGAAAGCTTGACACAACTAACCCACATATTGAGTGATATTGGCACGGCCGGCGACCCGGCACTCAGACGTTGGCAGGAGATGGCGGCATGAACGATCACCCATTGGACGCACACGAGAATATACTAGAGCAAGCAGCGGATTGGCGCGCGTCAGGGCGCGATGTTGCCATTGCGACAGTCGTAAAGACCTGGGGCTCCTCTCCACGGCCGGTCGGCAGTCAATTGGTTGTCGATACCGAAAACAATTTGATCGGTTCCGTCTCCGGCGGCTGCATCGAGGGCGCTGTCGTCCACGAAGCATTGGAGGTAATGCAGGACGGCAAACCCAGGCTCCTTTCCTTTGGTGTCAGTGACGAGCAGGCCTGGGAAGTCGGCCTCGCCTGCGGCGGCGAGGTTGAGGTCTTTGTCGAGAAATTAGACTAAGGACAATTCGACAGTATCGTCGAGGGGAGTTATAGAATGAAACAGATTTTTCTAAGCAATCTCATCGCGGCGAAATCCGCGAAATATCCGACTGCCGTGATTACCGACTTGGCGTCAGGTGCCCAAACGCTTTGGATTAATGGAAAGACCGAAGGTGATGTTGCGATCACACCTGTCCTTGATGAGTCCATCAAGCGCACGTTACGCCGAGACAAGGGCGAGACGCTCGAAGACGGCGGCGTGCGGTATTTCCTGCAACCTTTCCCCCCGCCTAAACGCATGATCGTCGTCGGCGCGGTTCATATTGCCCAGTCCTTGGTCCCCATGGCGAAACTCTCCGGCTACGATGTGACCATCGTCGATCCACGGCAGGCTTTTGCTAGCGAATCCCGCTTTCCCGGTGTGACGCTCAATCACGATTGGCCGGATGAGGCCATAAAAGCGCTCGACCCGGACCGCCGTACGGCCATCGTCACATTGACCCATGACCCGAAACTGGACGATCCCGCGCTATCTATCGCTCTGCGGAGTGATGCGTTCTATATCGGATCGCTCGGCAGCAATCGGACCCACGCGCGACGTCTCGACAGATTACGCGAGGTGGGCTTCAGCGAAGCTGAGCTCTCCCGCATTGAAGCGCCGATCGGATTGGATATTGGTGCTGTATCCCCGGCGGAAATTGCGATCTCCATCATGGGAGAAGTGACCGCCATCCTGCATGCGCCGGCGCGGCGCGAGGCCGCGTGAAATTCGGTGTCTGTCCGCTCAATAAATCCGCCGAAGGGGCCGTGCTGGCGCACAGCTTACGAACCGCTTCGGAGACCTTTCGCAAAGGTCGGGTGCTTACGAAAGACGATATCGCGCAATTACAAGCTGCTGGTTATAGAGAGACGACGCTTGTTCGCTTAGAGCCCGGCGACATCACTGAAGATATCGCCGGGCAAAAAATGGCGGATGCAGTTGTCGCCGACACAACTTTGAGCTTAGGCGCGGCAGGCACTGGTCGGGTTAATATTTATGCCGCCGTCCATGGCCTTTTGGTGCTTCCGGTCGACCAGTTAAATGCGATCAATGCGATAGATGAAGCTGTGACGCTATCGACAATTGAGCCATTCGCATCCGTTGAGCCAGGACAACTGGTTGCGACGGTAAAAATCATTCCCTTCGCAGTCCGTGAAGATACGCTAAGTGCATGCGAAACGGCGGCAAAAAAAGTGAAAGGCCTTTTCCGCATCGCCGAATACCGACCGCAGAAAATTGGCCTCTTACAGACCACTTTGGCCAATATCCCGGAAAAATTGGTGACCAAGGGCGAGGAAGTGACAGCGGCAAGGCTCATCGCTATGGGACTTACCCTCGACGAGGCATTGGTGTGCCCTCATGAAGAACCGGCAATTCGCGAAAGTTTAAAGGCGCTTTCGGATCGAGATTGCGATATCGCATTGGTATTGGGTGCTTCCGCGGTCGCGGACCGCCGCGACGTCGTACCATCGGCCATCACGGCTTCGGGCGGCCAGATAGAACAATTGGGGATGCCCGTTGATCCGGGCAATTTAACCTTCTTGGCTCATATCGGCGAGATGTCCGTCGTCGGTCTTCCAGGCTCCGCACGCTCGCCGCGCACGCATGGGTCTGACTGGATCGTGCAGAGACTAGTCGCCGGCTTGCAGGTTTCATCGCAGGATATTCGGGCGATGGGTGTTGGTGGCCTCCTGAAGGAGATTCCGGGCCGCCCTATGCCCCGTACAGAAGCCAGCCCCCCAAAGGAGGAGAATATCGACACTGCCCTGAATGTAGCCGCCATTGTACTTGCGGCCGGTCAATCACGCCGAATGGGAAAGCAGAACAAATTATTAGCTGAAATCGATGGCGTTCCGATGGTCGTCCGTACCGTGAACGCCATTCAACAATCAACGGTCAGTTCGATTACAGTTGTGCTTGGACACGAAGCAAAGGCTGTGGAAGCGGTTCTGGCCGGGCGCAACTTGCAGTTTGTTCTGAACCCCGATTTCGCGGGGGGTTTATCCACCTCGCTGAAACGAGGGCTTTCGGTAATGCCCGCAGACGTGGACGCCGCATTGATCTGTCTCGGCGATATGCCGCGCATTTCATCGGTTGAGATCGAGCGATTGATTGCCGCGTTTGCGCCAAACGAAGGTCACGTTATCTGCGTGCCCACTCACAACGGCAAACGTGGAAACCCTGTATTACTCGGTCGGCGTTTCTTCGCGGAAATTCAAGATATCGGCGGCGATGTCGGTGCAAAGTATCTGATCGGCGCCTACCCAAAGCTCGTCCAAGAAGTCGAAATGGCTGACAATGCGGTACTCCTAGATATTGATACGCCCGAAGCCCTCGCCCGCATCAACGAGTAGCACGCATCTGTTTCGACAGAAAACCTAGTATCTCAGCAGCTGCACCATGCTCATACAAATTATTGTGCCCAGCTTCTGGTAAAAACCGCCCAACTTTTGGTTCCGTTGCGCGCTCAAATAAGGTCCGCCCGAACTCAACCGGAATAATTCCATCGCGCTCCCCGTGAACGATCAGCAATGGGGCATCAATACGCTCGATCTTCACCGCGGCATCGAACTTGTCGAGGACGAGAAATTTCGTCGGCAAATACCAATAGTGGCTCTGCGCGACCGCCGCGATGCTGGTATAGGGCGACTCCAAGACCACCGCCCCGACAGAACTCTCTAACGCCATCGTGACAGCAACCGCAGTGCCGAGGGATTCGCCATAGAGCACGGTCTGCTCCGAAGATACGCCTTTGCGCGCCAAGAACGTCATCGCAGCTCGCCCGTCATCATAGAGCGCTTCCTCGCTGGGCGACCCGCCCGCACCTGCATTGTAACGATATGAGACCAAAAGCACGCCATATCCGGCGTCTATATAAGGTATAATTTTCTCCGCACGATGTCCCAGATGTCCAGCATTGCCGTGAAAATAAACAATGACCGGTTCATCCGTACTCTCCGGTTTGTGCCACCAAGCCAAGAGCTTGTGCTGGCCGCCGACGTCGATCCGCTCGACCGTCACACCCTTCAATCCGAATTCAGCGGGATCAGGTACAGTCTGGTTTGGATGGTAAAGTAGGGAACGTTGGCAACCGAATAATATGCCGCCAAACAGCACATAAGCGACGACACTCCACATCAAAAAACTCAACATTCCTTTACGCATCGCCTCCAACCCAACGCATCAACGACCGCGCAATAGTGATCCATTTATAATAGAAACACCAGATATTGTGCATTCAGAAAATAGTATTATCGAGATATTGAATTATCCATTGCTTTTCGTGATGTATTTAGAGGAATTAAATTTATGGTTATTTTAAATATTTTCAAAGCTTTATTCAAAAAATGCACTGATTATGTAATATACGTTAAAAACAACATTCACTTTTACTTTAAATACCTAGTGCCGGAATAAGATATCCGATGAGTGAACAACGCGCACAGCAACGACAAGCACCGCGCCCACAAGGCGGAAAACAATGGCCGGGAAATGCTCCCCGACCGCCGCAACAAGGACGGCCCGCACGGGCGGACCTGTCGCGTGACGAATTGCGCGCGCATTTGGCCAACGTCGAATCGCAAATTAAGTCCGCCTAAAGGATCATTGCCTCTGAATCGAAGGGGAGCCAGCAAGCGCACTCCGCGTTGCGCGCGGACTTATCTTCCTCACTTGTGCGCCTGCAAGCTGATACGAACAGCTCTGCCATCGACTTGAATTCGAAAATCAACCGTTCGGGTGCCGAAATAAGCTTTCTTATTCGTCAGAGGCGGTTTGGTTGCGTCATATTTTTGACCTTCGGCATGTCGTTAAGCTTTATTCTCGGCGTGTTGGTCATCGTCATCTGGCTGATGATAAAGGAAGGCAGCTTTCAGGATGTCGGTATTCCTGTGTCGATAGAGGAGATGTTTGAAAGAAGCTCGTCGTCCACTACCCAGCAATCGCCATCGAATGCGGGGGCTCCCGTATTAGATCAAAGACCGGTTTCTACACCGCAACCCGCGCCGCCAATGCCCCAACAATTCCGTGGCATTGGGATCCGCCCACCATCTGTGCAGCAACAGCCCTTACCCGCACAGCAACAGCTGACACCGGAACAATCGTACAACCACCGCCACTGCAATTGGCGCCAGGCTCAGCAGCTCCGCCCGCCGTGCCGGCACAATCTCAGGCTCAGCCGGAATTACCGGCGTCCATATTCAAGCGCAGTAACCAACAGCTAACGCGCCGAGCAGAGATTTCTGAGAGCTATTGCTATTCGGATGTTACGCGACAAAACTTGCCGCGCTTAGAGAAACTTTCGCAGAGTGCTGTCGCACTCGCGGGGCACAACACGAAGCCGATATCTCACGCCATTCTTACCCAAATTGTGGCGTCGTATACTCGGTTGAAGACCCGTAAGAAGGTCTTGATGACTGCGGAAGATATACTTCCAGCCCTGTATCGCCTTTCGCGACCCAAGAAATGTCCCGGGTGTAAACCGAAGAACAACTCGCCTGCTTCCGCCTTGGCTGATGGGATCGGAACTTAAGTCGGCAACGACGCGGCCTGGTTTTCGAACAGATGGGCGGTCAACAGGTTGAGATCGCCCCATCCCTGGCTTGGCGGCCGTCACCGACCGGTTGCTATCAATATTCGATCTTATGGCCAACATTGCCTCATCTCCCAAGCCAGGTGTTCGTATTGCTCGTTTGCGGGCGCGGCGAAGAGCCTCGCCATCCGCTTACGTTGCGACATAGCCTTTATTGACGATACTTACGTCGAAGGGATTTTTCTTCACCGCACGCGGTAGCGTTGGAATTTTTGCCACCGAATTCGGGATAACCGTTAAGTGTGGCAAAGTCGCCAGAGTAGTCGCAACCTGCACGGCCTCTCGTTTAGGGTTCGCTTTGGGGCGCGGCGGGAATTGAGGCAGGACTTTCGCGACAAGATGTAATCTAGCGTCCTTTTGCGAACCCGCCCGCATCGCGCGGCTTTCTCCCACCGATGCGGGTGTGATGGAAGCGATATTGCGCGCAAGCGCACCCTCGGTGTTTGCTTGAGCAACGGTACGTTCGACCGGCGCTTTTACTGATTTTTGCTGTGCTAATGACTGCTGCGCCCGGTTCTGCATGGTATTACCAAAGACTGGTTGCCTTCGGATTGCCACCGGAACATCACTCGTCTTCACCTTTGGGCTAGAAATCTCCGCGATAGGTTTTTATGGCTGTACCTGAGATGCCATTACCAGAGGACGGTCGGCAAACGCTACACGCTCGGGTCGACCTTCAGAGTTAATTTTCTCATAAGCCACGAGATGCTTAATTCGGGTCGCGTCTTCTCCCTC
>JBMYRC010000110.1:0-15150 GCA_049601975.1 Alphaproteobacteria bacterium | reverse complement strand
TCCTTTTCGAACGCCGCCGAAATAACTCTCGTCCGCCTCGACCTCGCCACACAATACTCCATCAGCTTACTTTGTTGGCGCGCCCTAAGCCTGCTCTTGCGCTTGTACATCGTAGCCATCCTAAAACCTCAAAAGGCTCTTAGCTACTTCAGCCCCAAAATGTATTTTAAACCCAATAGTTTGCAGCTCGAAATTACATGTTGCGAATTGTTGACATGTTAACTAAAGCCTCTGCCCCTCTAACCCCACCTTCCCCATCATCTCATCCATCGTCTTGTGAAAATGCACGATGGCCTTCTCGAAATGGCCGTAGACGAAGTGCTCGTTGGCGCCGCTGGCAAGGCCTTTTTGGATTTCCACCGTAATGTCGCGGTCCTCGATATTGCCCGTGTCCGAGACGTAGTCGATGTCCTTTTTCACCATCGCTAGTTTTTCCGCGTCGCCCTCGATCGGGTCGTTGGAGAGGCAGTAGCGGATATATTTTGTGCGGGTCGGGCTGATAGGCTCGGCGAATTGGACGCCGGTGTGGCGCGATAGGCGGGCCATCAGCACGTTCGGAAAAATCTGATAGGCGTAGGTGAGCTTGCCGTTGATCCGTCGTTTCTCACGCGGCACGTCGCGCAGTTTCTCGATGCGACGGAACGGGAAGGTGACGCGGCTATTGGGGCCGAAGGGCTCGATCACATTCAGATTGTCGAAGCCGTACGGATAGAACGATTTTGGGTGGCCGACCTTGATGTGGTAGCCTTCCATTCCGGCCTCGGCGAAGAGCTTCCAGTTCATCTCGTACTCGAACTCGTTGGCGCAGACGAGTTCCTGGTGCGGTGCGAGGACTTCCGGATAGTCGGCGAGGGCACCATCTGAGACCGGTTCCTCCTGCGTGACGAAGACGAGGCCGAAGCGCTCCTCCGCCGTCACCGGCACGAGGCCATATTTCTCCGGATCGAGGTCGGGGAAGCCGTGTGCGTCCGGGATATAGTCGAGGCTGCCGTCCAACTTGTAGACCCAGCCGTGATAACCGCAGATCAGCGCCTTGGCGCAGCCGCTGCCGTTGGCCATTTTCATACCTCGGTGGCGACAGGCGTTGCGAAAGGCGCGGACCACGCCGTCTTCGCCTCGCACGGAGATGATCGGCACGCCGGCCGCGTCGCGTGCCACGTAGTCGCCAGGCTTCGCCACGGCAGCGGAGGGGCAGAACGGCAACGGGATGCGTCGGAAGAGCTCCATTTCCGCTTTGAAGCGCTCTGGGCAGGTGTAGTTCTTCGTCGGCTCGTACCAGGTCTCTTCCCCAAGGTCGGTCGAGTTGTGGTCGATGTGATCGAGAACGCGGTCGATCACTTCAATATCCGAGAGAAGATTGCTCATGTGGCACCTCAATGACGAATTCCAGCTTCTCGTTTGATATCCACTGGACCCTTGATGGTGTCAAGCCGGGCTCTTGGCGCAGGAGCCGAATCTTGGAAACTTTCACGCGGTGTCGACGGAAGGAACTCTCATGCCCAGCGTACTCTATGAAAAAGACGGTCGGGTTGGCCGGATTACCCTAAACCGACCCGAGGTCTTGAACGCCATCGATTACCACATGCCGGAGACCCTGGCCGCTTGTGTCGCCGAAGCGAACGCGGATGAGGGCGTGCATGTCATCGTACTGTCGGGCGCAGTGCGATCGTTTTGCACTGGGTAAGATCTGGCTGCCTGGACGTTGGCGAGCGAGAGCATGATCCAGGAGATGCTGTGGGATCCGATGAAGGATTATGCGCTGATGATGCCCAATACGGAGTGTTTCATGTCGCTCTGGCGAAGTCATCGCCCGGTGATCGCCAAGGTCCGAGGGCACGCTGTCGCGGGTGGCTCCGATATCGCAATCTGTTGCGATTTGGTGATGATGGCGGAGGACGCCAAGATTAGCTATGTACCGGCCCGGGTCTTCGGCTCGCCGCCCACCGCGATGTGGGTCTATCGCCTGGGTGCGGAAGGGGCCAAGCGGATGATGTTGACTGGCGATCAGATCGAAGGGCGCGAGGCGGAGCGCATGGGAGTGGTTCACAAGGCCGTGCCCGAGGGCGAGCTCGACGAAGCGGTCGAGGCCCTGGCCGGGCGCATGAAGAGCGTGCCGGTCAACCAGCTCATGATGCAGAAGATGTTGATCAATCAAGCCATCGAAGCGATGGGCCTGCACCACGCTCAACAATTAGCGACGCTGTTCGACGGCATCACCCGCCACTCACCGGAAGGGGTGAACTACAAGAGGCGGGCCGAGGAGGTCGGCTGGAAACAGGCCGTTCAGGAACGCGACCAGGGTTCCTTCGATTGGACGGCGAACAAGCTGTTCGAGCCACAAAACTAACCGTAAGGGTAGCACAATCATTGACCATATTTCCATCCCGGTGAAGGATTTGAGCACGAGCGCTTCATTCTACGAGAAGGTCTTCGCTCCGCTCGGATTGGAACGCCTCGTCGATAGTGACCATACAGTCGGGTTTGGGAAGGAGTATCCGGAGTTCTGGATCAACCTTCGCCAGGACATGATCGCGACGCCGGATGGTACAGGCATGTGTGTCTGCGTGCATCGAGCGTGGACGCGGTGAATGCTTTCTACGAGACGGCAATTGCGGAAGGCGGGCGCGACGACGGAGCACCCAGATCCCGCAAAGCATCGGTGACGACTTATTTCGGTGCTTTCATTCGTGACCCTGACGGCAACAAAATAGAAGCGGTGACTTTCCCGTGTGATTAAAGAGACGCGTGTTAATCCGTTGGCGAAATTTATGGCCGTATGTATTTAAAACGGTCTATTTCTGCTGCACTGTCGCCAAACATTCCGACATAAGCTGTCGGTAGTAGGCACGATTGCGTTCTTCCGTCCCTCGTTCACTCTGGACGATGTGCTGAAATAGCAGTGCAGCGAGGCCGTATTCGGATTCTGGGTAGGTCTCGCTCCCCAGCACTTCGCCAACGGCATCAGCTGCCGCACCCGCTGCTCTGGCGGTGAATTTTCCCAGACTCATTTTCGTATTCCCCTCCCGAGCGGCATTACGCCGCCAGCACTTCCCCTTCGATGGTGATGCGATGCATCAGACGGCGCGCGCCGTAATAGTCATTCACCGCGTAATGCCAACTCGCCCGGTTGTCCCAGAACGCGATGGAGCCGGGGGCCCATTGGAAGCGGTAGGTGTGCTCCGGCTTGGCGATATGGTCGTAGAGGATTTTTAGGAAAGGCTCGGCCTCTGCATCCGTCCAACCGTCGATACCAACGGTAAAGCCCGGATTGACGTAGATGGATTCGCGTCCGCTGATCGGATGGCGAATGATCAACGGATGTACTGCATCCTGCGTCGCCGCCTCGTTATTGCTGAGGCGCCCCGCTGTATCCTCGCCTTTTTGCATGTAGCGTGCCTGTGGGCCGAAGACGTGGCGGCTCGAATGCACACCCTTCAACCCCTTTAGCATGGCTTTGAATCCGTCGGAGAGCGTCTCGTAGGCCCGGCATGTACTGGCATACATGGTGTCGCCGCCTTGGGGCGGCGTTTCGCGGGCGACTAGAATGGAGCCCATGGCCGGATTGATGTCATAGGTGTGGTCGGTATGCCAACCGCCGCCGATGTTTTTCTTCTGGTCGGGCTCCTTCAACACCTGGGCGATTTTGGGATGGCCGTCCACATGGGCGAAGAAGCGGTTGATGTTGATCGGCGCGAATTTCTCCGCGAAGGCGATGTGATCTTCCGGTGATATGTCCTGATCGCGAAAGAACAAAACGCCGTGCTCTCCGAGCGCGCTCCGCAATGTGCCGACGATGTTGTCCGACAGGTCTTGTCCGAGGTTGATCCCTTCGATGAAGGCGCCGACGCCGCCACCCGAGGGGACAATGTTGATATCGCTGTTGCTCATCGCTCTCACCGCTTGTTCTGGGCTGAGAAGCCCACAATTGATTGTGTGGGAGAAGTGTATTCGGCGCGGGCGGCCGGAGCAATGCGGAGGCGGCAGGAATGACGGAACTCTGGAGACTTTCGGCAAGTGAGATCGCGCAGAAGATTGAGGCGGGCGAACTGACCTGCGAGGCGGTGACGGCGGCGTGTCTCGAGCGGATCGAGGATCGAGAGCCCGAGGTCGATGCCTGGATTTATCTCGATAAGGGCAAGGCGCTGGCGGATGCGCGGGCAATCGATGCGGGACCTTCCCACGGCATGATCCATGGCGTGCCGGTTGGCGTGAAGGATATTATCGACACAAAGGACATGCCAACCGGGCACGGGACGATCATCCACACGCATAACCACCCGAGCTATGACGCCCCCTGTGTGGCACAGTGCCGGGCCGAAGGCGGGTTGATGCTGGGTAAGACAGTGACGTCGGAATTCGCTCATCTGACGCCCGGCAAGACCAAGAATCCGCATAATCCGGCGCATTCGCCGGCAGGTTCGTCGAGCGGTTCCGGCGCTGCGGTGGCGGATTTCATGGTGCCGGTTGCATTTGGCACGCAGACCGGCGGTTCCATCGTGCGCCCCGCTGCCTTTAATGGCTGCATCGGTTACAAGCCGAGCTATGGCGACTACAACCCGCTTGGTGTTCACGACAATTCTCGCAGCGTCGACACGCTTGGCATGCTGACCCGGACCATGGAGGATCAAGTGTTGATGCGCGCGGCGGTGATGGGTCTGCCGTATCGGCCGCTTAATGCAGTCTCCGTGTCCGACCTGAAGATTGGGCTCTGCCGCACGCCCCATTGGGAACAAGCCGACGCGCCAACCCGTGCTCATGTGGAAGGGGCGGCGGTACGGCTTTCGGAAGCGGGTGCTGATGTTTCCGATTTCGATCTGCCGGATGGGTTCGACAGCCTGGAAGAGGCGTTCGATGTCGTCAGTGCGTTCGAATTCTCGAGGGCCCTAGCCTACGAATGGCACAACCACTGGGATAAGCTCAGTGACCGGGTGAAGAAGGAACGGTTGGAACTCGGGTGGAACGTCAGCTACGCCACCTATCGGGCTGGGATGGCAGCGCTGCAGGATTACCGTAATCGTTTTCACGCGTCGCTTGCAGGGTATGACCTGTTGATCACGCCAAGCGCCAATGGCGAGGCGCCGGCGGATCTGACGACCATCGGTCAGGCGCATTTCAATCGGGTTTGGACGGCGCTCTATTCTCCGGGTCTCAGTCTGCCACTCTTCACCGGGCCGCTCGGTCTGCCCATCGGTCTGCAGGTCATCGGGCATCTCGGCGATGACGAACGTTTTCTCGATGCGGGGGATGCGGTATTTCGCGCTCTTGGCTAGGACCATCGGCCTGCGCTAACGTGGTGGAAATCAGTATAGGAGCTTTTCATGTCAAATTTAGCGCAAGCGAAGAAGCGCGATTGGACCGTTCATCCAAAAGCATCGACGACACAGCCATTGGTTCCGATCCAGCAAACATTGTCGGAGCTGACCAGCCCGGTTTTCGGCCATAATTCGGTCAAGAAAATCGATGCCGATCTGACGAAGAATGCCGCCAAGAAGGGCCAGGAAGCCATTGGCGAGCGGATGATTTTGACGGGGCTCGTTACAGATGAGGCGAATCGTCCCGTTCCCAACGCGCTCATTGAGATTTGGCAAACAAATGCCGCTGGTCTCTATGGCCACAAGGGCGATCAGCATGACGCGCCGGTCGATGCGAATTTCTTCGGTACCGGGCGTTGCGTCACCGATGCCGAAGGTCGTTACAAATTCGTGACAATCCGCCCTGGCGCTTACCCAATCGTCCGATTGGGCAATCGTTGGCGGCCCGCTCATATTCATTACTCGATCACTGGCGGTAGCTTCGCGCAACGCCTGGTGACGCAATGTTATTTCCCGGGTGACCCCTTACAGAGGGAGGATTTCGTTTATCAAGCGGTGACAAACAAAGCGGCACGCGAACGATTGATCGTTAAGTACGCGCCCGAACATTCGATTCTGGGTTATGCGGCGGGGCAGTCATTCGATATTATGTTACGCGGTCGTAACGCCACTCCGATGGGACATTGAGAAATGGCGAAGCAAACAGCCTCGAACACGATTGGCCCCTTTTTTCATCACATCATGACGCCGGAAGGCTATGATCTTAAAGGCATTACCGACAATCATCTGGCAGGCAAGAAAACCAAAGGCGAGCACATTCGTGTCGAAGGTCGTATTCTTGATGCCGAAGGCAATCCCTTGCGGGCCGCGATGTTGGAAATTTGGCAGGCGAATGCTGCCGGACGCTATAATTCCCCCGCGGACGATCGGGATGATATCAAATTAGATAAGAAATTCAGTGGTTTCGGGCGTGTCTCTTCTGGCGGTAAAGGTAAGTTCGAATTCGAAACGATTAAGCCGGGCTCAGTTCCAAGCGCTGGAAATGCACCGCAAGCGCCTCATATTAATTTAACCCTCTTTGCCGCGGCAATTCACTCGCATTTGTTCACACGGTTGTATTTCTCCGATGAGGTGGAAGCGAATGAGATCGATCCAGTGTTGGCGTCCGTGGGCGACACACGCCGGGATACATTGATCGCTAGGCGTAAGAAGACCAAGAACGGCATCGTATATCGTTTCGATGTCAAATTGGGTGGTGAAGGCGAGACCGTTTTCTTCGACGTGTGATGCGAAGACGGTGGAAATTATCATACGTGGATGTTGCGGGAGGAAGTTGCGATGAATGAGAAACCGGATTTGGTTTTACAGGGCGGCCGGGTGATTGATCCGGCACAGGGGATCGATGGCGTGATGGATGTCGCCATTTCGGGCGGCAAGATTGCGGCGCTCGGCAGTGAATTGTCGGGATCGGAGAATATCGATGTCTCCGGGCGTCTCGTCATTCCGGGCATGATCGATACCCACGCCCATGTTTTCGAGCATATCGGTGGCCCGTTCGGGTTGAACGCGGATATGGTCGGGGTTCATTCCGGGGTTACCACGCTGGTCGATCAGGGTGGGCCCAGCAGCATGACTTTCGCCGGATTCCGCCATTATGTGGTGGAACCTTCCGCCAGTAATGTGGTGGCCTTCATCTCGGCATATGTGGTTGGCGGTCTCGAAGGGCATTTCTATACCGACCTCTATGGTCCATCAGGCGTAGATGTCGGCGCCACATGCCGTGTGATCGAGGGCAATCGCGATTTGATCAAGGGGATCAAGGCGCATGCGGAAGTCGGCGGCTTCGCGCGTTGGGGCGTCAAAGTCATTGAAATGGCAAAAGACATCTCCCTGCAATCGGAGCTACCGCTCTATATTCACTTGGGCCAACTCTGGCCACTACCGGAGAAGGGCGGTGACGAGGTCGACCCTGATACGGTCATTCCTACCGTGGTGGACATGCTGACCCCTGGCGATGTCCTGGCGCACCCGTTTACACGGCATCCGGGCGGCTTCGTCGACAGCAAGGGCAATATGCATCCGGCGATCACTGAAGCGCTGGCGAAGGGTATCAAGATAGACGTTGGGCATGGTTCGCATTTCAGCTTCGAGATGGCGCACAAGGTGATGGAGGCAGGTGTCCTGCCGCACACGCTTGGTGCCGATATGCATGGCTACAATACAAAGGTGCCCAACCCCGAGATGGCTAAAGAAGAAGATCATATCTTCACAGGCGACGTAAAATTCAGTATGACCCACGCGATGACTGAGCTCTTGGCTCTTGGCATGCCGTTAGCGGACGTGGTGGCCACAGCGACATCGAACGCTGCCGAGATGATTGGCATGACCGATGAGATCGGAACCTTGAAGCCGGGCATGGTTGCGGATGTCTCGGTCCTGGCGGACGAGCGGGGCAAATGGGTATTGCGCGACAACAGCGGCGATCAGGTTGTCGCGGACCAATATCTGCGTCCGGACTTCTGTCTGCGCGCCGGTAAACGCTTCGACGCTGATGCGATCATCTTGCCGCAACTCGAAGCCGCGGCCTGATCGGCGGATGAACGATATCCATCAAGGGGTTGGCGCGCCGCTGCCGCGTAAGGAAGACGAGCGTTTCATGCGCGGCCGTGGCCGCTATGTCGCGGATATTAAGCCGGCGGGAACTCGTGAAGTTGCGTTCTTGCGTAGCCCTCTGGCGCACGCTCGCATCCTGGGCGCGCGCGTTCCGGCAGATATCCGGGATAAGGTATTTCTCGCGCAGGATTTGACGGATGTGCAACCGATCCGTGCTGTCTCTGCTTTGCCCGGTTTTAAGCCTTCCGTGCAGCCGGCGTTGGCGGACGAGAAAGTACGTTATGTGGGCGAGCTGGTCGCTATGTGCGTTGCCGATACCCGTGCCGAAGCTGAGGATATCGCCGCGCGGGTCGAAATCGATTTTGAGGAACTCCCTGCGATTCACGATATGCTCCAGGCACGCGATGCGGATGCCGCACTGCTCCATGAGGTGTGGGGCGACAATGTTTTCTTGGAGAGTTTCGTCGACGTCGGAGATGTTGGCGCGGTTGCGGCGCGCGCGGCAATCAAGGTCGAGCGTGAATTCCGCACGGCGCGCCAATGCATGTCGCCAATCGAAGGCCGCGGTGTCATCGCTGAGTGGGACACGCGCCTAGAACAACTGATTATGCACAGCGCCACGCAAATGCCGCATATCGTGCGCAGTGGTCTCGCCGAATGTCTCGGGATAGAGCATGGGCGGGTGCGCATCATTTCCCCGGATGTCGGCGGCGGCTTTGGGTATAAGGGCATCCTCCTGGCGGAGGAGGTAGCGCTTGGTTGGCTGGCCATGCGGCTTGGCCGTCCGGTCCGCTGGATCGAGGACCGTCGCGAGCAGTTGACCGCCAACGCCAATTGTCGCGAACATCATTACAAGATCACCGGGTATGCGGACGAGAACGGCAAACTGCTGGGGCTCGAGGCGCAGGCGCATGTAGATTCCGGTGCCTATTCGGCCTATCCGTTCTCCGCTTGTCTCGAATCTGCGCAGGTAGGCAGTATTCTGCCCGGACCATACGATTTCGAGGCGTTTCGCTGCCGGACTTGGTCATTGGCCACGAACAAACCGCCGATCCTGCCTTATCGTGGTGTTGCTCGAACCGGTGTTTGTTTCGCCACGGAATTGGTGCTGGATGCCATTGCGCGGGAAGTCGGGAAAGAACCGCACGAAGTTCGATTGATGAATTTGCCGTCGGCGGATTCGATGCCGTTCGACAATATTACGGCCAAACATTTCGACAGTGGCGACTATCCGACCTGTCTGAAGAAGGCGGTCGAGGCCATCGATGTGGCGAGCGTGCGGGAGCGGCAGAAAACGACGGAATCTGACGGCCGCAAGATTGGTGTAGGCCTCTCGATTTTCTGCGAGCAGGGAGCCCACGGCACGACCGTCTATGCGGGCTGGGGTATTCCCATGGTGCCAGGGCACGAACAATGCGGTGCCCGGTTGACCCCGGATGGTGAGTTGGAATTGCGCATCGGCGCGCACAGTCACGGGCAAGGACTTGAGACTACGTTGGCGCAGGTCGCGCACGAAATTCTTGGCATCGACCCGGGTCTCGTCCGATTGGTCCACGGCGATACCGGTGTCACACCTTATTCGACGGGGACGTGGGGGTCGCGCTGCATGGTGATGTCCGGCGGCGCGGTCGCGACCGCATGCGGAGCCTTGGCTGAGCGGGCGAAATGCATCGGCGCGTCACTTCTACAGACCGAAGAAGCGGATGTGCGCGTTGAGGCGGGTAACGTCGTCTCGCCGAACAATTCGATCAGCCTTCGCGATATCGCTAAAGTCTGGTATCTGAAACCGCAGGATCTGCCGGGAGATGTTGACCCGGCTGGATTAGAGGTGACTGTTGGCTATAAACCGGACGTGGATACAGGCACTTTCAGTTATGCCGCCCACGCGGTTATCGTTGCCGTCGATACCGAGATCGGCCAGGTGGAAATTCTCGACTATGTCGTGGTTGAAGACGGCGGCGTGCTGGTCAATCCGATGATTGTCGATGGGCAAGTCTACGGCGGTACGATCCAGGGCATCGGCACCGCGCTCTATGAAGAAATGCCGTTCGACGACCGCGGTCAACCGCTGGCCTCGACCTTCGCGGATTATCTGTTGCCCGGCACTGCGGAATCGCCTGACATCCGTGTTCTGCATATGGAGACGCCGTCCCCCTACACGCGGTTCGGGCAGAAAGGCATCGGCGAGAGTGGCGCTATTGGCCCACCCGCTGCCATCGGCAATGCGGTCAACGACGCGCTGCGCGAATTCGGCGCGGAAGTATCACAGCTACCTATCACACCGCGCCGGATACTGGAAGCTCTGCGGGAGGCGGCATCGTGAAGCCCGCAACTTTCGACTACGCCCGCGCCTCGAACCTGTCCGATGCGGCAGAATTATTGGGTGACGATACGAAGTTCAACCGTGTACTGGCCGGTGGGCAATCGCTTGGCCCGATGTTGAACTTGCGTTTGCTGCAACCGGACCGGTTGTTGGATGTGACCCGCATCCCGGAAATGAAAACAATTGAGCGTGACGGTGACGCGGTCCTAATCGGAGCCTGCGTAACCCATGCGGTGATTGAAGACGGTGGCATACCCGATACGACGAACGGGATGTTGGATACTGTGGCCGGTGGCATTGCCTGCCGGGCCATTCGCAATCGCGGCACCATGGGAGGCAGTATTGCACATGCAGACCCTGCCGCCGATTGGCCCGTCTGTCTGATGGCACTTGGCGCGGATGTCACCGTTCATGGACAGTCGGGCGCGCGGCACCTCTCGCTTGGCGACTTCTTGGAGGGTCCGTTTCAGACAGCCCTTCAAGCCGGCGAGCTTCTGACAGGCATTCGAATTCCTGTGCTCACCGCCTCCGCGCGATGGGGGTATTACAAATTCTGCCGCAAGGTTGGCGAGTTCGCCGAAACCATGGCGGCTGTTTTGCATGATCCGGAGAGAGGTATCGCGCGCGCGGTGATTGGTGCGACGGAAGCGCGGCCGACCGTGATCGAAGAAGGGGTAAAAGTGGACGCGAGTTTTGACGCGAAGGCTGCCGAAGATATAGTCGAACGGGCCTTTCCCGATGCCGATTGGTACAAGCGCCGTCTGCATGCAGCCGCTTTGCGCCGCGCGGTTGAGGAGGCGGTGCGATGAGCCGCGTATCCCTGACAGTGAACGGCGAAGCCGTCGAGGCTGTAGTCGAGCCTCGCACTCATCTCGCGGATTTTCTGCGCGAAGCGCGGCTGCTGACGGGGACGCACCTCGGTTGTGAGCATGGCGTCTGCGGCGCGTGCACGGTTGAGATTGATGGCGCACCGGCGCGTTCCTGCATCACGCTGGCCGTGGCGTGCGAGGGCGCCGAGGTGCGGACCATTGAAGGGTTCGACGAAGACCCCTTAATGGGACAATTGCGCGCTGCGTTCACGCGCGAGCATGCTTTGCAATGCGGATACTGCACGCCGGGTATGATGATCTCCGCCCGCGACCTGATACGCCGCGCACCAGGCGCTGACCAAGCGCATATCCGACGCGAGATGGAAGGCAATCTCTGCCGTTGTACCGGATACGTCGGCATTGTGCGCGCCGTGCAATCCGTAATGGAAGAGCCGGCGATCGTGGGAACTATTGAATCGACCCCAGTTGCGGACGCTGGTCAGCTAGATGCGTTGGAACAGACCTCCATTAAAGCGAAATTGCCCGCGGGCGCGATGCGTTTGTCGCAGCAATTTACCATTGGGCAACCGATTGCCGATGTCTGGGCATTGTTCCGTGACATCGAAGCGCTCTCGGCCTGTATGCCGGGCGCCGAATTAACCTCTGCCCCCGATGGTGGACACGTGACGGGCCGTATTTCAGCAGGTCTCGGCCCCATCCGCGCTACCTTTACAGGCGAAGCTGACGTGGCGTTCGATGAGACCCGGCGCAGTGGCATGGTCTCCGGCTCGGGCCGCGATGGTACCACCGGATCCAGCGCTCTCGGTGAGGTGACGTTCGTGCTTCTTCAAGAAGAGCCCGATGCGACGCGGGTCGATGTCGAGGTGGCCTATGCGCTGAGTGGCACCTTTGCGCAATTCGGTCGCGGCGACCTTGTCACTGGTGTTGCGCAAGCAATGACCGACGCATTCGCGGCCAATCTTGAAGCGCGTCTTGCGGGCAAGGACGTGGCCGCGGCGACCGCACAGGTTGGTCTCGGCACAGTGATCGGTGCGGCTTTGCGGGGATGGTTAAGGAAATTGTTCGGCGCGAGCTGAGGCAGACCCATACTTCTGCAGACAAGCGAGAGTCGAGAGGAAGAGACAATGACAATGGATGACAATTACGCCGCCGATAAAGGCGTCTTCAACGCCGGCGCGGAATTTGCGCGCAAGCAGCGCAAGGATTTGGGTCGGGTCACTGAGCCGGCCCGCGATATCCCGGTCTTCGCGACGACAGATGTGCTGGTCGTCGGCGGCGGTCCCGCCGGCACTACGGCGGCGGTCGCGGCGGCGCGACTTGGCGCGGATGTCATCCTGGCCGAGCGTTATAATCATTTGGGAGGTCTCTCCACGGGCGGTCTCGTCATATGGATCGACCGCATGTCCGATTGGCAGGGGGACCTTGTAATTCGAGGCATGGCGGAGGAACTGCTCGACCGTTTGCCGGACGATGCCATCTTCGGCCCATCGAAGGATCAATGGGGCTCGCGGGACGAAAGCCTGGCGCATCAATGGTCACGCCGCCACAGCGCCTTTCACGGCACAGTGACATGGGCGCCGATGATCGATCCGGAATGGCTGAAGCTCGAATCCCTGAAGATGGTGCTGACTGCGAAGATAGAGCTGCTGTTGCATTCCTGGGTCGCGGCCCCGCTGGTTGAGGACGGCAAGGTCGTGGGCGCGATACTGGAATCGAAAGAAGGCCGGGTGGCCGTGCGTGCGAAGATGGTCGTCGATACAACCGGCGACGGTGATATGTTTGTGCGAGCGGGCGAGGGGTTCGAAGGCGATATCGATACCGACAATATCCATCATTGCGCCAATACCGCATCGCTGCTCTCAGGCGTTGACGTGAACAAGTGGTTTGCCTGGCAGGACGCCAACCCCGACGCCTATAAGGATTTCATGCGGCGTGGCCGGGAAGCGACCAAGCACTTTATTCTGCCATTCGCCGGATGGCGGAACGACGTGGTCGTCTTCATGGGGCCGCGTTTCTCCGGCTTTGATGTGCTGAAGATCGACGACCTAACTCATCTCGAAATCTTGTCACGGGAAAGCCTGGTGGAGTTGCTAAACTTTTACCGCCAATACGCGCCGGGCTTTGAGAACGCATGGATTATGCTGACCGGCCCGCAATTGGGAGCGCGGCACAGCCGCCGCCTGAAGGGTGCGGGGCGGATGACTGGTGACGAAACCAAAACCGGGTGTGTGCTGTCAGATGAGATCGGCGTCAGCCCAAGCCTGGGCCTCAACCTGCCGAATGTTTCCGTTCCGTATAGCGCTTTGGTGCCAAGCCAAGTCGACAATCTATTGGTTGCCGGGCGTCATATCTCCAGCGATGCTCAGACCCACACCTTTATGCGTGAAATCCCGCAATGCTGGATGACCGGTCACGCGGCGGGCGTCGCGGCGGCGTTGAGCGCGAATTCCGGCACAGTGCCAAGAGATTTGAATGTGAGCGAAATCCAGTCGGCGCTTGTGAAACAGGGCGCTTATGTGCGGACCAAAGCGTCGGACTGAAGCTGCATGCTCACGTAACGGTGGTTAAGCGGGCAGTTCCCTTAAATGCTTAAATCTAACAAATTGTAATCCTTCAGCGCCGCTTTCGTCTCCGCCGTCCATACGAAAGTTTCGCCGCTCTCTTTATGTGGCGCATATTCGAATGATGTCTCGTCGGGGAAGCGTTGTTTGCGGGCCTCGATGGCGTAGCCGATAATCTCCGAGCGTTTGCGAATACGTTCTGCGTCGTAGACGCTCGGCGCATTGTGAATGCCCCCACCTTGTACATCCAATACGGACTTGCGGCGATGGAAACCAAAATTCACAGTGACACGCCATCGATCGCTGGTATTGGCGAAAGATCCATGGACGGCTTGGCGATTGCAAATTGCAACGTCGCCCGGAGCGCAAATCATCGGCACCGCTTCCGGCAATCTCGGCGTGCCTGCCGCTTCGACCATCGCGGCGATGTCCAGTTTGTTGAGTTTGTGTGAGCCCGGTACGACCCAAACACCATTGGCGGGGGTGCAGCCATACAACTGTGCCATGGTGTTGTAACCATGCGTGCCTTGGTTCCAATCCGGCGCGTCCCAATGGGTGACGCCATCGCGATGCCAGGCGACCGAGGCGCCCCGACCAGGTTCCTTGATGAACATGGCCTCGTTGAACGGCGTAAAATCGTCGCCGTTGATTGAAGCGGCGACGCGTAACAGATCTGGGTGGCCGTAGACGCGCAGCGCCGCATCGGAGAATTGCAGCGTGCCCAACATCAGATAGACGATTTCCTTCGGCATGTTGGTGGCTGCCAGCGGTTCCGGCATTTTCACCGGATGTCGACCGTTCGCTTCCTCGGTAGCACCGAAGGGGTCGCCGAGCGGCTTCGACCAAAAGAGCGTGGGCGCCTCGCAATCAGCACCCAATGCGGGCCGACCCTTGGCGTCGACGGACGCATCCTTCTCTGCTGGAAGGCGTTCCATGATGTCGAATAGGTCGACTTCGATATCGGCCAATTCTTCCGGACCCAGCACGCCTTCAAAGATATAAAATCCATACTGCCAATAAGCGTCGAGAATGTCTTGGTGGAGTTTGCCGTTCTCGTTGAAGCGTGTTGGCCCGCGGTTGCCGAGCGTCGCGGCACGGGTTTCGCCGTCCCGGATGTAGCTTTGCATGGCGTCGTCTTCACTATCTTTTGGGGTGATGGCTGTTTCGATCATGAACTGTCTACCTTGCCCAGCTTTGGTGCGGACATATTAAACTTTCCGCAGCGTTTGGACCAAATCGTGTTAAGCGATCTATTCCGATGGTCTCGTTCTATATATAGTTCGGCTCACACCAAGGGGCAGGGAACAATGAGTGATCAAATGAGGAAGGCGGCAGCCTTCCAGGCGCTGCACACGCGAGAGGAGCCGCTGTTGCTGCCCAACCCATGGGATGCGGGAAGCGCCAAATTGATGACGAGTTTAGGGTTCAAAGCTTTGGCAACGACAAGTCTCGGCGCCAGCGCGATGCTCGGTACTACCATTGCGACAGCGGAGACAATCCTGGAGAATTGC
>JBMYRC010000109.1:0-15238 GCA_049601975.1 Alphaproteobacteria bacterium | reverse complement strand
CAAAGCATAACCAGATCAGTGTTACCGCCCGGCGCGGCGCGGCAGAACCGCTATTTGATGGGGTTGGCTGGATACCGGACGGTGTTGCAGAAGCCGACTACTCCGAAATTACCGAGCCGTTTATCGGTACGACCTTTGAACGGTTTTTAAGGAATTTGCCTTTCGCCTATGGCCGTACCCGGCTTATGCGAATGCGGCCCAAATCTTGTTTGTCGATACATGCGGATTCAACGCGCCGATATCACTTAGCGTTGATCACCAATCCGGGGTGCTACATTGTCGGCGTATCGGGCGAGGACGGTTCTTTTCACAAAATTCCAGCTGACGGAACTTTGTATGAAATGGACGCGCATCGGACTCACACCGCATTGAATTCCGGCAATAAAAACCGCATCCATTTGGTCATTTGTCCCGCGGACCCAGCACGTC
Organism: Alphaproteobacteria bacterium; assembly: GCA_049601975.1. Lineage (GTDB taxonomy): Bacteria > Pseudomonadota > Alphaproteobacteria > UBA8366 > UBA8366 > UBA6544. The sequence goes on along the minus strand of JBMYRC010000109.1, from coordinate 14,809 downwards.
CTGTGGATGCAAAACCGATTGGTCGAAAGGAAACGCTATCGTCAATCACCGATTGATTCGAATTTTCATAAATAATCGTAACGATATGGTAATCTTCCGCGTCAAATAATGAGATAACAAAGATGGTTCATCCGAGGTGAGCATGGTAAAACTCTATGCATTCCGATTTGCGTCCGTCGAGCGGGTTCCTCTAGAGAATCAGCAGTTCGAATTTCTGCAAATCGGGGGTATCTAGGAAGGTCTGGGATTGGACTGAGTGGGGGCTGAGAGCGAGCCGTTGACCGACTTGCTAACTGTTAAGGACTTGCGGGTAAAATTCCGTGTCCATGGAGGAACTGTTGACGCGGTCAAAGGCGTTTCTTTCACCATTCGCCAAGGGTCGACCGTCGCTTTAGTCGGTGAGTCTGGTTCCGGGAAATCCGTTATTTCGCAATGTGTGATGGGAATTTTGCCCAATGTGGGTGAGATAACAGGCGGCGAACTGCTGTTCGCCGATCCGCAAAAAAACGGCGAAATCACTGATATCGCGAAACTACCACAAGATAGCGCTAATATGCGCGCGATCCGCGGTGGGCGAATTTCGATAATTTTCCAAGAGCCAATGACCTCGTTGTCACAATTGCACACAATCGGCGATCAAATTTGCGAAGCACTCCACCTTCACCGCGACGTTAGCAAATCGGAAGGTTTGCGGCTGGTGGCGGAAATTCTCGGGCTCGTGGGTTTTCCGAATCCATCCGGTGCCTTGAGAATGTATCCATTTGAGTTGTCGGGCGGATTGCGCCAGCGGGCAATGATTGCAATGGCGCTGGTCTGCCGGCCGGCGCTGTTGATTGCGGATGAGCCGACGACGGCGCTCGATGTTTCCATTCAGGCGCAAATTTTGAAGCTGATCCAGAATTTGCAGCACGAGCTCGGGATGGCGGTGCTGATGATCACGCACGACCTTGGTGTCGTTGCAAATGTCGCCGAGGAAGTGGTCGTGATGTATCACGGCGAGATCATGGAACGTGGAACGGTTCGGGACATTTATGAAAACCCGCAACATCCTTACCTCCAAGGTTTGATGAACGCGGTGCCGCATTTCGACATGAAGCCGGGCGAGCGCCTGGTTCCCTTGCGCGAGATCCAACATCAGACCGGATCGGCGATGGCGGCGAAGGAACCGTGGCCGGAAGGCGCCGATGCAGCAGGACCGCTCTTGGACGTCCGCAAAGTGGTCAAGCGCTATACTACCCGGAAGAGTGGTTTTTTCGGCGGTGGTGAGACAGTCACCGTGGCCGCGGTCAATGATGTCAGTTTCCAGATCAAGCGCGGCGAGTGCTTCGGTCTCGTCGGCGAAAGCGGCAGCGGCAAGACGTCCGTGAGCAAGCTCGTCATGCGCGCGATAACGCCGGACGAAGGTGAGATCGTCTATAACGACCGGGGGACATCGGTCGATCTTATGAAGCTCAACGACCAGGAATTGATGGCTTTCAGGCGCAAAATTCAAATGGTGTTCCAGGACCCGTTTGGATCGTTGAATCCGCGCATGACTGTCTTTGACGTGATTCGCGAGCCGTTGATTATTCACGAGTTTGGCGACGCGGCAAAACAGCGCCAGACCGTGCAAGAGTTGATGCGCCTGGTCGGCCTCGACCCGCGTTTTCTTAGCCGATATCCGCATAGTTTTTCGGGTGGGCAGCGCCAGCGGATCGGCATCGCACGCGCCTTGGCGTTGAAACCTGATTTGCTGATTTGCGACGAGCCCGTCTCCGCACTCGACGTGTCGATCCAGGCGCAGATCCTGAACCTGTTCAAGGACATGCAGAAGGAACTTGGCCTGACCTATTTGTTTATCTCGCACAATCTCGCGGTCGTCGACTATGTAGCAGACCGCATCGCTGTGATGTGCCGGGGACAAATCGTGGAAATTGCTCCGCGCGAAGCCTTGTTTAAAAACCCGGTCCATCACTATACGCGTTCTCTGATGGCAGCGGTACCCTATCCCGATCTCGATCGCAAACTCGATTTCGACGCGTTCGGCAGTGGTGGCATCTCCGATCCCTCGGTCTGGCCGAAACCCTTTGCGTTCGATGGGCGGAACACTGTGCGCATGCATGATCTAGGAGAAGAGCATTTCGTCCTGGCCGATGCGCAAGCTTCGATGGAGACATATCGATGAGATTCGTTGGTGCCCTGTTGATCGCTCTGACCGTGCTTCCGGGGCATTTGGCGGCCTCGTCCCTAGTGGAAGTGCCATATTTATCCAACGACGTTCAGGCGGGGAAATTACCAGCGATCGCGGAACGCGTTCCTGCGCAAGTCGATGTCGTGAATTTGAAAGCGGCCGGTAAGGTGCCTGGCCGCTATGGTGGCAAGTTGCATCTCCTGATGGGGAAGCAAAAAGATACAAAGATGATGATGGTCTATGGGTATGCGCGCTTGATCGTGTACAATCATGACCTGGATTTCGTCCCTGATATTCTCGAGAGTTTCGACATCAAGGAAGAGCGCGAATTCACCTTTCGGCTTCGCAAAGGCCACAAATGGTCCGATGGTCATCCCTTTACGGCGGAAGATTTTCGCTATTATTGGGAAGACATTGCAAACGACAAGTCGGTCTCGAAGAAAGGTCTGCCGTCCGCGTTGTTGGTGGAAGGGGAAGGGCCGACATTTGAAGTATTGGATGAGACCACCGTTCGCTACACTTGGAATAAACCCAATCCTAATTTCGTGGCATGGATCGCACGGCCGCGGCCGTTACTGCTGTATCGCCCGGCGCACTACCTGAAACAGTTCCATGCGAAATACTCGGATGAAGCCAAGCTGAACGCGATGGCAGCGAAGGAGAATAAGCAGAATTGGGAGCAAATTCACAGCGACCGCGACCGCTGGTATCGCATGGACAATCCTGGCCGTCCGACCCTTCAGCCGTGGTACAATTCGGTGAAACCACCATCGGAACGCTTCGTCTTCAAGCGTAATCCCTATTATCACCGTGTCGATAAGAACGGTTTGCAGCTGCCTTATGTCGACGAGGTGATCATCAACCTTGGCGCCACTAATATGGTCCCGGCCCGGACGGGCTCCGGCGAGGCCGATTTGCAGGCGCGCTATTTGCGGTTCGATCACTTTACCTTCCTGAAGGAAAGTGAGGCGCGCTACGATTTCTCGGTGCGGCTTTGGAAGAAGGCGCGCGGATCGCAAATTGCATTGTTTCCGAATCTGAATGCGAAGGACAAAATTTGGCGCGATCTGTTCCGGGACATTCGCTTTCGCCGAGCCTTATCGATCGCGATTAACCGAGCGGAGATCAATCAGGTAATTTATTACGGGTTGGCGAAGGAAAGTCAGGACACGGTCCTGCAAAAAAGTCCGCTCTATAAGGACGAATACCGGACGGCGTGGGCTGAGTTCGACTTGAAGAAAGCCAATGAATTGCTCGACGATATGGGGCTTACGGCGCGCGACGACGATGGCATTCGTTTGTTGCCGAACGGACAACCGATTGTCATCACGGTGGAGACAGCGGGCGAGAGCACAGAGCAGACCGATGTGTTGGAACTAGTGCGTGACAGCTGGCGTGCGGCAGGGGTCAAGCTGCTGTCGAAGCCGTCGCAGCGCGAAGTTTTTCGTCAGCGAATTTACTCTGGCGACACCATCATGTCGGTTTGGTCCGGCGTCTCAAATGGCATTCCGACTGCCTTGATGAGCCCCGATGAATTCACGCCCTCAAGCAAGCTGCAATTCCAATGGCCGCGTTGGGGGCATCACGTCCAATCCGGTGGCAAATCCGGCGAGGCGCCGCAATTGGAAGCAGCCCGGCGTCTGATCGAGTTGAACGAAGCATGGGACGCGGAAACCGACTGGGAGGCCAAGGCCAAAATTTGGCATCAAATTCTGAAACTGCATGCGGACAACGTGTTCGTGATCGGGTTAGTGAACGCGGCCATGCAGCCCATCGTCATCAGCAATAAATTACACAACATTCCCGCCGAGGGCGTCTACAATTGGCACCCGGGGGCGTATTTCGGCATTTACCGTCCGGCAACATTTTGGTTCGCCGGTAAAGGCGGGAAGAAACAGTGAGCAAAGCTTTTACAACGAAACATAATCGGATCGAGGTGGCACGTTAATGGTCAACTATCTCGTACGCCGCCTGTTTATCATGGTCCCGACTCTGCTCGCGATCAGTCTGATCGTGTTCCTGATCATCGAACTACCGCCGGGCGATTATCTCGAGAGTTATATCTCCGAGCTGCAGGCTCAGGGCGAGACGGTTGACCAAAAGCATATCGATTTCCTGCGCGAGCAATACGGCTTCGATAAGCCGGTCATGACGCGTTATTGGGAATGGGTCACCGGTATGGTGGTCGGCGATTTCGGGTTTTCGTTCGAATATCGATTGCCGGTGTCGGACGTGGTGGGCGACCGGTTATTGTTGACCATCTTGGTCTCCATGGTGACGATTATCTTCACTTGGGCCATTGCCTTTCCGATTGGCCTCTATTCAGCGACACATCAGTACAGTTGGGGTGACTATGGCCTGACCTTCATCGGTCTGTTGGGTTTGGCGACGCCTAACTTCCTGTTGGCGCTGATCATGCTTTATTTCGCTAATGTAGTGTTCGGGACTTCCATCGGAGGATTGATGGATCCGGATTACATCGATCAACCCTGGAGTTGGGATAAGGTCATGTCGGTGTTGGAGCATTTGTGGATTCCGGTCGTCGTCATTGGTACTTCTGGGACTGCGGGTATGATCCGCCGCTTGCGCGCCAATATGCTCGACGAATTGCAAAAACAATACGTGACGACGGCACGCGCCAAGGGGCTGCCACCCTTGCGGCTGCTGCTGAAATATCCGTTGCGCAACGCCATCAACTTCTTCATCGCCGATATAGGCAGCCTGTTGCCGAGCGTTATTTCCGGTGCCGAGTTGGTTGCGGTCGTATTGTCCTTACCGACGACGGGCCCCGTCCTGATCGCCGCACTGCAGAGCCAAGATATGTACCTCGCCGGATCGTTCCTGATGTTCCTCGCTTCGTTGACAGTGGTCGGTGTGCTGATCTCCGATATCCTGCTCGCGTGGATAGATCCCCGTATTCGATTGGCTGGGGGGGCGGCGAAATGAGCGACGATACCGGTAACGACCGGAAGCTCGACCATTACGTCTCCGAGGCGCCGTTTGATCCGCGCTCTATCGAGGCGCTATCGCCGGAGCAAGAACGCTATTACATGGCGTCACAATGGCAGCTTATGTGGTGGAAATTTATTCGTCACCGTTTGGCGTTGATTTCCGGCGGATTTCTGTTGCTGATGTATGGATCGATCCTGATCAGCGAGTTCTTGGCACCTTATAATCTACACTCTCGGAACATCAACGCGATCTACTCGCCGCCCCAATCCGTACACATGTTCCACGACGGTAGCTTCGTGGGACCTTTCGTCTACGGCACTCATTACAAGCTGAACCTGACCAATTTGCGTCGCGAATATACTGAAGACACCTCGAAGATTTATAAGATAAATTTCTTCTGTACAGGGGACGAGTACAACTTCTGGGGGGTCGGCAAGGGCAGTTCGCATTTGTTTTGCGTAGAGGAAGGCGGCACGCTTTTCCTTTTGGGAACTGACCGGCTTGGCCGCGATATACTTTCGCGAATCATGTATGGCGCGCGGATTTCGCTCACCATCGGTCTTATCGGCATCATGATGAGTTTCGTGCTCGGTATGGTGATTGGCGGGGTCGCCGGATATTACGGCGGCGTTACCGACTTGATCGTGCAGCGGATGATCGAAATCTTACAATCCTTCCCGCAAATTCCACTGTGGATGGCGCTCTCCGCCGTCTTGCCAGTGACCTGGAGCCCGATTCTGATTTATTTTGGTATCACCATGATCTTGGCGATGCTCGATTGGACAGGGTTGGCGCGAGCGGTGCGTTCGAAGTTGCTGGCGTTGCGTGAGGAGGATTATTGTCTGGCGGCGCAGCTGATGGGGGCGAAACCTAAGCGGATCATCGGACGGCATCTGATGCCGGGCTTCATGAGCCACTTGATCGCGTCGGCGACGCTGTCGATACCTACGATGATTTTGGGCGAGACGGCGCTATCCTTCCTCGGCCTCGGATTGCGGCCGCCGATCACCAGCTGGGGCGTATTGCTTAACGAAGCACAGAATATCAGTGTCGTAGCGCTTTATCCCTGGCTGATTCTACCGGTAGTGCCCGTTGTGCTCGTGATCCTCGCGTTCAGCTTCCTTGGTGACGGGCTTCGTGACGCTGCCGATCCATACAAATAATTAAGTGTTTGTCCGCAAAGTAGCCGTGTAGCGTTCAAAATTTCGGTTGCAGGTATCCTTCAATACTGCCGGCATGTAAGAGTAATAGCGGCCCTTGTGGTGTTGCGCCGCCGCTTCAAATTTGCCTATTTTCTTGAACCTATCGAGCGCGGAGATGGCCATCTCAACCGATATCTCACATGCTGTTCGGCGTAAATCCGCGAGCGGCATGTTTTCATACAGCGGCACCTGCCTGCGGTCGACGATATCGCCGGTATCCAACGACCCCTCGATCTTGTGCAGGGTCATCTGCAATGCGTCGAAGTCGTGGTGATAGAGCGGCCAGAGATGGCAATCCAATCCGCGGTATCTTTCAGGGTCCCCGTTGTGGAAGTTAAGGCAGCTATCCGGGCAGATATTAAGAACTTCGTTGCGAAGCTTTCCCGTTCCGTAGACCAGTATCACATCGGGTTTGATCTCTCGCATTGCGCTGAGTGCGTTCGGATCATTAAGATTTTCATAGAATTGTATCTCGGCGATATCCGCGAAGGACGGTGGCGTCCCATCATACCAGTAAGAACGTTCTCTCGCCTTTCGCGCTTCGTCCGAGGGGTGATCGGTCGGAATGGGCGGTGGCGGGTCCCGTGTTTCGATCAAAACGCGTGCGATCGGAAACCGCTCTCCCACCTTTTCCACGAAATAGCGACGCCGGACCGCTCCGGTTGTAAGGAGAATTATTCGCATTGTCTACGTGCCCAGGGAAACGCCATGCCTAAATACCACAATTTTTGTTACTGACCCTTCCATTGATATGGCATAAGTTTACGAAAATCACGCGGTACGGAAGAATGAATTGAGCGTGACAGGCGCTCGCGGGCAAAGCTTAAAGGAAATTTCCAACGGTGCTGTATGACTGATCGTATGGATGGCGTCAGAGTACTGATATACAGCCACGACACGTTCGGGCTGGGTCACCTGCGTCGATGCCGTACGATCGCCCATGCCTTGGTCGAGAAATATAAGGGGCTCTCGGTACTGATTCTCTCGGGCTCGCCGATCATCGGTAGCTTCGATTTTCGCGCCCGGGTGGACTTCGTTCGTATTCCCGGTGTGATCAAACTCTACAACGGCGAATATACGTCGCTAGGGCTGCATATCGACCTGTCACAGACCATGGCGATTCGAGCGTCGATCATTCGCCATACGGCGGAAATGTTTGCGCCGGACCTCTTCATTGTCGATAAGGAGCCGCTCGGCCTGAAAGGGGAGCTACAAGAAACGCTATCGATCATGAAGGCGCGTGGCACGGCGTTGGTTCTCGGCCTGCGAGATGTCATGGACGAGCCGACCCTATTGCGCCGAGAATGGAAGTCTCGAAATTTGCTCCCTGTTCTTGAAGAAATTTACGATGAGATTTGGGTCTACGGCCATGATAAGTTTTGGGACCCATTGGCGGAGATGGATGTGCCCGCGTTCGTGCGGGAGAAAATGATCTATACCGGATATCTGCGCCGGACTGTCCCGCAGGCGACCAAATTGCCGCCCGTCGTTGATTTGGAACAACCATATCTGCTGGTGACTGCCGGTGGCGGCGGCGACGGTGATCAGATGATCGATTGGGTGTTACGCGCATACGAAACCGGTGCGGAGCTGATGCGCGCAGTTCTCGTGTTGGGTCCGTTCATGCGACCTGAGATACAAGCCGAAGTTCATGAACGAGTGGCGTCGCTCGATGCCGTGGAAGTGCTCACCTTCGATAGCCATCTAGAGCTGTTAATGGAGAAGGCTGCCGGTGTTGTCGCGATGGGCGGATACAATACTTTCTGTGAAATTTTATCACTAGATAAGCCGGCGCTGATCATGCCGCGTGTTGCACCTCGCAAGGAACAGTTGGTCCGCGCGGAACGTGCGAGCGAGCTGGGTATCGCACGTATGTTCGTACCGTCGGACACCGCCGGAATCGAGGGTTTCGTGAAAGCATTGCGAGAATTACCGCATCAACCGGAGCCATCCTCTGCGATGCTTCCCGGTTTCATGGATGGCGTTGAGAATGTCGGCAAGCTCGCGGGGCGGCATTTCCATCCTAATGTGGAGCGCCAATTGTCGCTCGTCGAAACTGGCGGATAGGGCAGGGGTGTGACGGATACGATTGTCTTCGTGCTCAAGGGCTATCCGCGGCTTTCGGAATCCTTTATCGCGCAGGAAATCGCGGCGCTCGAGAGCCGCGGCGTTCCTATTAACATAGTTTCTCTCCGGCATCCGACGGATAAGGAGCGGCACCCTATTCACAACGAGATCACGGCACCGGTGCGGTACTTGCCGGAATATCTGCATCATGAACCGTTGCGGGTTTTTCGAGCGTGGCTGCGCCAGCGTAAGCATCCGAATTTCCGCAAGGCGATGGCCACTTGGTGGCGTGATTTCAAGCTGGGACCGTTCCGCAACCGATTGCGACACTTCGGCCAAGCGATCGTTCTGGTGGATGAGCTTGAAGAGGGCTGCAGACATCTACACGCGCACTTTCTTCACACACCGGCATCGGTCACACGTTATGCGTCGCTCCTTAGCGGATTGAGCTGGAGCTGTTCGGCACATGCCAAAGATATTTGGACTATACCGGACTTGGAGAAGGTGGAGAAGCTTGGAGAGATGGACTGGCTGGTCACGTGTACCGAAGTCGGGCGCGCGCATTTAGCAGCCCTAGCGCCCGAGAAGGACCGAGTTGAGCTGGTTTATCACGGACTTGATTTCGGCCGTTTCGCTGGATTGGAACGCCCCGCGCCTTGTAAGGACGGCAGTAACGCAGCCGATCCGCTGACGATCTTGTCTGTCGGACGGGCCGTTCCGAAAAAGGGTTACGACGTGTTGTTGCGGGCTTTGAGACACCTGCCGAAAGAACTGCATTGGCGCTTTGAGCATATCGGTGGCGGTATTGTCCTGGATGCATTGCAGGAACAAGCGAAGAAATTGGGTATAGACGACAAGGTCGTCTGGCACGGAGCACAGGCGCAGACAGCCGTGCTGTCCGCGTGTCGGGACGCCGATATTTTTGTTCTGGCGAGCCGCATCGCGGAAAATGGAGACCGTGACGGACTGCCGAACGTCTTGCTCGAAGCCCAAAGTCAAGGCCTGCCGTGTGTGTCGACCCGTGTCTCGGCCATCCCTGAATTGATCCTGGATGGAGAGACGGGTTTGCTTGTCCCGCAAGAGGATGAAACCGCTCTGGCCGGGGCGTTGGAGGCATTGATTACTGATCCGCCACTCCGTCATCGTTTAGGCCAAGCAGGTTTCAATCGGGTCCGGGACGAGTTCTCTCATGAAGCGGGAGCTGAGCGCATTGCCGGTAAATTTGGGCTATCCAGGGAGCGCTTGGCCTCCCTTCGGGAGAGCGCTTGAGCAGCGGATAGGAGTAATCAAGCGCCGTGACCTTACGCAACTCCCGCGTTTTCTTTTACGTGCAGCATCTTTTGGGTATTGGCCATTTACGCCGAGCGGCGATTTTATGCCGCGCTTTGTCTGAGGGTGGATTTGATGTGACATTGGCGATGGGTGGGCGGCCCGTCGGTAGTATGGATATCGGTGGCGCTGAGCTATTGGCCCTGCCGCCGCTTCATATTGGTGCCGATGGTTTCCACGACCTGGTCGACGTGAACGATGTGCCAGTCGATGCGGTGTGGAAAGACAACCGCCGAGACTTGCTACTCGATGCTATCGCGGAACGCTCTCCCGACATTCTGATCACGGAAGCTTTTCCATTCGGCCGTCGGCAAATGCGATTCGAGCTGATACCGATATTAGAAAGCGCGAAGAGTGCTATCCCACGACCGCTAATCGTTTGTTCCGTAAGGGACATCCTTAAATCTAGTCGGAAACCGGGGAGAGCCGAAGAAACCCGAGCACTCATTGCGGAATTCTACGATTTGGTGCTTGTGCACGGCGACGCATCCTTCGCGCGGTTGGAGGAAACTTTTCCGGAAGCGGGTGCCTTTGCGCCGAAACTCCGATATACGGGGGTTGTCGCCGAACGCAACGGGATTCTGCCGCCCGCCGGCGAAGCGGAGGTGTTAATTTCGGCCGGGGGAGGTGCCGTCGGCATCGACCTCTTCAAGACGGCAATTGCGGCGCGGTCTCTGAGCCGCCTAGCGGGTTTGCAGTGGCGACTGCTCGTTGGACCGAATGTGGCGGAGGTCATTTTCAGCACGCTGTCTGAGCAGGCCTTGGAGGGCGTCATGGTGGAGCGATATCGGACTGATTTCCGCAGGCTGTTGGCGGGGGCCTCAGTATCCGTCTCGCAGGCGGGGTACAATACGGTGGCCGATATTTTGTCGACTAATACGCCCGCGGTTCTGGTGCCCTTTGATACGGATGGCGAAGATGAACAGCCTCGCCGCGCGCAAAAATTAGCTCAAGCGGGGCGGACTGAAACAATTGCATCGTCCCATCTTACGCCACAGCGCCTAGCCGATGCCATCGATCGGGTGGCCATGAGTACGCCGTCGAGTGAATTTGTGCTGGATATGGGCGGGGCGACAAATACCGTCTCCATTTTGCGCCAAGCATTGGAGCGTCACGATTGATAGCGCTCTATTTACGCCCGATCAACATGAACCGCGTGTATTTGTCGAATTCCAGCGCGCCCTCGAACAATGTGGTCGAGAGAGGCGCTTGGCGCCTGAAGGCCGCAAGGTTGGGGACACTGTTGACGTGCTCGGGTTCAGAGAAATAGTCGTTTGACTGCAGAACCAGTAGGGTATTGTTCGGCAATGCGGCGAACCAATCGTCGAAATTATCCAAATGCTCGCAGCTGGTATTGATGAGAATGTTGGGTAACTTTAGCGATAAGGTGTCAATTCGGACGCCGTCCGACACGTATTGCATCTCGAGGATGTCCGCGGTGATTGACTCGAAAAGTCCGCCTTCGATATTGGCGGCATTGAGGCTGTTGGCAATGGGTGCGCAAGTGGGGTCAAGGTCGAAACTCGTGATCCGCTCGATTTCGAAGCGTGAGTCGTGAATGAAAAGAGCCGCAAGAACACCGTACCAACCACCAAGGATGTGGACTTTGCCTAATGCTGCGCCGTGACAATCGAACAGAGTGTTCAAAAGCCAGAGCTTCGACGTGGTTTGCCGCCGATTGAGGGCGTTTCCGAGTTTCGAGACAGGAAACTTTAGGGCCGTGTTTCGGATGTCCGTTATGAAGCGGCTTTCGTAGAAAAGTGAAAGCCCATCCAAGAGATCTTTATAGAATTGATCCCTTTTCAGCATGGAAAACGGGACCCTGCCGATGCAAAAAAAATCAATGATCTACGCATGTCCGCCTTGTCGTTTGGCTAAAGTGTGCCCAATCGAGTGTGATAATTTAAAGCCTAGAGCTTAAATTTGTCTGCACTGCTCATCCGTCGTGAATTTGTGGTTGCGATTATCTTATGCCGCGTTTTGAAACTGTTCGGTCATGTTGTAAAGACGATCGCTCATGATCCTAGCTATATGCGCGGAGAAATGAGGGCTGCCTTCGAGCAGCTCAAGAAATAATTCCTTTTTCAATTCCAAGACAGTGACATTGGTCTCCGCCCTAACTGTTGCGGAGCGCGGTTTTGTGCTCAATAACGCCATATCACCAACTAACTCGTTTTGTTTTAAGTTATTGACGACCAGCTCTTCCTCTCCCTCGCCAATCACAATATTGACTGCCCCTTCAAGGATTACGTATGCAGCAGTGCCAGGATCACCTTGACGGAATAAGTCTTCGCCTTTTGTGTAGGTTAAACGTTCACTTGTAAAAGCCAGCAGCTTCAACTTAGACGCATCCATTTCAGAGAAGAGTGGGACTTGAGCCAATGCGGACGTCTCTGCATTAAGGATAGTACTACTATCTTCAATTTCCTTTTCGGATGATGTCACTGTTGTCACTTCGGCGGTTACTTGATCCGATATCCGCTCCTCAATCCGGCCATTCCGTATGACTAATATTTGGTCAAATGCATTCTCTTCAGGCATCTCACTATCGATCCAAATGATTGTCGTTTTGGGTAGAAGTTCAAAAATATTTTGGCGGATACGGTCTCGTGCTTCGCGATCTTGGGCACTAAGAGCTTCGTTGATGACTAATATATCAGGTCTCTTAATTATACTTCTAAGCAAGGCAATGCATTGGCGCGCTGCTAATGGGATGCGGCGTCCGCCAATACCAACTGTGAAATCAGCTGCTGCGAGAACTATTTCTGCGGTCAGGTTCATTTCATTTAATACCTCGCGCAGAATTTGGTCTACTTTCTCTTCTGCCTGAGGGCGTCCCGCATTAATTCTGCCCATGATCAAGTTGGATCGCAGCGGAAGCTTTGAATTGAATTCCTTTGGATCAAAGAAAGAAATCAAGTTTTTATTTTCTTCAGGCAATTGCATACGGAATTTACGCCGTGCTTCAAGGATGCTTGCCTGCACATCCTCAGTAATATGCCCGAGACGATGGCGCTCGACGATTAGATGAAAGGTTAGAGAAATCACCTGAGCATTGTCTTCAGCGACCAATGTTTCTGCGCCTTCACGTTTTGCAATCGCGACAATTCGCTTTAAATCTTGGAGTGAATCATCATCAACAAAACTGTATTGTTCAAAAATTGGCTCGTCGGGAGACATGCCGTCAAACATGTCGATTAGGGTCGCGGCAACCTGAAGGCCAATATTCTGAAATTTTTTGATGAGATTACAGTCATCCAAAATCGAATTTACGAATGCATTCTGACCTAGGTTATCTAGGGCGAACTCACTGTTCGTAGCTTCGCCAAAAATCAAGTTCGCACCAACTGTGGCGCTAACATTGTACTCTTCAAAGTCGAAGGGATGGATGAGGTCAGCAAGAGCTGAATCTGAGCGCATACGATCTAGCACCCTCTCTCTGGCGAGAACGATATCATTCGCTAGGTCAGGTTTGTCTTTCGGGTCGATTGTCATATTCATAGCTCGGCCATACATAAAACTTTGGAGTTCAACCGCGTCCAATGTCTGATGCCACCAAGTTAATAATTCTTGGTGATTTTTAACGCCTGTATCTATGTAGTCGATCCAATTTGCTTCAATATCGTGGGGAGAATTACCAGCTGCTAATGCGTCGTTTAAATCGATTGCACGTTGCGCATTTTCTTCTGGAATGTCGACGGGTTGATGTTTAAGTCCGTAAAAAGTGTTGTATCCAATTGTACCCTCGAAGATGTATGAATCCGGGCCCGCATACCCGATCCGTCGACCCGCAACAGCCTCATGTAAGGAGGGAAGAGCATGCGGTCCGATGGAGATGCGTCCCCGGCTCGGTTGTATTAGTCCTGTTAGGAGATTAGCGAGATCGTCCCTCCCGCTGCCACCTGCTATTAGAGCAATTCTGCTGCCGGGCGCCGCATTAAAGGAAATGGAGTCCAGTGTTTTAACGCCGTCTTCATCTGTTAAGGTAACATTGCTTAATGAAACTTCGCCATTAAGTGCCGGAATGGTTTCTGGTCGTTCCGTCAGCAAATGATTTTCTGGAATCATGTCGGCCGGGTTGAATTGCTCGGCAACTTGCTCGAATTTAATTTTTGCGTCCATCATGCGCTGGTAGTATCTTAGCAATTCCTTCCAAGGCGACATAAGTTGACTATAAGCACCGAGGACTGCGACCAACTGTCCCAAATCAAGTTTGCCATTAAGGATAAGTAGTCCACCGACTGAATAGAATAGAAGTGGTGTCAATTTTAGCAGAAAGTTATTCAAAAACTTTAAGAACGCTTTGTTCTTATAAATCTTCATCCGGACCTTGAAAACGCCAGATAAGTGATGAGTAAAGTCAGCCAGTGAAAAGGCTGATGTATCATGGGTATGAATTTCGTTAATGCCGGATACGGCTTCGCTTATACGACCGGCAACCCCACGAATTCGTACGACCCGTTCCTTCGCCAGTAGATTAACTTTTTTCTGCAATTTTGGGATGATATAGGCTTGAAGTGGAATGATTGAGATACTTGCCAGCCCCATGATAGGGTCTTGGACGAAGACAAATACTAAGACCGTTAACATGGTTCCACCTTGGAACAGCGGCAGCTCTACGGCATCTGCAAAGAATTGACTGAAGGGTTCAACTTCGGCGGTAATCATCGAGGTTACCGCACCTTGAGATGTGTTCTGGAACTTTTTGAGCGGGAAGCGATGGATACGTTCAAATAGTATAAAACGCAGCCTTCGCAGCAAACGTTCCGATGTAATGCCCTTAAATATAAATAAGGCCATCATTATGCCGCCGTTAACGATAAGCAATAGCAGAAAAATACCACAAAGCGTCAGTAAATATTCGGTTTGTTCGAATTCAATACCGAGATATGTACGCGGGAATGGAATGGCGTCAGGCTTTGAGCCGAGAGCATCGTTAACTATGATCTTCGGCAATTCCAGTGCGTAGTATAGAAGTGGGAAAGTCGCTATCGTCACACACAAGATGACGAGCTGATACCCCCTACTATAGCTCCAAATAAACCCGTAAAGTCCCTTTTCCACTTTATTAAGTCCTTTGTGGTCCAAA
>JBMYRC010000108.1:0-15400 GCA_049601975.1 Alphaproteobacteria bacterium | reverse complement strand
TTTCTACGGCGGCAATTGTATGGTTTCTTGGGGCGGTCATGACCCGACGCCTTTCAAACGAGTCGGCGATATCCACTGCCCCGTTTTGGGGTTATTCGGAAATGAGGATGAGAACCCATCACCCGGCGACGTCGACCGCATTTCAGCCGAAATGACCCGTTGCGATATCACTCATGAATTTCATCGCTATGACGATGCCGGACACGCCACTCAGTATTTCCCGAGCGATGAGCATTACCGATCTGAATCCAGCGCGGATGCCTGGAACAAGACTTTGACATTCCTTAGCCATCGACTTGGTTAGCCCCCTCTTACATCACGGTCATTATGTCACTTCATGCCGACACTCTTATCCAAAACGCCAAAATCGTAACGCTCGATCCACAGGACCGCATCGCCGACGCCATTGCCATATCAGGGGATCGCGTTCTCGCCGTCGGTGATAATACAGAGATCGAGGCCTTGACAGGACCCAACAGCCGGAAAATCGATGCGAAGGGTCACGTTGTCATCCCCGGTTTGATCGACGGTCACGCACATATGGACCGCGAGGGATTGAAGGATATCCCACCGACACTGGCCGGATGCCGATCCATCGACGACATCCTGCAACGGATCGAGGCCATTGCCGCGGAAACGCCGAAAAGCGAATGGATCGTCACCATGCCGATCGGCGAGCCGCCTTTCTACTACGGCGTGCCGGACAATCTCGCGGAGAAAAGGGTTCCCAACCGCCAAGAAATCGACCATGTCGCACCCGATCATCCCGTCTATATACGGGCCATTTGGGGGCATTGGCGAAACACTCTCCCGCTCGTTTCAATTGCCAACACAATGGCATTGGAACGCGCCGGGATCGACCGTAACACCATGCCGCCGACGCCATCGATCCAAATTGAAAAAGATCACGGAACGGGCGATCCAACGGGTGTGCTGTATGAGTTCACCTATAAGCCACTTGTCGAGAAGACATTGATGAAGTGCATTCCGCAATTCACTCTCGACGATCGTACTAGCGGTTTGGAACGCTCGATGGAGGTCTATGCCGGATATGGCACGACCAGCGTCTTCGAAGGGCACGGTATCGCAGGCGAAGTCCTCGCAGCCTATGAAGCCGTACGCTCGAAGGGGTTGCCACCAGTTCGCGCTAATCTGATGTTCAGTCCAGCTTGGCCGAACATCAATCCGGACGACGTCCGTGACTTGTTGGTCGACTGGGGCCGTTGGCTGGGCGGGCACGGACTTGGGGACGAGTACCTACGCATGGCCGGGTTTTATGCGGAATCGGATTATTCCGAAGAAAACCGGCTGCGCGCAGAGTGCGGACCCTATACCGGATGGGCCGGGTTCAATTTCGACGCCGCACTACCCGAAGACGTGATGCTCGAACTGATGGTAGAAGCGGCGCGCAATGGAATTCGTGTCGGCTCCTTCACCGATAACATCCTCGATCTTTACGAAGAGGTGGATAAACGTGCCCCAATTGCCGGGCAACGATGGCTGATCGAGCATATCGGCGTCTACTCGAAGGACGAGATCGCTCGCATCAAAGATTTAGGCCTCGTCCTGCAAGCCTATAGCAACCGCTGGCTCTATCAGGACGGCGAACAACTCCGCCGCGACCTCGGGGCATCCGAAGTCGACCGCATCTTACCGATGCGCGATCTTATCGAAGCCGGTATTCACGTCTCTCTCGCCACCGATAATGTGCCGCCGACTCTATTCCATCCAATCTGGCATGTGGTCTCCCGCAAGACCGAGGAAACGGGAGAGCGCCTTGGTGACGCGCAAGTCTTGTCGCGCACCGAAGCCCTCGCTTGTGCTTCCCGCGAAGGCGCTTGGTTGAGTTTCGAGGAAGACGTCAAAGGTACGCTTGAGCCTGGGAAGTATGCGGACCTAGCAATCTTGTCGGAAGATCTGCTGACCATGGCGGAAGACGATATTCCGGATATTACATCCCTCCTCACCATGACTGGCGGACGCGTCGTCCATGAGGCCGTCTAAGTAACCGGATGCTGAAACCGAACAAATCCTATGCAGGTGCTCGAGAGGCATTCCGTTGGCGATTACCTGAACACTACAATATGGGCGTCGACGTATGCGACAAGTTCGCTGATATCACGCCGAATGCACCGGCACTCATCGATGTTTTGGAGGACGGATCGCCTCGGCCCTATAGCTACCTCGAACTCAAACGTCTATCGAACCGTCTTGCAAACGCCTTGCTGGCAAATGGCCTCAGCGTAGGTGACCGGGTCGGCATACTGCTCCCGCAATGTCCGGAAACCGCTCTTACCCACATTGCCTGCTATAAGGCCGGTCTCATCGCGGTCCCCTTGTTCACTTTGTTCGGTGAGGATGCGTTCGAATATCGCCTCGCCAATAGCGGGGCCGCCGCGATCATCACCGACCGGGAGAATATGCCAAAGATCGACGCCATCAAGGGGCGCTTGAATGATCTGAGATTGATCATTTCCGTTGACGGTATAGAGTCCGGTGTGCGTGATTTCCATGCGTTGCTTTCTTCCGCATCGGACGCTTTTACTCCCGTCGATAGCCTGGCTGAAGATCCAGCTCTTTTAATTTTCACTTCCGGCACAACAGGTCCACCCAAGGGTGCTCTGCATGCGCACCGAACGCTTCTTGGGCATTTCCCAGGCGTGCAGTTCATGCATGATTTTTTCCCGAAAACGGGTGACCGATTCTGGACCCCGGCCGATTGGGCCTGGGCTGGCGGGTTGTTGGACGTTTTGCTGCCGTCATTGGCTCTCGGCAAATCCGTCTTGATCTATCGCGGTCGAAAATTCGATCCGGAAGACACCTACCGGCTACTTGCGGACCATGAAGTGCGAAACTCCTTTCTGCCACCAACGGCGCTGAAACTGATGCGTCAGGTAGAGCGACCACATGAGCGATGGAATTTCGCCATGCGCTCTATCTTTACCGGCGGCGAAGCAATGGGCGCTGAGTTGATGGATTGGGGCCGAGAGACGTTCGGCTTTACCATTAACGAGGGATACGGGCAGACCGAGTGTAATTTGGTGGTCGGCAATTGCGCTTCGATCATGGCGGCCCGCCCCGGCTCCATGGGAAAACCGGTACCGGGACACAACGTGGCGATCATTGATGAGAGCGGCGATGTTCTACCATCCGGTATCACCGGCAGCATCGCGGTGCGGGCGCCAGATCCGGTGATGTTCCTTGGGTATTGGAATAACCCGGAGGCCACCGCGGATAAATTCCTCGGCGATTGGCTTCTGACTGGCGATATCGGCCAGACGGATGAGGACGGCTATATTTGGTTTGTCGGCCGAGACGACGATGTCATCACCAGTGCCGAATACCGTATTGGCCCCGGCGAGATCGAGGACTGTCTGATGAGCCATCCCGCCGTCCTGCTGGCCGCGGCCATCGACAAACCGGACCCAATCCGCACGGAAATTGTCAAAGTCTTTATTGTTCCCAATGACGGCGTCGAACCGGATACCGCCCTGACCGAGGAAATTCGAGCCCATGTCCGCAATCGTCTTTCCGCGCACGAGTACCCACGCGAAATCGAGTTCTCCGACGATCTTCCCATGACCACAACCGGAAAAATCATGCGCAGCGAATTGCGTGCACGTGAAACCAAAAACACGAAAGATCATCCATCATGAGCAAAACAGTCGATTACTATTTCAGCCATGTCTCTCCCTGGAGCTATCTCGGCGCGGCGCGTTTTTACAAGATTGCCGAGTACGCCGGCGCTACGATCAATTTCAAGCCGATGAATTTGGGCGTGATCTTCCCGCAATCGGGTGGCCTACCACTCGGCAAACGACCGCCGCAGCGACGGGCCTACCGCATGATGGAATTGAAGCGTTGGAAAGCCCATCTGAGCGTCGATCTCAATTACGAGCCAAAGCATTTCCCAACGAACGATATGCCGGCCGCCCTCATCGCAATTGCCGCACAACAGGCGGGACATAATATCGCCGATTTGTCGCTCGCGATCATGCGGAAATGTTGGGTGGAAGAAATGGATGTCGCAGAAGACGCGACCTTAATCGAAGCCGCAAACCAATGCGGCCTCCATGGCACGGCTCTCTCTGCCGCCAGCAAGCAGGACGATGCCAAGCAAGCGTATGACGCTAATACCCAAGAAGCTTCAGACAAACAGGTCTTCGGTGCTCCGACCTACATACATCAGGACGAGCTATTTTGGGGCCAAGACAGGCTCGATTTCGTTGAGCGCGCTCTTGCCCGAAATTAAACCGAAAACCCGTCTTCGGCTTCCTGAATATCCGTGACCACGTAGCCGCGAAATGACGGATATCGGACTTCAATCTTCTGGCGAGCCGCGCCAGGCGTGTACGCCCGCACGTCGATCCAGTGGATATCCGCCCAATCATCCTTGAGAAAAGGATGCCGCTCGCCATCCTCCATTGCGTCACGGACCGCCTGATTGAAGACCGCAACTTCGTAGGTAACTGCTTGTTGGTTCATCCGATAATTCCCCTAATCGAATAAGAACGGCCTACAAGTTACCACGAAGCGGCTAATTGAGTGTGTCGACGGTCACACCTTGCCTAGATATTCAGAGAGGAGGTTGAAGAAACCGTCCGCATCAATTTCAGTTATCACGCGGCAGTTTGCTGGTTGACCCGACTTACCCCACCAATCGGCGACTGTCCGCCCAAGTGCGACCCCTTCCGCGGTCTCAACCACAACGTGGCACTCGCGACCGTCGAAGAGTTCAGGGCGTAACAAATAGGCAATTACGCAGGGATCGTGCAGCGGTGCGCCCGGCTCACCGTAACGTTCGACATCGCATCTGTCGTAATAGGACAACATCTGGCCGACCGCTTTAGCCCTCGGGCTGCCGACCGCTTCAATGGCTGCTCGCCGCGCAGGGGTCGCAATCGATTTATGGGTGACATCGAGGCCAAGCATTGTGAGATGTATTCCGGAGTCGAAGACGATTTTTGCAGCATGCGGATCCACGTAAATGTTGAATTCCGCTGACGGCGTTATATTGCCGGGCCCAAGCGCCACACCACCCATTAGGACAATTTCACGAATATGACCGCGAATATCCGGCGCCATAATCAAGGCGAGCGCAATATTGGTCAACGGACCGATCGGACATAGGGTCAGTCCGCCTTCAGGCGCGGACCTGCAGGCTTCAATAATAAAATCCACCGCATGACGCGGATCCACGCCCATTGAAGGCTCGGGCAAATCAACCCCATCTAGGCCCGTCTTGCCATGGACTTCCTCCGCCGTCTCCAGTTTTCGCATCATCGGCCGCGGGCAACCGGCAAATATGGGTACGTCTTGCCGGCCAGCCAGCTCCCTAACCCGTAACGCATTGCGCACGGTCATCCGAAGCGCGACGTTGCCCGCGACACATGTGATACCCGCGATATCCAACTCGTCCTTAGACCCAAACGCGAGCAAAAGTGCGACCGCGTCATCCTGTCCCGGATCGCAATCTATAATAAGTCTACGTGCGTTCATTTCTGCCTATCGCCGTGAGGAATTAAGATACATCAATGAGTTTACACAAAGGTGCAAAGCACCGCCAATTGCATCGTATGCTCTTTATTTGTTCTTTTTATTTTAATAATTACGTTTAGTACGAAATTATTTTTTGATTTGATTTCAATGCATTATAAATTTTTTGATAGCGATATTCGCTTTTTGTTCTAATTCCTATTAGAACACGAGGATATACAACTTATTCAAATTTCTTGGACATTTTATCAACATATTTTAGTGCAAACCTCTTTTGCAGGGCCATTACCCCTTCCTATCTGCAAGTGCGATTCGAAAATAGCAAAATTCTTGCGTCGCTCGGAATAGGCAACGGCAAAACCGTGCGAAAAGGAAGAGTCATGAAAATAATCGACGCAAAACCGATCGGAGATTATGAACGTATCGTCCGCGCATGTGACCGTGAAAGCGGGCTAAAAGCGATTATAGCCATTCACAATACTCGTCGGGGTCCCGCTCTTGGCGGATGCCGCATATGGTCCTATGCGAGCGAGGCAGACGCCCTTGACGATGCATTGCGCCTGTCGCGCGGCATGACCTACAAAAACGCCCTGGCGGACCTTCCTTTTGGTGGCGGGAAATCGGTCATCATCGCGGGAGAAAAGACACACAAATCCGAAGCTCTGCTCCGCAGCATGGGTAAATTCGTCCAATCCCTCAACGGTACTTATACGATCGCGGAGGATGTCGGGACGACACCGAAGGACATGGCAGTCATCCGCGAGTAAACCCCCTTCGTCGCGGGCCTGCCGGACGGTGGCAGCGGCGATCCCTCACCCGCCACCGCGTGGGGCGTCTACCAAGGTATCAAGGCGGCCATGCGGGAGCGCCTCGGCCATGACAATTTGAAAGGTGTCCGCGTCGCGGTACAGGGGCTCGGAAATGTCGGCTGGCATTTGGCGAGACGCCTCAGCGATGCGGGCGCTGTCCTTTTGGTTAGTGACATCCACAATAGCCGCATGAGCGAGGCCCAACGCACTTTCGGCGCGACACCGGTACCGGCTTATCGAATTTACGATGCCCCAGTCGAGATATTCGCCCCCTTGCGCGCTCGGCGCCATCATCAACGACGATACCCTAGCGCGCCTGAAGGCCAAGATCGTCGCCGGTTCCGCAAACAATCAACTTGCAGAGGAACGCCACGGTATCGACCTCAAATCGGCGAACATACTCTATGCGCCTGATTACGCCATCAACGCGGGCGGCGTCATCAACATCTATCATGAATATTGTGGCACATACGACCGCGATGCCGCGTTCAAGCACATTGCGGGGATAGGCGACACCTTATCAGCCATATTCAAACGTGCGCGACGATTGGATATTCCGACGAACGCCGCCGCAAATCATATCGCCGAAGATAGGTTTCGCGCCCTAGAAGCGGCGTAGCGCCTTTATTTCTGGCGATCTTCGCCCGGCCGCGACCCCCGGATTGCGGACGACAGCACAATCACGGGTCCAATCCCCACGACCACGATGGCCAATGCCGCCAGCGCGCATTCCTCTAGCAACTCGTCGCTCGCAAATTGATAGACGAAAGTCGCTAGGGTTTCGAAGTTGAAAGGCCGCAGCAACAATGTCATCGGCAGCTCTTTCATACTGTCGACGAAGACCAGAAGCGAAGCGGTCAACACGCTGGCCCGTAGCATCGGTAAATGAATTTGTCGCAATACGGCAAATGGACCGTGACCAAGGCTGCGCGCTGCATCGTCCATGCTCTGGGTGATCTTGCCCAAGCCGGCCTCCACGGTGCCGAAAGATAGCGCGAGAAACCGCACAACATAGCCCACCATAACGGCCAACATTGTTCCGGTGATGAGCAGTCCCGTCGAAATGCCGAAAGCAGATCGCAGAAATCCATCGACCGTATTATCAAACCAGGTCAGCGGGATGACCGCACCCACGGCGAGGACCGCGCCCGGAACGCCGTATCCCATGCTGGCAATCCAAGCGAGACCCCGCATCGCCTTGTTCTCGCGCAATCGCAGCGCATAGGCCATGAAGATCGCGATGGCCACTGCCGCAATCGCAGCCCCCCCGGACAATATCACGCTGTTCAACGCATAGAGCGCCACGTCCTGTTCCAAAGAGGTATCGTAAAATTTGACCGCGTATTGCGCCAATATGACCCCAGGCACGATGAATCCAAAGGCAATCGGCGCGGCGCAAGCGACCGATGCCGTTATCGCGCGGATGCCCCGCAATTGATACCCAACCAGCGACTTAAATTGTCCGCGCGTATCTTGGAAGCCTCTCCCACTGCGCTGCGCGCGCTCGAAACCGATCAAAATCATCACAAAAATCAGCAAGATTGAAGCGAGCTGCGCCGCACCCTCAACACTGCCCATACCAAGCCAGACATTGAATATGCCAAGCGTCAGGGTTGGGACCGCGAAATACTCAACAGTTCCGAAATCGTTCAATGTTTCCATCAGTACCAAGGCTAATCCGACGACCAATGCCGGTCGCGCCATCGGCAATGCGACTCCCCAGAAGGTCCCCCAGGCAGTTCGCCCCAATGTGCGGCTCACTTCGAGGACGGCCACCGATTGAGCCAAAAACGCTGCGCGCGCCAGAAGATAAATATACGGATAGAGCACCAATGAGAACATCAACGTCGCGCCGCCAAGGCTTCGAATTTCGGGGAAATAATAATCCTTCGCGCTTTCCCATCCGAAGATATCCCGCAGACTTGCTTGGAAGGGACCCGCATATTCCAAAATATCGGTATACGTGTAGGCGATGACATAGGCTGGCACCGCCAGCGGCACCAATAGCGCCCACTCGAAAATCCCGCGCCCGGGAAAGCGACACATCGTGACCAGCCATGCGGTCGGCACCCCGATCAACAACGTGCCGACTGACACCCCGGCACCCAAGGCAAGCGTATTTCCGACATACCCCCAGAAGACGGTCTCCCATAAGTGCCGCCATATTTCCTCTTCCGGCGACAGGGCAAGACCGATAACCGCAACCAAAGGCATCGCGACCATAAAAGCGACGATGATGACGCCGACAGTCCATATATCCGGTCGGGTAAATCTAGCGAGCCCTTGGCCGGAGGGCTTGTGCGCGGCAATTTCTGCCGATTCCATGCGGAAATTTCTTCCTATGTGCTTAATTCATGAACTGTTTTAAGCAGTTAGGCCTCTGTGTCAAAGACGATCCCTCGCCCGTTCGGCAAAATCTGCCGGATCCTCATATAACGCAGGATCAGACAGGCCTTCTTGGGATTCCGACGACGCCTCGGCATCAATCGTGTTTAGTTCGTTTTGCCGAGAAGATCGGTCCGGCAGATACAAGCGATGCTCCGATAATACGGTGGCAATCCGCCCTGCCCCTTCTAGAACCCCAGACATCCCCTCTTCCTGGACCAACCATTCCGCGATGCCGCGGGCTGTTCGGTAGTCGCGGCGTTGACACGCTCCAATCAGCGTTACGAACGAAAGCTCGTCAGCGCAGATTTACCCGCAACAAGGTGGGTGTAAACGTAGCGTCCGCCTAGCATGAAGCCCGATCCCAGCAATGATACTTTGCAAACCTCCTAAGATCGATCTCGCAGAATCAGCATCAAAGATGCAATTGACTTCGCGCCACACCAACTTCCAATGGGCTTCTTCGCGACTTCGCATTCCGGCAATCCATCGACGGTAAGACCAGACGAGGAGGCGTTCCGATTCAGATATTTCTTTTAGAAGTCTCGGGGCAATATCTTCGTTTCCGTATGCATACATTTCTTGTCTCACTGCAGCTCAATTATAATATTGCGACGCATTCGCATATACCATGTTAAAAAAACACTCTCGAAGGAGAGCCACGAAGCCTGCTGACCCAGCAAGACACCTCGTGGCTCCCAGGAAAAAACTTTATTGCCAACCTACCCGGTCGGCCAATTTTTGCGCCGCAGGACTCAAATCTGCGATCTTCGCTAAGTCCAACGTATCCGCCTTAAAGCGCCCCCAAGAGACGACCTCATTACTCCAATCCACATTCGGATTGACCGGATACTCATAATTTGTCGATGCATACATATTCTGTGCGAAGGAGGCGCTGAGGAACTCAATTAATTTAACGGCATTCTCAACATTCTTAGAATGCTTCGTCACCGCCGCCCCGGATATATTCACATGGGTCCCCCGATCCTCCTGATTGGGAAACACGAGACGCAACGCCTCCGCCCATTTCTTCTGTTCCGGTTTCTTTTCGTTAAATTTCATTTTGCCAAAGTAGTAGTTATTGATGATTGCGATGTCGCAAACACCCTCAAATACGGCTTTGGCTTGCGCGCGGTCATTACCTTGCGGCTTGCGTGCGAAATTCCCGACAATCTTACCGACGAGTTGCTCCGCCTTCTCAACACCATGATGCGCGATCAAGGACGCCACCAAGGCCCGGTTATAGACGTGCCCCCCTTTACGAACGCAGATCTTGCCCTTCCACTTTGGGTCGGCGAGGTCTTCGTAAGCCTTGATCGCACCTTCTGAGACGCGCTCCTTCGAGACGGCCAATAGGCGGGCACGGAGCGTCAGACCAAACCAATGACCTTTTGGGTCGCGAAATTGAGCCGGAATATTCCGGTTCAACTCATCGGATTGAACGGACTTCAGTAAACCGGCATCCGCATGCGCTTTTAGCCGGGAAATATCTGTCGTGAGAACAGCGTCGGCTGGGGAGTTGGCGCCTTCACGTTTGAGACGTTCCAGCATCCCCTTCTTCGCAAAGACAACATTTACCGTGACGCCCGAGCGCTTCGTAAATTCGTCGAGAAACGGTTTGATCAGAAAAGGCTGCCGATAGGAATAGAGGTTAACAACCTCGGCGGAAACGGCGATACCGGAGGATAATGGCGCGCCCACAATGATCGCTGCCAATAGTGCCGTACCGTTCCACCGTGATGTTTTAGTTTCAGTCCGTTTCATCATGTATCACCCAAATTTTATGCAGTTGCAAATCATTCGCATTTAGAATGCCCACACCTTTAATGTAATTGCAACTCATTCTCATTATTATTATCGCGCCAATTCGCCGCATCTATCCAGAGCGTAAATCAGAGCTCAATATACAACTTCCCGCAATCCAACTAAATGCGCATAGATAACTGTGCGCGGCATTCCACAGATTGCCACCCCGTGCCTGCCCCCCTAAAGTGCGGCTCTATAAAAATCGTTGGAACACACCGATGTGCGGCATTGCCGGTCTCGTCGACCTCAACCGTAATCTTGACGGTAACGAACTCGCCCTGCAGGCAAAACGCATGGCGGATGCGTTGTACCATCGTGGACCCGATACCGGCGGGCAATGGACCGACGCCCCGAACGGTTTGGCGTTTTCATTCCGACGTTTGGCGATCATCGATCTCTCACCATCCGGCCGCCAACCGATGGTATCGGGAGATGAACGTTACGCCATCGTCTTTAACGGGGAAGTCTATAATTATCAGGAACTCCGCTCGGAATTGGTCAAGCACGGCGTTTCGTTTCGCGGTACTTCCGATACCGAGGTTATCCTCGAGGCGTTCGGTCGATGGGGTATCGAAGAGACAGTCAAACGATTGATCGGTATGTTCGCCATCGCACTCTGGGATCGCGACGAACATCGATTATGGCTCATCCGCGACCGTCTTGGTATCAAGCCGCTCTATTTCGGCACCGTCGGAGATCAGTTCCTATTCGGCTCAGAATTAAAGGCCCTGCGCGCCACCGAGGGATGGCAGCCGGAGATCGACCGGGATGCGGTCGCCGCATATCTTCGCTTCAACTACATCCCTGCCCCCCGCTCCATATATAAGGATATCTTCAAATTACCGCCGGGTAGCCTGTTGTCGATAACGCCGGGCGGTGAACCCGATGTCCGACGTTACTGGAGTATGGCTGACGTGATTCAACAGGATCGGATTGAGGCTTCCGACGACCAGGTCATCAGCTCAGCAGAAGCCCTCATGCGCGACGCGGTCCGCCGTCGGATGGTCGCCGACGTTCCTTTGGGAGCCTTACTTTCGGGCGGCGTTGATTCGAGCACCGTGGCCGCATTGATGCAGGCGGAAAGCGATACACCGATCCGTACTTTTACCATTGGATTCGAAGACGCCGCTTATGACGAGGCCGGTGATGCCCGCGCGGTCGCGTCCCATATAGGCTCCGAACACACGGAACTCTACCTCTCCGCCAATCGGGCCCGAGACCTTATTCCGCAATTGCCGGATTGGTATGACGAACCCTTCGCCGATTCTTCGGCCCTGCCCACACGCCTCGTCTCCCAATTGGCACGCAATGACGTCACCGTGGCTCTGTCCGGAGACGGCGGTGACGAGGTGTTTTTCGGATATAATCGCTATGTCGCCGCTGAAGAGGCTTGGCAGCGAATGTCGAAAATGAGCGGCTGGCGACGAAAATTATTCGCAGCCGCCGCAGAGAGCCTCTCCATCTCCGCCTGGGATCGCTTGGCGAAAATATTCCCCGCCGATCACCGCCCCCGCATGCTCGGCGACAAGATGCATAAATTGGCCTCTGTATTCCGGCAACCGGATCAAAATGCGATTTACCGGCGGTTGGTTAGCCAATGGGACTATCCCGCCTCATTTTTGATGGAGGGAAACGAGACCACCGGAGAAGCTTGGCGAACAGCGGATCAGCTTCCGGATTTTGCCGAACGCATGGCATTTCTCGATACCATGACCTATTTGCCCGACGACATCCTCACCAAGGTCGACCGCGCAAGTATGTCGACCAGTCTGGAAGTCCGGGTGCCGCTCCTCGACCATCGACTGATCGAATTCGCCTGGACCCTGCCAAAGAAAATGCGCATTCGCGGATCGACGACAAAATGGTTGCTCCGCGAAGTTTGTTACCGCCATGTTCCCCGCGAAATCATCGACCGCCCAAAAATGGGGTTCGCCATCCCGCTCGATAAATGGCTTCGAGGTCCGCTCTACGAATGGGCGGACAGTCTTCTCGATGAACAGCGCATCGCAGAAGACGGATTGTTTGAGCCGATTGCCGTACGCAGCGCTTGGGAAGGCTTTCTCGACGGTAGAGGCAACAATCAACACGGCATATGGGGCCTCCTGCAGGCCCAGGCCTGGTTGGAGCGTTGGGCGTGAGCCTCAGAGGCCGCAAGATCATCTACCTGGTAAGTGAGGATTGGTATTTCTGTTCTCACCGGCTGCCACTGGGTATTGCCGCGCGGGAGGCGGGTGCAGAAGTGATCGTTGCCACACGGGTCAGCGATCACCGGGCGCAGATCGATGCCGCCAGATTGCGCATCGCCCCGATTGAGATGCAGCGCAGCGGCACCAACCCTTTCGCCGATCTCACCACGATCCAACAGATCATTAAGCTGTATCGACACGAGAAACCCGATCTCGTCCATCACGTGGCCTTAAAACCGATCCTATACGGCGGCTATGCGGCTAAGCGAGCAGGCGTCCCGGCCATCGTGAACGCCGTCGCTGGAATGGGGTTCATGTTCATCTCAAACAGTCTGTTTGCACGCACCGCACGTCCGCTTATTGCGCGGGCACAGCGTGCCCTGATGAATCGGGCGAACACGCGCACCATCCTGCAAAACCCGGATGACGTGGAGATGTATACTCAGCGGATCGGCGTCTCATCCGACCGCCTCACCATCATCCCAGGCGCCGGGGTCGACATGGATCAATTCACCGTGGTGCCGGAACCGTTCGCCATCCCAACCGCCATTTGCGTGAGCCGCATGTTGCGCGACAAAGGCATCCATGAATTAGTAGCCGCGACGCGGCTGCTTCACGCGAAGGGGGTTGAACTTCGCGTCAGATTGGTCGGCCCGACCGATGACAATCCTGCCTCCATACCCCGCGCCACTTTGGCCGAGTGGAACCGTGAAGGCGTCGTCGAGGTGGTTGGCCCTTCCAAGGATATCGCGGGTGAATACGCGCGGTCGCATATCGCGGTCCTGCCGTCTTACCGGGAAGGGTTACCAAAATCCTTGCTGGAAGCCGCAGCCTGCGGACGACCGATGGTCGCAACCGACGTGCCGGGGTGCCGTGAGGTTTGCATCGACGGCGAGACCGGATTGCGCGTCCCTGCCCGCACCATCGAGCCGCTAGCCGAAGCGCTGGAGCGCCTCGTTCTTGACCCGGCCCTCCGCCAACGGCTCGGCGAGAATGCACGTCACCGCGCTGAGGCGGTCTTCGCGGAGAAGATCATCAACGCCCAAACACTGGCTCTCTATGAAGAGATGTTGTCCCGCTAAAGCACGTCCTGGTTCACGACCATATCGGGATCGAGCTTGCCGTCGAATTGATCCAGAATATTCTGCGCCGCTTGCACGCCCATTCGCTCCAAGCATTCCACGGCAGAGGCCGCCGCGTGCGGGTTCACTAGGACATTGTCCAAGGTGAAGAGTGGATGATCGCCAGGTGTCGGTTCGATCGCAAAGACGTCGATCCCGGCACCGAATATTTTCTCTGCCTTTAAGGTCTCATACAAAGCGTCTTCGTTGACGATGCCGCCGCGCGCGCAATTCACCAGGATGGCCGACGGTTTCATCTGCGCCAATTCCTCGGCCCCGATCAGGTTCTCGGTCTCGTCGCTAAGCGGAATGTGTATGGTGAGGAAATCAACTTCCCTAAGGACATCGCGAAAATCATCAACCGGGGTCGCACTCGCATCCCGGATGATTTGTTGGTCGATATAAGGATCGCAAGCCAGGACCTCCATGTCGAAACCCTGACAGCGCCGGGCGACAATCTTGCCAATTCGACCGAAGCCGATAATCAGGACTTTCTTTTCCAACAATTCGACACGCCCCAATTCCTGGCGCGCTTTCAGGAAATCGCCCTCTCTGGTACGGCGATCGGTGGGGAGGAGACGCTTGGCGCAAGCCAGCATAAACATCATCGCGTGTTCCGCGACAGAGGGTGAATTCGCCGTGCCGGTGACGGTCAGCGGGATATTCCGTGCGCTCAACGCTTCCACATTGACCCGGTCGTATCCAACTCCATGGCGGGAGACCACTTCGAGACCGTTTGCGTTTGCGACCAATTCAGGTGTAATGCGGGCGGAGCGCGCCAAAATGCCGTTTGCGGCGGTCACTGCTGCGGATAGTGCCTCATGGTCTTCCAGCGGTACGCGCATCAGCTCGATATCCGGACGCGCCTCCAGCAGCGCCAAGGCGCTGGGATGGACGTCGCCGTCAATTATAATCGTCTTCCTTTGGCAATCAGTCATCGCTGTTTCTCGTTTTATTGCGTCGCTTGCGCTTGTAGCACCAACTTCGCTCTCTAGATCGCTCTGTAAAGGACTAATTTTTTAGAATGGTGCTGCCCATGGAGCCGCTTTTTCATCTCTCAATCCCCGTCGACGATCTAAGCCGGGCGAAAGATTTCTATGTGAAGACTTTAGGATGTAGCGTCGGCCGGGAGACCAAGGGCCGGTTCGACATCAACTTTTTCGGCCATCATATCGTCGCCCACCTCTCGCCCAAGGACGCGGGTCAGGACGCCGGCACCATTCCGTCTGATGGTGCGACCTCGCCACTGCGGCATTTCGGCGTGATCTTGGATCTCGATAATTGGCAAGAAATGGCGGACCGCCTGAACGCCACAAATGTCGAATGGGTTTTGACGCCACGTGTCTCCTTCGAAGGAAAGCCAGCGGAGCAGGGGATCATGCAATGCCGGGACGGTGCCGGAAATGTGGTGGAGTTCAAGGGCCAGCCCCGGAACCGCGTTTTCGCGACCGATACACCGAGTTAAACAAAATATAATTTAAGTAAATTATAAAAAATATTTATTTTTAAATCATTTTATTTTTATGATAATGATAAAAATCATAATTTTATAATTAAAAATTAAATAATATCTATATATTACTTGTACGCGCCCGAA
>JBMYRC010000107.1:0-15436 GCA_049601975.1 Alphaproteobacteria bacterium | reverse complement strand
GGGTCGCCAAAACGGACATTGTATTCAAGCAGTTTGGGGCCTGAATCCATCACCATCAATCCGGCATAAAGCACGCCTTTATAGGCGCACCCTTCTGCCTGCATCGCGGCGACGGTCGGCTCGATGATCGTCTTCAGTGCCGCCTCCGCCAGCGCATCGTCCATGATCGGAGCTGGGCTGTAAGCCCCCATGCCGCCGGTATTCGGGCCCTTATCGCCATCGAAAACCGCCTTGTGATCTTGCGCTGAGTCGAGCATCAGCACATGAGAGCCGTCGCAAATCGCAAAGACGCTGACTTCCTCGCCTGCCATGAACTCCTCGATGACCAACTCGGCGCCCGCCGCGCCGAAGCGACCGTCGATCAGCGCATCGTCAACCGCCGCCAGCGCTTCGTCGACGCTCTGTGCGACCGTGACACCTTTTCCCGCCGCTAGACCGTCCGCCTTAACCACGATGGGCGCCCCCTGTTCGCGAATATAGGCTTTCGCAGCCTCCGCATCCGAAAAGCGACCATAGGCAGCAGTCGGAATATCATATTTGGCGCACAGGTCCTTCATGAAACCTTTCGAGCCTTCCAGTTGAGCCGCAGCAGCGCTGGGGCCGAACGCCTTTATGCCGATCTCGTCAAGACGATCGACCAAACCGGCGCAGAGCGGTCCTTCCGGGCCGACGACGACGAAATCGATGCCTTCATTGCGCGCGAAGTCGACCAAAGCCGGGACATCCTCCGCGCCGATGGCCACACATTCTGCCTCGGCGGCGATGCCCGCATTACCCGGCGCGCAAAAGAGTTTGTCGCATAGCGGCGAGGCCGCAATCGACCAGCACAGCGCATGTTCTCGTCCGCCTGATCCGACCACTAAAATTTTCATCTTTTCCTCACTCGACTATCCGCAATACTTTTGCATCCGCGACCAACCCTATTTATCATGGGCCCATAGCCAAGATGCCTGAAAACCCGACGACAGCAACCCAGAATTTACCCGAATACTCCGTCTCGGAGTTATCCGGCGCGCTCAAGCGCACGGTCGAGGATTCATTCTCCTATGTGCGGGTCCGGGGCGAGGTTTCCGGCTTTAAGCGTGCAGCCTCTGGCCATCTCTATATGACACTGAAGGACGACTCGGCGGTGATCGACGGCGTCTGCTGGCGCGGTGTCGCGGGACGCCTCTCGATTCAGCCGGAAGACGGGTTAGAGATCATCGCGACGGGGAAGCTCACGACCTATCCGGCGCGCTCTAAATATCAGCTGGTCATCGAATCGATGGAGCTGGCTGGAGAAGGCGCACTCCTTAAATTGCTCGAAGAGCGGCGCAAGAAGCTTGCCGCCGAAGGCCTCTTCGATTTAGACCGCAAACGAGAGCTGCCTTTCCTGCCCGACGTGATTGGCGTCGTCACCTCGCCGACCGGTGCCGTCATCCGCGACATCCTGCACCGCCTGGCCGACCGGTTTCCCCGCCACGTGTTGTTGTGGCCGGTCCTGGTGCAGGGCGACAAAGCGGCCGACCAGATCAGTGCCGCCATTCGCGGTTTCAACAGCCTGCCGGAAGACAGTGATATTCCGCGCCCGGATTTGCTGATCGTCGCGCGCGGCGGCGGCAGCCTGGAGGATCTCTGGTCCTTCAACGAAGAATGTGTAGTGCGGGCGGTGGCTGAGTCCCAGATTCCTCTAATCTCCGCCGTCGGACACGAGACCGATTGGACGTTGATCGATCATGCCTCGGACAGGCGCGCGCCGACGCCAACGGCAGCGGCCGAAATGGCGGTGCCGGTCCGCTCCGACCTTTTGGCGCAAGTCTTGGATGATTCGCGCCGCATGGTGAGCGGATTTGGGCGCTATATCGGTGAGAGGCGGATGCGCCTCGAAGGGCTGGGGCGTGGGCTGCCGGACCCTATCTCAACCCTGCGCGGCCACGAACAGCGGCTCGACGATTTAACCGACCGCCTGACATTGAGCTTGCGCAACGAAGATCAATTGCGGCGGCAGAAAGTCGGCAACCTCGCGGCGCGCCTGCGCAGCCCACAACAATTAGTGAACGATGCAAAGGACCGCTTGGCCCGAGAAGCGAAAACCCTGAAAGTTGCCTGGTCCCATTTTAGCCGTCAGGCACGAGATCGCAGCATCCGTGCGGGAGAACGCCTCTCACCACTTTCCCTGGAACGGCAAATTCGCGGCAGCGGCGCGGTACTGGCGGAACTCGACCGTCGCGCCAGCGCGGCCGCCTCGCAACACATCAAGGAAGCGGAGAACCGCTGGGGCCGTTTCGCGGATCTGCTCGAGAGCTATTCGTTCGAGCGCGTTCTTGAGCGCGGCTATACGGTCGTCCTCGACGAGAACGCACGCCCCGTCACCGCTGCCTCGACGCTCAACCCGAAAGACGCCGTGGAAATTAAGTTCGCCGATGGCAGCAAGAATGCGATTATCACGTCCGAAACGGCCGCACCCGCGAAACCGAAGAAGACCAACCCGGGCCCGCCGGACAAACGACAAGGCAGCCTGCTTTGAAGACGTGGCTTATCCTCGCGTTGGCGATCCTGTTTGTTGGCGAAGTCCGCGCGGATGACTTACGCCTGGAAGGTAAATTCGTGCAGGGCGGGCTCATACAAGGGACAGTGCCGGCAGGCGCTAAAGTCACCTTCGAAGGGCGACCTGTACGGGTCTCTGCGAAGGGCCGATTTCTGATCGGCTTCTCCCGCGATGCGGGGCCCACATCATCCCTCGTGGTGCGCCTGCCGGACGGGCAGCAAATCAACACGCCACTGAAGATTGGAAAACGGCAGTATCAGATCCAACGTATCGACGGCCTGCCGCGGAAAATGGTTACCCCGCCAAAATCCGTCTACGACCGTATTCGCGCGGAAAATGCCACCATCGCGAAGGCCCGCGCGAAAGATACGGCCGACGACCATTTCGAAAGCGGCTGGATATGGCCCGCACAGGGGCGTATTTCCGGCGTCTACGGCAGCCAGCGGATTTTAAACGGCAAGCCGCGCCGCCCACATTTCGGCTTAGATGTCGCTGCACCCGTCGGAACGCCTGTGGTCTCTCCAGCGGACGCCGTCGTGGCACTCGCGCATCGGGACATGTATTACACCGGCGGCACCCTAATTCTGGACCATGGTCATGGATTGACCTCCGCCATGCTGCATTTGGATTCAATCGAGGTCGAGATCGGGGATTTCGTGCGCAAAGGTCAGCGCATCGGAACTATCGGCAAGACCGGCCGCGCCACAGGGCCGCACCTCGATTGGCGGATCAATCTCTTCAAGGCGCGCCTTGACCCGGCCTTCTTAGTGCCTCCGATGCCCGCATCGAAATAGGAATAGTATCTATTCCTTCGGCCAACGCCGGTGTAGCCAGAACCATTGCTCCGGATACTCGCGAATCCAATCCTCTATAATGCCGTTGATCTGCCCCAGCACCTTAATCGCATCGGCTTTGCGGTCGTCGGTACGCTCAATCTCTAACGGCGGCGAGATTTCAATCCGAAAGCGCGATCCCGGATATCGGATGCAACGGACCGGCACGATTGAGCCCCCCGTCCGCAGAGCGATTTCCACCGGCGCGGTCGCCGTCATCGCATCATGACCGAAAAACGGAATAGGCACGCCCTCGTTCAATTTTTGATCCATCATCGCGCCGAAATGCAACCCATCGCGCATCAAGCGCAACATCTTTGCAGCCCCTTCGCGGCCCTTAGGGATTAGCGTCGTATTTTCACTGCTGCGCGCGTTCTTGAACAACCGATCAATGAAGGGATTATCGGCACCGCGATAAATCTGGCCGAGCGGCAGGCCGGTCTGTCCGACAACACGAGCACCCAGTTCCCAGTTCCCCGTATGCGCCGAAAAGACGATCCCCGCCTTACTACTTTCCTGCATGGCGGTGAGATGTTCCGCGCCCACTAACTCAACTCTCGAATCCGGTTCGTTGACCGTAAATCGGTCGAGATGTGAGAATTCGGCCGCACCTTGCCCGAGATTACCCCAAATTTTGTCTAACAAGTCGTCGACTTCGGCGTCGTCGAGTTCCGGAAACACCCGACGGACATTTTGCTCCGCAACACGCGCCACTCGCATGCGCCGGCCGATTTTACGGAACATAAGGCTGGTGATAGCGGTCCCCGCCGCCAACGGTAAAGCCCGGACAGAATAATAGAGTGAGCCAATCAACAGCGCCTGTAGCGGATACAAGAATCGACGCACCCAGAAGCGGGCAATGGGCCCACGATCAGCCATTGGAGATGACCGTGGACAAAATGCGGTCGATACCCGCGCTATCTCCCCATTCGACAGCGACCTTAACAACCTCAATACCTTCCGCATTCGCAGGGTCGAGGCGTACAAAATCTTTCTCGGTCGTGACTAACCGTGCACCATTTTCCGATGCCAGCGACTTTAGCGCCGATACCTCCCTGTCGCTATAAGCGTGATGGTCGGTGAACGGCTTCGCTACAGCGATTTCAAACCCCATATCGGAAAGCGTGTCGAAGAATTTTTGCGGTCGCCCGATTCCCGCGAAAGCGACGACGGGACGGGAATCCGACAGTAAGGAAGTGGCTTCGGGCACCAGGGAGGCGTCTATAGTCGGCATGTTCGCGGTCAGCTTAAAGGCTCGGTTTTGGCCAAGTATAACCATAGCGTCGGTGCGCGATAGCCCGTCTTTCAAAAATTCCCGCAACGGTCCCGCCGGCATGACCCGCCCATTG
Source organism: Alphaproteobacteria bacterium (assembly GCA_049601975.1). GTDB lineage: Bacteria > Pseudomonadota > Alphaproteobacteria > UBA8366 > UBA8366 > UBA6544. The sequence continues at coordinate 10,727 of JBMYRC010000107.1, read as the reverse complement.
CCGATGCCGTAACCACCGTCGACAACGACGACCGATAAATCCTTATACAAACCGGGATTCTGAAAACCGTCATCCATGACGACGATATCCGCGCCGGCCGCAATCGCTGCCTTTGCCCCTGCGGCGCGCCCGCGGGAGACCCAGGTCGGCGCCTTACGAGCAAGCAGCAAGGCTTCGTCTCCGACATCCGCCGCACCATGCGTTTGCAAATTGACCTGAAGTGGACCCGCCAAACGGCCGCCGTATCCGCGCGTCAGGAAATGCGGCGAGAGTCCTTTTGCGAGATACCAATCCACGATCGCTAAAGCGACCGGCGTCTTTCCAGCGCCGCCCGTGACCAGGTTTCCAACACACACAATGGGCCGCTTGGCGCAATACGGTGTCGAGTACCGCCATCGCACCGTCGTCGCTAGACCATAAATCCAGCCAATGGGCGCGAGCAACTGGGACATAACGCCGTCATTTCCCCAAAAACCTGGTGCTTGCATCTTCTATTCACCGTTCATCAAATCGGCGATCTCTTCATGTATGCGCATGCCCGCATCCGCATTTTCAGAGGCGACCCGTGCCGCGGCCCCGGCTTGTTCCTGCCGGGCCGCCGGATCGCGCAGCAGTTCGGCGACAGCCGCTGCGACCGCTCCCGCATCATTCACTTGCTGCGCCCCTCCTGCATCCAACAATTCGCGCGCCACCGTCGTGAAATTTCCCATATCCGGCCCTAGAACAACCGCACAGTCGAGCTGTGCTGCCTCAAGCGGATTATGTCCGCCATAGGACGCCATGCTGCCACCGATGAAAGCAATGGTCGACAATCGGTAGAAGAACCCCAATTCCCCAAGCGTGTCAGCCACGTAAACATCGCCGGTTAAACCGTCTCCCGATGATTTTAACGATACGGAGAGGCCCCGCGCGCGCAGTGCCTTCGCGATCTCGTGGCCACGGATCGGATGACGGGGAACAATAACGGTCAGAATATCCGGCCACTCCGCCGATAGGTGGTCGTGTACGTCCGCCGCCATTTCCTCTTCACCCGGATGCGTGCTCGCAGCCAGCCACAAGGGGCGCTCGCCGAGTTCGCCTTTAACTGCGTCCAAGGCGGACAAGTCAACCGGCAGAGCCTCCGCTGAAAATTTTAGATTACCGAGATATTTTACCGGCGAAGCACCGAGACGACGCAAGAAGTCCGCTTGCTCTTCGGTCTGCGCTAGGCAAAGGGAAAAAGTACCCAAGAGATGGCGCGCTGTGCCCGAAAACCGCTGCCAGCGACCGAAACTACGCCGAGACATGCGCGCATTGACCAATACGCTGGGAATGTTTCGGCGCGCCGTCTCCTGCACCAAGTTGGGCCACAGTTCCGATTCCATCCATAGCGCGATATCGGGCTGCCAATGATCGAGGAAAGTTCTGACCCACGGCAATCGGTCGACGGGCGCGAATTGATGGAAACTTCTCGGCGGCAACCGTTCCTGCATGAGATGGGCGGAAGTCAGCGTTCCAGTCGTCTGTAGGACATGGGTTTCCGGTTCGGCCTCAAGTAATTTCGCGATGAGCGCCAAAGACGATTGCGATTCACCCACACTGGCAGCATGAATCCAAATCAGCTTACCGTTGGGCCGGCGTCGGCTAGCGATACCACGGCGTTCGGAAATCCGAACCGCATCTTCCTTCCCTTGGGACAAGCGGCGGCGCAACAATCCGTCGACCAGTGGTCCGCCGACATTGGTAAATAGGCGGTAGAGCCAGAGCGGGCTCATCGGGCAATCAACCGGCTTCCGAGGTCAGCGGAGCGGGCTCGACATCAGGGCGGTTCATGAGCCAATCCGCCCTTTGCGTCAGCTTGAGCAAAGCATGTTCAAGTTCAACGCGTTTTTCACTCATTTCCATATTATCCGCGTTTTTCGAGACATAGATTGGCTCCCCCCATAGAAATACGCCCCGTCCGAAGGGAAACGGCAGGAGGAACCTGTCCCAACTCTTAAGTACATAGCGCAACGACGCGGAAAACGTTAGCGGTAATATCGGCGCCCCAGTTACTTTTGCCAGCGCTATGACACCGTCATTGGCACGCATGCGCGGCCCTTTCGGTCCGTCCGGTGTGATCCCAACGATCTCACCATTTCTCAACAGGCGCGCCAATTGAATGAAGGCTGCGGCACCGCCCCGCGTCGAGGAGCCGAAAACTGTCTTCGAGCCAAAATGAGACATCATTCCGGACACCAGCTGACCGTCACGATGGCCGGAGATCAACATATTCACGAGATCACAACGCTTCCAAGAAAACGCCATCATGATCAATCGGCCATGCCAAAACGCAACGATGAACGGTTGGCCGTTGCTCAAAAATCCGTCCGGTACTTCTTCGCCGACAATACGCCAACGGCCAGAAATCCAGACAAATTTGATATATTGCGCCGCGACCCATGTAAGTGATTTGCGGACGACGCCCGAAGAAAGTATGCGCTTAATCAATCGAACCGCCTCGTGCCATTGCTACCTCCGACGGAACCTTTAGTGATTGTCCGTCATCCAATTGCATACGGCAATAATGGGCATACAGCCCGTCGTGTGAATACAATTCCGTATGTGTTCCGGATTCAACCACGCGTCCCCTCTCCAACACGTAGATGCAATCGGCGTCCGATACAGTCGACAACCGATGCGCGATAACAATGGTGGTCCGTCCCTGCATGAGACGGGTCAACGCGGTATGAACTTGGTGTTCGGATTCACTATCCAACGACGACGTTGCCTCATCGAGCAATAAAATTGGCGCATTCTTCAACATTGCGCGGGCAATCGATATTCGTTGGCGTTGACCGCCCGACAGGCGGAGTCCGCGCTCCCCGACCATCGTGTCATAGCCGAGGGGAAGCTCCATGATGAATTCATGCGCCGCAGCGGCCTTGGCAGCGTCAATAACGTCCGTGTCGCTTGCTCCCTCCCGCGCATACGCAATGTTCGCCCGAACAGTGTCGTTGAACATCGTCACTTCTTGACTCACCAATGCTATAGATTTCCGCAGCGATTCGATTGTTAGCTTACTGATGTCTTGGCCGTCGATCAGGACCCTGCCGCCCTGAGCATCGTAAAATCGCGGGATCAAATTTAGGATGGTCGACTTTCCCGCTCCCGATGGCCCGACAAGCGCCGTCGTCTTGCCCGCGGCGAAAGTGATCGTGGTGTCCTTCAGGGCCAATTTCTCGGCGTCATACGAGAAATTCACACGGTCAAACGAGACACCGCCATCTTGCAACTGCAACTGTTTGGCATCGGGCGCGTCGATAATTTTCGGTTCATAATCGAGAAGATGAAAGATACGGTCGGCCGCCGCGAGCCCCAATTGCAGACTTGCATTCAGATTGGCTAGGCTTCTCACCGGTTGATACGCCAGCATAGCCGCTGTGAAAAACGCCATGAATTCGCCCACGTCAGTCGCTTCCGCAAGCACTTGATGCCCACCCCAGGCCAAGACGGCCGCTAGGGCGAAACCGCTCATTGTCTCCAAAATCGGAGACATTCGGGCACGCGTTTTACCGGCCTTCAGGAAATGATTGAAGACACTTTCGAAAAATTCGTGGCCGCGCGAGCGTTCGTATTCCTCGGTTCCGTACGCTTTAACTTCCCGCGCGGCTTTAAACACGTCATCCAAATAACTGGCGACCGTTCCTATTGATTCCTGGGTGTTCCGTGAGATTCGACGAAGCCGACGTCCGATATAAACAATCGGAAAAATACTGATCGGCATAAATACAAGAGCAATGAGCGCCATCTCCCAGTTTAATTGGATCATCACGCCCCCAAGGAAGAGGACCGTCATCAATTCACGTCCAATTCCAGTGAAGGCCTTTACCGTCGCATCCCGAAGAAATTGGACATCATTTGTAAAACGGGTCATTTGCCGGCCCGTCGAATCGCTTTGGATATAGGTAAGATCGGCGGACATGATGCGGTCGAACATTTGGTCCTGCATCATGACGATCATTCGCAGGCCGACCTTCTGCATCAGGATGGTTTGAACATAGTTCGCCGAACCCTTCACCATCGCTGTCACAATGAAACCTAACGGTAACAGCCAGAGAAGATTTTTATCCGGTTTGACCAACAAATTGTTCAGCGCCGGCTCAACAAGCTTGGCCATTGCCGCTATCGCGGCGGCAGTAATGATCATGCAAACAATCGCGATGACAATCGATTTCAATTGTCCTCGGAGGTAGTAGCGATAGATGCGCTGCGATAGCTCCGCTGTCGATGTATGCCGCTTAACTGTAACGCTTCCGTCGGTCACAATTCTTAAAATCTCCGATGTTGCCGGACGTATATCACGCCGCTTCTCCGCTCGCCAGTTTCGGCCGGAATGGTATTACCGACGATCACTTTCAACTTTTTGATACCCCCGAGCGCGCAAACACGCTTCATATAGTTGCAGCGCATAACGCGACGAATCGTAACGTATCATTTCATTCCGATAACTGCCCTGGCGGCCGATAGTCCCGGACCGGCCTAATTCTCTCTCTTGTTCGACACCCGCACGTTTTTCTGAATCGCGGCGGCAGTGAGATTGATCCCGTGACCATAGGGATTGATCAATATTCCTATTCTCCCAACTCGTCGTTCCCGCACAACTGACGAGGCAGAAAACGACGATTACTGGCAAAACCCGAACAGGTGACGCATTCATCCGGAACAACGTTTTTAATGAAATTCTTTGCATTAACCGTATGTTATACTATTTTTTGCCATTGCGACCCGTTCAAAACGTATAACTGGCCGAAATTTTGCGCGCTAATTTTACGTTAATGGAGTGTGGACGATGAAACGTATTGCGATTCTTATCTTGGCGCTCGGCATCGCCAGCTGTGAAATGGGCGACCGCGACAATAAGCGAGCCCTTGCCACCTTGTTTGGAATGGGGGCCGGCGGCGTGATGGCATATTTCGGCGTCGGCGGGGAATTTACCGACAAGTTCGTCGCCGCCAGCTTGGTGGGCGTCGGTGGCGCCGCCGTCGGCTATTATCTTTCCGATCGACTGTTGCCGCATGACCGCGAGAAACTCGATAGCACGGCCTTCAAGGCACTCGACGAAGCCGAACAAGGGCAGTCGATTGCATGGGGCGAAAAAGGAAAGGGCGCCTGGGGAACTTTTACGCCTGTCCGCGATTATATCAGTAACGACGGGAAAAACTGCCGCTCCTACGTCGCTACAATTAACATTGAAGACGAAACGCAGAAAATTGAGGAAGCAGCTTGCCGCATCGAGAGCGGCGGATGGCAGACGGTTAACACCTGATACCTTCAGACAAAAAAGGGGCCGCGACATGCGCGGCCCAAGTCTAGGGAGGAAACGCCCAATAAATCGCATAGGCGGCAAAGCCGACCGCTGCGACAACATACCTGGGCAAACCATATGCTGCACTGCACAATATATGTGTGAAGCTTTCTGATTTCAATAATTAATCCACTGGTTTTCGGAACTTAAGCTCCCATTCGGCGTTATTATTAATTTTGCAGTGCAGAATTCATAAATTTTAAAATTTTGTTTTCATTCCCATAGATTGTTTATAACAATCGTTCATACACCGAAAATCTTCGAAACATTATTGCGCGATATAGTTAGATGGATCGATTCAGGGAACGCCTATCACTATCCATCGTGGTGGAATGCTTGGCGAGCTAGGATTGCGGCCGAAAATAATAAGATCGCCCCGGCCTGATGCATAACCGCGAGGGGAATGGCTACGACACTCAATAGGGTCGCTATCCCCAGTAAAAATTGCATAAAGGCTAATCCCGCGAACAATATCAGAATCAGCTTCTGCCATCTTGATTGGGCCACTCGATATCCGAGGCCGCAGGTACACAACACACCTGTGACGGTCGCATAGGCGAGCATCCGATGATCGAATTGAACGGTCAGAATATCCTCGAACGCAGCACTCCAGAAGGGGATCGTGCCGAACACATCACTCGGTACCCAAGCCCCTGCGATCAACGGCCAAGTATTATAGTCGAATCCGGCCCCAAGACCGGCGACGAGGCCACCCGACATTACCGTCACGAAAACCGCGATCAATACCGTGCTCAATGAATGGCGCAACCAATCGGGCGGGCGCCGCCCGGCAATTGTCCCTGTCGCAAGGTCGGCGACCAGCCACAGCATGTATCCCAGAATTAAAAACGCCATGGAGAGGTGGACGGTTAATCGGTACTGGCTCACATCATGACGGTCGACAAAACCACTTTTAACCATCCACCAGCCGATGATCCCTTGCGCACCGCCCAGCACGAACAATGCAATCAAATGCAGCTGTAACCGGCGCGGAATATATCCACGCCACCAGTACCAAATCAGCGGCACGCCGAATGCGACGCCGATCAGACGGCCCCAAAGCCGATGGATGAATTCCCACCAGAATATGGTTTTGAATTCGGACAGCGACATGCCGGCATTCTCCAACCGGTATTCGGAGGTTTTCCGATAAAGGTCGAAGATGCGTTCCCATTCCGGCGTCGACAATGGCGGCAACGCGCCGATCAGCGGTCGCCATTCCACCATCGAAAGACCGGATTCAGTTAACCGCGTGACCGCACCGATGAGCATCATGGCGGCAACCATCGTAGCGCAAGACACCAGCCAGATAATCAATGCGCGCGGATTCTCCGTTATTGAATCTCGTTTCTCCGTCATGCCGTGACATTAGCTCGGTACCGCGCAGGCCACCACTAGCCAAATTAACGCATATAATACATTTTTATTTATGTATTATATTTATTTAACATTACATTCGTGTTTTTTATTTGTCCCCGCGTGGTAATCGATGCTTATTCTACATTCACGAATTCCGATGCACCCCCAATTTGGAACGACGACGCATGAACACTCTTCTCATTAGTTTGAACCTCGCCGACCAGAAAGCTTTGATTGTTGGGGGCGGTGACCTCGCCTTGCGAAAGGCTCGATTACTTCTCAAAACCACCGTGAAGCTGATCGTCGTCGCGCCCACTGTAAGGCCCGAAATCCGTGCTTTGGCTACGAGCGGGGCGGTAACACTGGCTCTAAGGGAGTATCGACCGGACGACCTTGACGGTGTCGGCATTATATTCGCTGCCACTGGCCGCGACGATATCGACAGAGAGATCGCAACAGCCGCACAGATACGCAATATACCCGTCAACGTTCCAGACAAACCAGAACTCTCAAGCTTCAATCTTCCAGCTTTAGTTGATCGATCCCCCATCTTGGTCGGAATTTCGACTGACGGGACCGCCCCCCTCCTTGCCCGTCGCATTCGTGCTCAAATCGAGATCCTGCTGCCCGCCAATCTGGGACAATTAGCCCGTTTCGCCGCCGGATTTCGAGAATCCGTCGCCTCCGTATTTACGCGGATCGAGGCGCGCCGCCATTTCTGGGAGGAGTTCTTTTCCTCCGCCATTGCCGAGAAAGTGCTGGCCGGCGACGAAACAGTCGCGGCAAGGGAAACCATGGCCCTGCTCAATCGTCCGGTACCAAAACACCAGGGCACGGTTGCGATTGTCGGCGCGGGGCCTGGCGATCCGGATTCATTGACGCTAAAGGCGGCTCGATGCCTGCAGGAAGCTGACGTAATCGTCTACGACCGGCTTATCGGCCCGTCGATTCTAGATCGCGCGCGGCGAGACGCGGAACTGATCTTCGCGGGCAAGCAACCCGCCAATCACGGCATGGGCCAAGATGCCATCAATGCTCTTCTGGCGGAACGCGCCCAGCTCGGACAACGCGTCGTACGACTGAAAGGTGGCGATCCATTCATCTTCGGTAGGGGCGGTGAGGAGCAGGAATACTTACGTCGACGCGGCATCTTCGTCGAAATCGTCCCAGGTATTACTGCCGCCAGCGGTTGCGCCGCCGCCGCGGGCATCCCCCTGACGCATCGCGGAACCTCGTCCGCCGTCACCTTCGTGACCGGCCAGGCCACAAACAGCCTGCCGAACATCGATTGGCGGCAATTTGCGGACGGCGAACAAACGCTTGCGCTGTATATGGGGGTGTCAACCGCCCGTGAAATTTCAACGCGGCTGATCGATGGGGGATTGCCGGGAAGCACATCGGTCGCTGTCATCGAGAACGGTACGAGGCCCGAGCAGCGCGTATTGCGGTCTTCATTGGCTGACGTAGCGGACGTTCTACACAACGAAACAGTAACCGGACCGGCAGTCGTGGTGATCGGGGCCGTCGCCGAACTCTCAAACGAACACTCCATTGAGGTGGCGTCCAGTTTGGCCGCCACCGGATAAAGGAAGAAGACATGTCTGTAAAAATCGCAACAGCGAACCGACTGACGGATGGATTGGTCGTCTTTCTATCCACTACCGGTCATTGGATCGGCGAGATTGAAAACGCCCGAACCGCATCGACGGTCGACGAGGAAACCGCTCTAAAGCTGATGTTGGAAACATCATCAAGCCTTGTCGTCGGACCCTATCTAATCGACGCCGAATTTCGCGATGACCGGCCCTATCCGACCCGTTACCGAGAATGGCTGCGCGTCAACGGACCCAGCGTCGAAACACAAATCAGCGAGGAGACATCAAATGTATCGCTATGACGAATTCGACCATGCATTGGTCCAAGAGCGGGTCCAACAATTCCGCGGACAAGTGGAGCGCCGCTTGACCGGCGATCTCAGCGAGGAGGAATTTCGCCCACTACGGCTCATGAACGGCCTCTACTTACAACTGCATGCATATATGCTGCGGGTCGCTATCCCGTACGGCACGCTCTCGTCAATACAGATGCGGCGGCTCGCGGAAATCGCGCGGCGGTACGATCGGGGTTACGGCCACTTCACCACACGTCAAAACATACAATTCAATTGGCCGAAGTTGGAGGAAACACCGGATATATTGGCCGAACTCGCCGAGGTCGAGATGCACGCCATTCAAACCAGTGGCAACGTTATTCGGAACATCACCGCCGATCATTACGCCGGAGCGGCAGGGGATGAGATTGAAGACCCGCGCATCTATGCGGAAATCATGCGGCAATGGTCAACGCTGCATCCGGAATTTTCCTTCCTGCCGCGAAAATTCAAGTTCGCTATCAGCGGCTCACCGCAGGACAGAGCCGCGGTCCGGGTCCACGACATCGGCTTGGTTTTGAAACGCGATGCGGCAGGGACCGTCGGCTTCGAAGTCATCGTCGGTGGAGGCCAAGGCCGCACCCCAATGATCGGCAAGACAATCCGCGGTTTCCTTCCCAAGAAAGATTTGCTGTCTTATGCAGAGGCAATCCTGCGCGTCTATAATCGTTTCGGAAGGCGCGATAACAAATTCAAAGCCCGCATCAAGATACTAGTTCACGAACTGGGATTAGATGCTTTCACCGATGCGGTCGAACGTGAGTGGCACGACATCCGCGACGGCGCATTGCGTCTGCCCGCGGCTGACATTGCCCGCATTGGGGATTACTTCGCCGCACCCGCTTTCGAGGCGTTTGAGGGAGACGAGCCACTGCTCGCCGAACTGCGTGCGAAAGACCGCGCCTTCGATCTTTGGGCGCAACGAAACGTAGTACCCCATCGGTCGCCCGGATATGCAATCGTCAATATATCGCTCAAGCCGATCGGCGGTGTGCCGGGAGATGCCACCGCGGCACAAATGGATAGCGTTGCGGATATCGCGGAGCGGTTCGGATTCGGCGACATTCGCGTGAGTCACACGCAGAACCTTGTCTTGCCCCATATCCGCCAAGCCGACCTTTATGAAATTTGGGGTTTGTTAGCGGATGCGGAACTTGCGACGGGAAATATCGGCCTCGTCACTGACATCATCGCCTGTCCGGGTCTCGACTTCTGCAGCTTGGCGAATGCGCGCTCAATTCCAATTTCGCAACGCATCAGCGAGCGCTTCGCCGCTCTAGAGCGGCAGCACGATATTGGCGAATTGGCGGTCAAGATTTCCGGCTGCATCAACGCCTGCGGACATCATCATGTGGGCCATATCGGTATTCTCGGCGTCGACCGGAAAGGCGAAGAATACTACCAGATCACCCTCGGCGGTAATCCGGAGAGCGATACCAGTATCGGCAAGATCGTCGGGCCAGCGTTCTCGAGCGCGGATATCGTCAATGCGGTTGAAACGGTCGTCGATACCTATCTCAACGAGCGTCACAGCGGGGAGCGGTTCATCGAAACTTACAACCGTCTCGGCGAGGCGCCTTTCAAGGAGGCTCTCTATGGTACTGCTTAAAGATGGACAAACGTCAAATGACACATGGCAGCATCTGAATGACGATGACACGCTGCCCTCCGGACCCATCATTGTAAGTGTCACACGATGGCACCGGGATCGAGCATCGCTGGCCGCATGCAATATGCCGCTCGGGCTCCAGTTCGATGCGGGGGTGGAGCCAGCCAACGTGGCGGACGACCTGCACCGATTTTCGGTGATTTGCCTTCAATTCGATAGTTTTACCGACGGCCGTCCTTACTCACAGGCACGTTTGCTGCGCGAACGGTACGGATATCGCGGTGAACTGCGGGCGAGAGGTAACATTCTGCGAGATCAGTTCGATTTCATGCGGCGCTGCGGTATCGATGCGCTGGAAGTCACAAAGGAAGCGGACGCTCGCGCCTGGCAAGATGCCGTCGCGGAGATCGACATCTATTATCAACCCGCCGGTGACACGCGGCCGACTGTCGCCATGTACCGTCGCGGTGCGGCCGCGAGTTATCCAATCTGAATATCTAACG